>NZ_CAWOOJ010000015.1:0-84585 GCF_963883145.1 Escherichia sp. E4385
TCAACCTCGACAATTTTTATCCCTTCCAGAGTATCCGCGCCCAGACCGCCCGCATTGTTGACCATGACGCGGGTACTACCGGAAGTATCCCCTTTTACGATGAGTTTATCAGTCGCGGAATTATCATCGCCGAGTTCGGTACGCATAACTAACAAACCATTATTAGCAGTGTAATTACCATTAATGGTGAGTGTGGCAGGCGTGAATTTGTCGCCATTTTTTGTGGAAGACAGTGTTGCTGTACCCGCCAAATCCAGTGTATTTAAGGTTTGTGAAAAACCGTCTAAATCGATATTCCCTTCACTGTCGACAACATAATCGGAGTTTGGGCTGAAGGTATCGTTGATACCGGCGCGCAAGGTGCCTTTATTAATATTTGTTTGGCCAGAGTAGGTATTTGCGCCAGTCAACGTCGTGACTCCGGAACCTTCCTGGTTAACTTCGCCTTTGCCAACTATATCTGCAGCCAGGATAAAATCTTCGCTGGAGTGGTTAAAATTAATTTGGGCAGTACTATCCCCTACATCGCTTCCCATATGGATAATCGGTGTCTTGATGATCCCCGCTTTCTGTTCTGCTTCTCCCTGCGCTCCACCAATGTTTAGAATACCGGTGCTGGTTTCTGCTATCCCAAGCCAGATAAATTGATTAGCACTGACCGTGGCATTATTACTAACGGTAAGTATCCCCTTGGCCTCGTTCTGCAATGAACTCAATCCCCCGAGGTTGATATATTCATTCACTGTTAATGAAGAATTGTCGCCATCAACCAGCGTTTCACCGTATCCAGTCCCGTGAAAATCACCTGAACTTCCAGTAAAACCAATGAGCACATCCTTTGATGCTGTAAGACGACCGCCATGCGTGATTTCGAGTTTACCTGTTCCCTGATCGCCGACCATCACATACGTTGCAGAAACGGAAGAACCCGCACCGTCAATAATGACTTGTCCTTGTGCCTGGTAATCATATTCACCGATTCTGAATTCATTTAAATCGGTGATAGTACTGCCGCTAAGCACCATTAAGGTTCCTGAACCACCATTCTTACCTAAATAAACATCGCGTTCATTAGGCGATGCATGACTAAGCGTTAGATGAGTATTATTTTCTAATTTCATTACCCCGGAGGTAGCATTGCCGATTACGATTTTAGCCGTAGACAGATCCCGCCCATCTATATTCAATGTTCCTTCACTTTTTGAACCAACATTAAGATAATGAAATTGATCCCAGGCGGATGAATTATTTTCGGATGAGGATAGCGTTACAACATCATTATTGTCGATGGTAACATCACTGTTGATGGTCGTGGGTGGTGTCCATGCCAGTGAAACGGGTATTGATAACACGGTTGAAATAGCTATTGCCAGCGTTGACAAGGGATGCTTTTTGATGTTCATAAAGTTCCTTCTCATCCTTATGATTTATTTTTAGATAAATAATGAGCTCACAGTAACTACATAAGAAAATTAGATTTTAATGTCTTGGGAACAGGTTACTGTTTCTTCAAATGAAGAGTAGTGCGTGAAACCAATGTTTATAAATCAGTTTAATTTATGGTTAATTTAATATTAATTTATTTTGATGGTTTAGGCGTTGTGCTAAAAAATAAGTTGCATAGTTTTCTGTGGCAAAAATCTTTAAATATCTTAAGCGGTAAAAAATGATAAAAAGAAAAATGAGGAAAATCATTAAGATGTATGATGTAGATATTATTTTGAATTTAATAAAAATGACGAATTAATTGCGTGTTTATTGTTTGCACATCTTCTTAGAAGGGGGTAAACACCAGGATTTTTATCAAAAAAATAATATAAATGTGATTTCTGTGTATCGATAAAACGCATAAAAATATGAGATAAAACACACGATTCTTAAGAAGAATATAAATACATTGTCTATTTTTTTGATTGCAGAACTGTTTATTAAGCAACTCTCAATAATGGCATCATTTGGCGTTGATTAAACAACCGTTTACAGAATGAGCAAGCAAAAAGGGAGCCGCAGCTCCCTTGAACAACCTTAGTGCGCACCGCCTCCGCCGCCGCCTGCGCCAAATGGCGGTTTAGCAAACCACACCAGCCCCAGCAGGATGAGGAATATCCCGGCTGACATCCAGAAGATCTCATTGGCGGAAATAATCAGCCCCTGATTGGTGATCTGCTGAGCAATCCAGCCCGATGCCTGCTGTTGCGTCATCCCCAGACCTTCCAGTTGACTGTACATCGCCTGGGCGTTCGGGTTATACGGGTTCACCGATTCGGTCAACTGAGCATGGTGCATCGACTCGCGGTTAGTCCACATCGTCGTCGTTATGGACGTACCGATAGACCCCGCCAGCGTTCGCGTAAAGTTGGAGAGGCTCGACGCCGCCGCCAGTCGTTCCGGTGGCAGACCAGACAGCGTAATGGTGGTCAGCGGCATAAAGAAGCAGGCCACTGCGAAGCCCTGGATAAACTGCGGCCAGGCCGACGCGCCAAAATCCATACCCGGTTCAAAGGTATAGGCACGCCAGTAGAAGCAGACGGCATACATAATAAAGCTGAACGTCACCAGCCGCCGCATATCCAGTTTATGCGCAAATCGACCGATAATCGGCGACAGGATCACCGGAATAATCCCTACCGGCGCAGAGGCCAGCCCTGCCCATGTTGCCGTGTAGCCGTAGACTTCCTGCAACAGCTGCGGCAGCAGAACAATAGCGCCGAAGTAGAGCATATACGCGAGGCTGATACATAAGCAGCCGATGGTGAAGTTGCGCGACTTAAACAACGACAGATCGACTATCGGGTTATCATCCGTTAGCTCCCAGACAATCAGGAAGCAGATAGCCACCACCGCTACCACGGTGAGGATGATAATTTCCTGTGATGAGAACCAGTCCAGCTCTTTACCCCGGTCGAGCATAATCTGCAGGCTGCCGATACCAATCACCAGCAGCGCCAGCCCCACGGCATCAATCCGCCGCCGTTCGGTGCGGGTTTCGCGTCCGCGCAGGGTTTGTAGTGTCATCAACACCACCGCCACGCCAATCGGCACGTTGATGAAGAATATCCAGCCCCAGTGGTAATTATCACTGATATAACCGCCGAGGATCGGGCCGCAAATTGGCGCGACAATCACCGTCATCGACCACAACGCCAGCGCGATAGAACGTTTGGCCGGTGGGTAGTTATTCAGTAACAGACTTTGCGAAAGCGGGATCAATGGCCCGGCGACAATCCCCTGAATCACGCGGAAGAAGATCAGCATATTCAGACTGCTGGAGACACCACATGCCCACGAAGCAATGGCGAAGGCGATGGTCGACCAGAGGAACAGTTTCACTTCCCCGAAGCGCTTTGCCAGCCAGCCGGTAAGAGGGATCGAGATGGCATTCGCCACCCCGAAGGAGGTGATTACCCACGTTCCCTGACTGAGTGATGAACCCAGGTTCCCGGCGATAGTGGGGATCGCCACGTTAGCAATGGTGGAGTCCAGCACCTGCATGAATGTCGCCAGCGACAGCGCAATCGTCATAATGACCAGTTGCGCGCCTTCCAGCGGTTTTTGCTGTTGCATCACACGCACCTCTGGATTAGCCAGCGTTAGCTTTTACGATGTCGTCGATCAGTTTATTGACAGGTGCCAGGCTGATTTCACGCGCGGTGCTTACCGCGACCGGTGTGGAGCGTACTTTGTTTGCCAGTACCTGGCCGTCACGGTTAGTGGTATTGACGCTCACCAGCGTGGATAAACCGATACGCAGCGGGTATTGCTCCAACTGTTTCTGGTCCAGTTCGATACGAACAGGCAGACGCTGAACGACTTTGATCCAGTTACCGGTGGCGTTTTGCGCCGGAAGCAGCGAGAACGCGCTACCCGTACCCATATCCAGACCAACCACTTTACCGGTGTATTTCACATCATCGCCGTAAATATCGGTGGTGATGGTAACCGGCTGACCGATGCGCATATTGGCAATCTGCGTCTCTTTAAAGTTAGCATCCACCCACATATTCGTGGCTGGAACGACCGCCATCAGCGGCGTCGTTGGGCTAATTTGTGCACCAGGCTGTACTGCGCGACGGGAGACATAACCAGTCATCGGGCTGACAATACGGGTACGCTCCAGCGCCAGCCAGGCATTACGCACTTCAGTGGCAGCCTGTTGCACGGCAGGCTGATCTTCAAGTTTAGTACCCAAAATCATCGCCTGATTGGCATTGTATTGTTGAATGGCGACATCCAGCTGCGCCTGGGCGCTGGTGACGGCGTCGCGGGCGTGTTGCAGCTCTTCTCGGCCAATCAGGTTGGCATTGCCCAGCGGCACGCGGCGGTTGTAGTCACTCTGAGCTTTGGCGAGGGCGATTTTCTGCACCTCAATATTTGCCTGCAACTGTTTGCTGTTAATCATCAGCTGGTGGGTTTGACGTACGCTGGAAGCCAGCGCAGTTTTGGCTTTTTCAAACGCCTGGCGAGCATCCGTCGGGTCGAGAGTGACCAGCACATCGCCTTCTTTTACAAAATCGGTGTTATCGGCCCAGACTTTCGTCACACTGCCTGACACCTGAGACATAATTTGAATCTGATTTCCTGCCACGTATGCGTCATCCGTTTCTTCGAAATGACGCAGTACCAAAAACCAATAAATCCCTATCGCTACGGTAATAATAATAAAGAGCAAGGTGAGAAGGAGGAGCAGACGCTTACGTTTGCCGCTCTTCTTTACCGGTTGCTGCGGGGTTTGTGTCTCCGCATTTGCGCTCATAGTATTCTCCACGATCTTCTTAACTCATCGGCTGAGCCGACCTGCTTGCCAAAAAGGCCAGCACGTTGCGATGCTGGCCGGTCAGTTTTTCTTTTATAAGTCTGGATTTTTGAGCGAGATGACGCGTTAGCTCATCGCTTCGAGAACAGCACCGTCTTGTTCCATCTGATCGAGACGGGAGAGCAATTTGCGGGTGATTTGCTCGAGCTGATCTTTTTCTGTTGTGCTGAGCGCGGACCAGAGTTGATGCAGGCAGTTATGCTGCGGCGGTAAAACCTCGCGCAAAAACTCGTGACCTTTTTCCGTTAATTGCAGATGCAGGCAGCGGCGATCGTTATTGCTTTCACGACGTTCGATCCAGCCACGTTTTTCCAGTTCATCGGCAATACGCGTCGCATTGGTACGGGATGATCCAAGAGCACAACTTAATTCAGAAGGCTGAATACTGTGGTTTTCCTGAGACTCCAGCGTAATCAACGCCATAAACAACGTCTCGTTAATCCCCTGAGCCTTCAGCATTTTATTGCGGTTCTCCAGCAGCTTGCTTTGCATATGCATACAAAGACGGGTCAGAAGGATCTCCTGATAAGGAAAATCTTCGTGGCGGCTGGCGCGAAATTTTAGCATTTGTTCAATGGGCGTAAACGAACTATCCATTTGGGTATGACCTCATTAATTTCAGCCGATATAGTAACGACAGTGACAAATAAAGTAAATGTATTGTTTTAGAAAAATGATTCTTGTGGTCTATAGAAACGTCATCACTTTCCACGTCAGCCCGTAGGCCAGCGCACTCAATAAAGTGGGAATAATGATGCTGCGTGTTTTATAGAAACTGGCTCCCAGTACCGCAAAACCGACCAGCGTGGGTACGAAACGGCGTGAATCGTGTATCACTTCTGGTGCGGTAGAGACAACCAGCAGAGCGCAAATCGAGGCGATGCCAATGGTGTCGAGCAAAATACCCACTGCGCCACGCTTGGTTGGGCGGGCATTGCCCACTCTCAGGCGTAGGGGTAAATAGCGGAAGCAGTAATTCGCCGCGCCAACCAGTAATCCAAGCAGCAGAACCTCATAGCTCATCAGGTGCTCCTTGCCAGAATGACTGGATTAACGCAGTGAGGCAGCCAAAGACAATGCCTGCCAGAATGGCGACGGGAATAGAAAATAGCGTTACGCCAGCAAGGGCACCAACTAACGCTGCGGTAACGCAAAGGGATTGTTTGCGCTGGAAAGAGGCGAGCAGAAAACTCATAAAGAGTGCCGGCAGCATAAAGCCTAATGCTGCTTCGACGGCTGGATAACCTTGCAGCAAACCGCTGCCCGAAAATGCCCCTATTACCGTACCAAATACCCACGATGACCATGAACTGAAGGCAATGCCGATCATCCAGTTTTCGCTCCAGCGGCGATTATTACGTACCAGTTTTGCCGTTGCTGCGGCAAAAACTTCGTCCGTCAGGCCAAATGCCCACAGTGCGGTTTTCGATTTTTGCAGGCGTTGAACAATGCGGCTACGCAACGATGGACCATACAGTACATGGCGAACATCCATTGCCATAACGGTCAATGCGGCTACCCACAAGCTACTACCAGCTGCCAGCATTGCGGTGATGACAAACTGGCTCGCTCCTGCATAAATAATGCAGGAGAAAAAAACGCTTTCCAGGGGAGAGAATCCCAGACGGGTCGCATTCAGACCAAATGCAAAGGCCACCGGAATATAACTAATAACAATCGGTAAACTGTCTTTGCAGCCTTCCATGAAGGTCGCCGAACCAGAAGCAGGCAGTGGAGTAGGGCTTACCATAGAGTGTACGCTTAACGATTGTAAATATTATTAATAGTCTGAATGAATATCTTAACCTTATCAGACTGATGGGCTTCTTAACACCCTTATAAGTGTAAAGCCACGAAAACGGTTGCTGATTGCTTAATTTGCGACTTCCTGACGATGAAAACCTCGCCACCAGACCAGTAAGTTAACCAGGGCAATCGTCGCGCCAGCCAGACAAACGCCAGCCCAACCGCCATGTTGCCAGGCGGATGCCGAGATCAGCGAACCAGCAGCACCGCCAATAAAGTAGCTGGTCATGTAACCTGCGGTCAGGCGATTACGCGCATCAGGGTGAATACGATAAATCACAGTTTGATTGGTGATATGCACGCCCTGCACGGTGAGATCCAGTATCAGAATGCCGATAATTAGCGCCAGTACGGAAGCGTGGCCAAACCAGATCGCCAACCATGAAAGTAACAACAGCAGCAGACCAAACGTTGTTGTGAGATGCGATTTGCCCTTATCGGCAAAACCGCCCGCCGGGCGAGCGCCCAACGCCCCGGCAGCTCCTGCAAGGCCAAACAGACCAATTACGCCATCGCTGTAATTAAAAGGCGGCGCGGCGAGCAAAAAAGCCATTGATGTCCAGAGAATGCTGAAGTTAGCAAAGGTCAGGCAGCCCAGCAACGCGCGGGTGCGCAGGATCTTATCGCTGATAAACATGCTGAAAACGGAACCAAGCAACTGTGGGTAGTTGAGGTGGGTTTCAGATTTCATTTGTGGCAGGCCGCGCCATAACGCCAGTGCCATCAGTGCCATTAACACCGATGCGACCCAAAAGACGGTGCGCCAGCCGCCGAGATTCGCCAGCAGCCCGGCAATGGTCCGTGCGAGTAAAATCCCCAGTAGCAGGCCACTCATAATGGTGCCAACCACCTTGCCGCGTTTGTCCGGTGAAGCCAGCGTCGCCGCCAGTGGAACCAGAATTTGTGCCACGACCGAGAATAAACCGGTTAATGCCGTACCGAGGATCATCATCGCCAGCGACTGACTGCTGGCAGTGATTAACATGCCACCGGCTGCCAGTAAGGTCATGGTGACAATCAGGCGGCGGCGTTCAAACATATCACCCAATGGAACAAGAAACAGCAGACCTGCGGCATAGCCCAACTGCGCGGCTGTAACAATAAAGCCTGCCGAACTGGCGGAAAGGGAAAAGTTACGCGCGATGGTGTCGAGTAATGGCTGTGCGTAATAATTGCTGGCGACCGCCAGACCGGTGGCGATCGACATTAGCACGATCAGCGCCGGGCTAAGCTCATGATTGGGTTTAGTCATTATTTTTGTTCATCAGGTGATGATTAAGCTGGAAATCAATAATAGCGGATGTTGATGAATATGGGATGAAAGATAGATTGTTGAAATGTGCGGGTAATGGGGAGAGGGTATTTGAAGGTGAAATATGTCACTAAGGCAAATGTTACGTTCACTTCCAGACTATAGCTACTTTGTCACTATTTTGCTGGTGAACGTGCCAGGGTGGCTCAGTCGCCACCACCCTGGCGACCCAGGCTTTTGGCACAAAATCGCCGCTACGCGGTACATTCGACTTATTTCTTACGGCTATCGGGTACGGGCGCGAGGTAACATCCCTGTAAGACGCGCCCTCGCCGCGCATCCCTGCGCGTCGCCCCGGCCTTCAGAAAACGTCTCATCGATTTTCAGCCGGATTAAAACCATCGCTGCAATTGTTTTACTCACATGAGCATTATCTGCGCGGTTATCAATATTTACTTCTGCGCTGCCAGCGCCTCATTCACCCAGCCATCGAACTGCTGCTGGTGGGCTTTGATCCAGCCATCAACGTGGCCCTGAATATCGCCTTCTGAGGCTTTGCCGTCATGCATAATGGCGTTCTGGGCGTTAATATCTGCCACTGGCAACTGCATAATGGCAAACAGTTTGGCTGCCGCCGGATTTTTCTCGGCCCAGGCTTTGTTGGCAACGATATGCATGGTGCTGACCGGGAAGCCGTAATTCGCGCCATTCGGCAACTTGGTGTCGGCATTTTTATCGCCCGGCAGTGCGGAGAACGGCACCTGCAACCAGACCACATCTTTCCCCGGCTTCAGTTCGTTACTCACCCAGTACGGCGTCCAGGTGTAGTAAAACACCGGCTTACCCTCTTTGTAACGACTGATGGTGTCGGCCATCATCGCCGCATAGTTCCCCTGATTATGCGTCACGGTGTTGGTCAGTTCATACGCAGCAAGCTGGTGGTTGATGGCTCCTTCGCAGCCCCAGCCAGGATTACAGCCGGTTAAATCCGCTTTGCCATCGCCGTTGGTATCGAACAGTTTAGCGATCTTCGGATCTTTCAGTTGCGCGATGTTGGTGATTTTGTACTGGTCGGCAGTTTTCTTATCGATCAGGTAACCCTGCGCCGCGCCGTTAACAAATACCCCTTCGCGATAAAATTTCTTATCGCCACCGGCCGCTTCGTACATGTTGTCATGCAGCGGCGTCCAGTTCACGGCGGTGAAGGTTGCATCGCCGGAAGCAAGCGAGGTGTAGCCAACGTTGTAATCCACTTCGCTGGGTTTATTGACGGTATAACCTAATTTCTCCAGCGCACGACTCACCAGCAGCGTCTGGAAGGTTTCTTCGGTGATGGTGCTCTGAACTGGATTAACAGTAATGCCTTTGCCCGGCAGATCGGCAGCAAAAGTTTGTGTAGAGATAAGCGTGGCAAACGCTGTCGCAAAAAGTACGCTATGTCGCATTGTTATTCCTTTTTTTGGCAGGGTGATATGCCCGGCGTCACCGGGCAAGTGCAGAGTTACTTAATGAATGGACGGGTCAGCAGACCGACAGGGCCAGTGGTGTACCAGCGACGGTTGCCGCGACTGCGTGAGTCACGCCCAACGGCCTGTGTCAGGCGATCGAGGATAATGGCTAGGATCACAATCCCGACGCCGCCAACGGTGGCAAGCCCCATATCCAGACGACCAATACCGCGAAGTACCATCTGACCCAGCCCGCCGACGGCAATCATCGAGGCGATGACCACCATAGAAAGAGCCAGCATCAGTGTCTGGTTAACGCCCGCCATAATGGTCGGCATCGCCAGCGGTAACTGAACTTTGAACAGCATCTGGCGCGGGCTGGCACCGAATGAGCGCGAGGCTTCAATCAGATCCGCCGGAACCTGGTTAATCCCCAGAATAGTCAGACGGATAATCGGCGGCAGCGCAAAGATGATCGTCACCACTACGCCCGGTACGTTGCCGATACCAAACAGCATGACGATTGGCACCAGATAAACAAACGCCGGCGTTGTCTGCATGGCATCAAGCAGTGGACGAATAATTTTCGCCGCTCGCGGACTTCTCGCCAGCCAGATCCCCAACGGCAAACCGATGACGATACAGAACAGCAGGGCGGTTAACACCAGCGCCAGGGTAACCATGGCCTGCGACCAGGCACCGATTGCGCCGATGGCAATCAGCGAAACCAGCGTCGCGACGCCCATTCCGACACCGGAAATTTGCCAGGCGATGAGAGCGAATACGATAATCGCCACCGGCGCGGGCATACCCAGCAGCAGTTGCTGGAAACCGTTGAGGATATAATCGACCGGAACGCGCACGCCCTGGAAGACGGGACGGAAATGGGTAACGACCCAGTCGATCCCTTCAGTGACCCAACTGTCGAGTGGGATCAGCGTCTTATGGAACGGATCGAGAATATTAAAATGCTCGGCGTTTGGCGCAGGCGTGCTGGTCAGCCAGTCGGCGCCACCACCGTCAGTCGGTGTAGCAGCCGGTGTACCCCAGGCATCTGCGGATTGTGCGGCACTGTCCGCCGCTGGTGTGGTATCCCACGGATTATTTTGATCAGCCATTATTTACCCCCTCACGATCTAAAGCGCGCAGCAGCATTCCTTTCGAAATGATGCCGACATACTGTTGGTCCTCGTCGACCACGGGCACCGCACAGGGCGCCTGTCCGACATGAGAGAGCAACTCGCTAAGAGGCGTTTGCGCATCGACCGCTAACGGCGCATCAATCAGTGCTGCATCAAGACCTTGCTGCTGCGTTAATGCGGCCTTAAGCGAATCGATAGACACTGCGCCGACAAACTTATTACCGCGTTCGATAACGTAGCCATATTCGCGATCTTCATCCTGCAATAATTTCAGTGCCGAACGTGGGCCGAAGCCAGGGGTTTTACGAATTAAGCCATTAGGGCTGCGGCGGGCAATATCTTTCGCACTGAATACTTGACTAATATCGACGCCACGGAAGAAGGTGCGGACATAATCATTCGCTGGATTATTGAGAATTTCATCCGGTGTGCCGACCTGTACCACTTCACCATTTTGCATAATGGCAATTCGGTCGCCAATACGCATGGCTTCATCGAGATCGTGGGAAATAAAGACAATGGTACGCTGATGTTTCGCCTGTAATTTTACCAGCTCATCCTGCATCTCGGTGCGAATTAATGGATCGAGCGCCGAGAAGGCTTCGTCCATTAATAATATATCCGGATTAATCGCTAACGCGCGGGCTAATCCCACACGTTGACGCATCCCGCCAGAGAGTTCGTCCGGGTAGCTGTGGGCATAATTTTCCAGCCCGACCTGACGCAGTGCATCAATGGCTTTTTCCCGGCGTTCTTCGGCATTAATTCCGGCCAATTCCATACCAAACGCAGTATTGTCCAGCACGGTCATATGCGGCATTAAGGCAAAGGACTGGAAGACCATCGCAATCTTTTTTCTGCGCACCTCACGGAGTTCGGCGTCGGATATTTTGGCAATATCCACACCATCAATCAGCACTTGCCCGCGGGTGGGTTCAATCAGGCGATTGAGAAGGCGTACCATTGTGGATTTACCCGAACCGGATAATCCCATGATGACAAATATCTCGCCTTCTTCAATGGCCAGACTGGCGTCTTTTACGCCAAGCGATAGCCCAGTTTTTTCCAGAATTTGTTCTTTTGAAAGTCCTTGTTCGATATATTTGAAAGCTCGCTGTGGATGCTCGCCAAATATTTTATAAAGATTTTTAATTTCTAATTTAATTGCCATGCAATAGAAAGATTCCTGTTATTTGTTTATGTCGATATATTACCCAATGGAAATAGTCACTTTTTTCTACCCTAACATACTGAGAATCTGAGGCAACCCCTGATGACAAATGTGGCATGAATATTGATACGAGCAAATTGCCGGAATTTCCCGTGATATAAGGGCTGAGAGCAAATCGAGAAAAATTGATATTTTTTGTTATAGATAGCGAAAAAATGCCTGAATATTGTAGTTTCAGGCGAATAATGCAACAGAGAGTCAGTGTAGATCACCACAAATTATTTGCGTGATATAAAGCTATACTCTAAATAATTCGAGTTGCAGGAAGGCGACAAGCGAGTGAATCCCCATGAGCTTACATAAGTAAGTGACTGGGGTGAGCGAACGCAGACGCAGCACATGCAACTTGAAGTATGACGAGTATATTTGGCGGGAATTATTTCCCTGCTGCGGGTAGTGATATTTTTGGAAAATAACCCCGTCAGAAATTCCAGTCTTCATCTTCTGTTTCAACCGCTTTCCCCATCACATAAGAGGAGCCTGAACCGGAAAAGAAATCGTGATTTTCATCGGCATTCGGCGAAAGTGCGGCGAGGATTGCCGGATTCACTTCCGCCATTTCTGCGGGAAATAACGGTTCGTAGCCCAGATTCATCAACGCCTTATTGGCGTTGTAGCAGAGAAACGCTTTCACATCGTCAGCCCATGTGGTTTCGGCGTACAGCTCATCGGTGTATTGCAACTCGTTGTCGTAGAGTTCCAGCAACAAATCGAAGGCGAAATTCTTCAACTCTTCACGTTGTGCCTGGGAGATCTTTTCCAGGCTTTTCTGATATTTATAGCCGATGTAGTAACCGTGGACCGCTTCATCACGGATAATCAGACGGATCAGGTCTGCGGTATTGGTCAGCTTTCCGCGACTGGAAAAATACATCGGCAGCCAGAAGCCAGAATAGAACAAAAATGATTCAAGAAAGACACTGGCGATTTTCTTTTTCAGCGGATTATCGCCGTGATAATGTTGCTGAATAATCTGCGCTTTTCGCTGCAACGGCGCGTTTTCTTCACTCCAGGCGTAGGCGACATCGACATCTTTTGTCTGGCACAGCGTCGAGAAAATCGAACTGTAAGAGCGGGCATGAACCGCTTCCATAAAGCTTATATTCGATAATACCGCCTCTTCATGAGGCGTGAGCGCATCGGGCATCAGCGAAGGCGCGCCGATAACATTTTGCAGCGTGTCGAGCAGCGTCAGGCCAGTAAAAACGCGCATCGTCAGTTGTTGTTCTACGACACTTAATGTCTGCCATGCAGGAATATCGTTCGATAGTGGCACCTTTTCCGGGAGCCAGAAATTGCTGGTCAGGCGATTCCACACCTCCAGATCTTTATCGTCTGCTATCTTGTTCCAGTTGATGGCGCTGATACGTGAGAGTTTCATAGATATTCCTTAAAGCCGGACTCATCAGACTCCGATTTTTGGCAATGTGCGCTTTGTTCCTGCCGGATGCGGCGTGAACGCCTTATCCGACCTACAAAATCATGCAAATTCAATATATTGCAATTATTTTTCAGTCTCTTAGAGCGAGCAGGAGACGCAGCCTTCAATTTCAGTGCCTTCCAGCGCCATCTGACGCAGGCGAATGTAATAGAGCGTTTTGATACCCTTGCGCCAGGCGTAAATCTGCGCTTTGTTGATATCGCGAGTGGTGGCGGTATCGGGGAAAAATAGCGTCAGCGACAGCCCCTGATCGACATGGCGGGTCGCTTCGGCGTAGGTGTCGATGATCTTTTCTGCGCCAATTTCGTAAGCATCCTGATATAGCGCCAGATTTTCGTTAGTCATAAACGGGGCAGGGTAGTAAACGCGTCCTGTTTTGCCCTCTTTGCGTATCTCTACTTTCGCCACAATCGGATGAATACTCGACGTGGCATGGTTGATGTAAGAGATGGAACCGGTTGGCGGCACCGCCTGGAGATTCTGGTTGTATATGCCATAGCGCATCACGTCGTCGCGCAGCTGCGCCCACATCTCACGGGTAGGTAACGTAATTCCGCTGCGGGCAAACAGTTCGCCAACTTTCGCCGTTTTCGGCTGCCAGGTACCTTGCAGATATTGGCTAAAATATTCACCACTGGCATAGCGTGAATGTTTGAACCCGGCGAAGGTTTCACCGCGTTCGCGCGCCAGCAACATCGAGGTACGCAGTACGTGCCAGGTGATGGTATAGAAATAGAGATTGGTGAAATCCAGTGCTTCCGGTGAACCATAAGCGATGCCTTCTCGCGCCAGATAACCGTGTAAATTCATCTGCCCCAGTCCGATGGCGTGTGAGGCGGCATTTCCGGCTTCGATGGACGGCACGCTGCGGATATGACTCATATCTGACACCGCTGTTAAACCGCGTACGGCAGTCTCTACCGTGCGGGCAAAGTCGGGGGAATCCATGGTGTGGGCAATATTCAACGAACCTAAATTGCAGGAAATATCATGGCCTGTGCGGGCATAGTCGAGATTCTCGTTATACTCTGAGGCGCTGTTAACCTGCAAAATCTCTGAGCAGAGATTACTCATATTTATGCGCCCGGCGATAGGGTTAGCACGGTTTACCGTGTCTTCATACATGATGTAGGGATAGCCGGACTCAAACTGAATTTCTGCCAGTCGCTGGAAGAAATCACGGGCGTTGATGTATTTTTTGCGGATGCGTTCATCGGCAACCAGTTCGTCATAGTGTTCGCTGATGGCGATATCGGCAAACGGCTTGCCATAAACTCGCTCAACTTCATAAGGCGAAAACAGTGCCATCTGCGCATTCTCTTTTGCCAGATGGAAAGTGATATCCGGGATCACCACGCCCAGGGACAGCGTTTTAATGCGGATTTTTTCGTCGGCATTTTCCCGTTTTGTATCGAGAAAACGCAGAATATCGGGATGATGAGCATGTAAATAGACTGCCCCAGCCCCCTGACGCGCGCCGAGCTGGTTGGCATAGGAAAATGCGTCTTCCAGCATTTTCATCACCGGAATTACGCCAGAAGATTGATTTTCAATACGTTTAATTGGCGCGCCCGCTTCCCGCAGATTCGACAGCAAAAATGCCACGCCGCCGCCGCGTTTCGACAGTTGCAGTGCGGAATTTACCGCCCGGCCAATCGACTCCATATTGTCTTCAATACGCAGCAGAAAACAGGAAACCAGTTCGCCGCGCTGCTGTTTACCGCAGTTGAGGAATGTTGGCGTGGCAGGCTGAAAGCGTCCTGACAGCATCTCATCAGTCAGTTGCGTCGCCAGTGTTTCATCGCCTTGTGCCAGCGTCAGCGCCACCATCGTGACTCGATCGGCAAAATCTTCCAGATAACGCTTACCGTCGAATGTCTTTAATGTATAGCTGGTGTAAAACTTCCATGCTCCGAGGAATGTCTGGAAACGAAAACCGCTGGCGTGCGCGTGGGCAAACAGCGTAATGACAAAGTCGCGAGAGTAGCGGTTAAGGACGCTTTCATCATAGTAACCTTCGTTAACCAGCCAGTTCAGGCGCTGCTGGTGGCTACTGAAGGTCACACTGTTCGGACGCACATGCGTCGCCATAAAGGCGTCAACGGCCTGGCGGTCTTTATCGAACTGAATGCGACCTGCGCTATCGTAAAGGTTAAGCATCGCATTCAGCGCGTGGTAATCCATCGTTTCCTGCGTCAGGCGTTCTGCGGTTGTCGTTGCCAAAATTCGGTTACTCCTTTACGAACGTTTTCGATATCGCTTTGCGTACCCATGAGTTCAAAGCGGTACAGCCACGGCACGCCGCATTTTTGAGCAATCACATCTCCGGCGCGGCCATACGCCTCACCAAAGTTGCGATTACCCGAAGCAATCACGCCGCGAAGCAACGCCCGGTTGTGTTCGTCGTTTAAAAAGCGAATTACCTGTCGTGGCACCGCGCCAGCCGTACCGCCGCCGCCGTAAGAGGGCACGATCAGGATATAAGGCTCGTCTACCTGAATCCGTTCCCGCTCATTGAGCGGGATGCGCACCGCGGGCAGCCCTAAACGTTCGATAAAACGCTGCGTATTTTCGGAGCTGCTGGAGAAGTAGACGAGCTGGCTCATGCACTGGCCGCGTGTGGCGCTGGATGCAGACGGTTGATCATGTCCGGGCGGAAGCCAGACCAGCTAAGATCGCCAGCAATTACCACCGGTAACTGGCGAAAGCCCTGAGCACGCAACGTTTCTGCCGCTTCAGGAACGCGATCGACATTAATCATTTCAAAATCAAAGCCCCGGTTTTCCATCGCCCGTTTGGTGGCGTGGCACTGAACGCAATCGTTACGAGTGTAAATAGTAATGCGCATGATTCGTATTTCCGTTTGAAATGAAGATACGGCGCGATGATACGCGTCGGGTTGTCTCTCTGTTGATACAGAGATACTAGATGTAGTTGAAAAAAGATTCAACCATACAAGATATGGGAATTTTAGATTGATTACGCCACCGCTGAATGGCTCAACGGGGTAGGGGATTTTGTGTTTTTTGGCCGGGCGAATACCCGGCATCAAAAGTTACATGCGCATGGAAACGGCCAGACGGTTAAAACAATTCATCAGCCCGATGGCAAACGTTAAGTCGCTGATCTCTGCTGCACTGAAATATTCAAGCAAAGGCTGATAAACCTCGTCTTCCGCATGGGTTCGGGCAATATCGGTCACCGATTCCGCCCATGCCAGCGCCGCCCGCTCGCGATCGTCAAAATGATGGCTTACGCGCCAGCCTGCCAGGGCGTCCAGTTTGTGCTGCGGCACACCGGATTTGCGTAATGCTTTGCTGTGCATCTCCAGACAAAATGCGCAGCCATTGATTTGCGAGACGCGCAAATAAATTAACTCCATCAGCGTGGTATCCAGCGCGCTATTTTCCAGTGCCGTTTTGGCCTGCACCAGTGCGTTATACACTGCCGGGCTAAGTTCGTAGTAAGGCTGACGTAATGTAGTCATACAGTTTCTCCTCTTATTAACGCCCGCAATGTAGCACTATAATGGACTGCTAAAGAGAGCCATAAATTACGTAAAAAAGCAGACCATATGCCACGTTATCAGGATATCGCCCGTCAGTTAAAAACGGCTATTGAGCAAGGGGAACTGAAACCTGGTGCAAGGCTACCTTCGAGTCGTACCTGGTCGCAGGAACTGGGTGTGTCTCGATCCACTGTCGAAAATGCGTATGCTGAGTTGGTGGCGCAAGGATGGCTGGTCAGGCGGGGGCAGGCGGGTACTTTTGTCAGCGAGCAGATACATCCGCAACAATCTGCTGTGGATGTCGTGGCTTTTGCTGGTGAAAGTCAGCAGCCACTGCCATTTCAATTGGGATTACCCGCACTCGATCTCTTTCCGCGAGAGCAGTGGGCGCGGGTGATGGGGCGTCGCCTTCGTACCCAGACGCGTTTTGATTTGGCATTAGGCGATGTCTGCGGTGAGGCGGCGTTGCGCGAGGCAATAGTTGATTACTTACGCGTTTCACGCGGGATTGATTGTCAGCCAGAGCAGGTCTTTATCACTCATGGTTATGCGGCCTCAATGGCTTTAATTCTGCACGCGCTGGCGAAACCGGGAAACGGGATGTGGATGGAAGATCCCGGCTTTCCACTGATTCGCCCGATTGTCACTCGCCACGGTGTGGAAATTTTACCGGTGCCGGTTGATGACAACGGGCTGGATGTCACAAGCGGAATACAAAATTATCCTGATGCGCGTTTTGCTCTGATTACTCCGGCACACCAGAGCCCGCTGGGCGTGGCGCTCTCTTTAGCGCGCAGGCACCAGATGCTGGAATGGGCAGAACGTAGTCAGGCATGGATTATTGAAGATGATTACGACAGTGAGTTTCGCTATCACGGTAAGCCGTTACCGGCACTAAAAAGTCTCGACGCACCGCAGCGGGTGATTTATGCCGGAACATTCAGCAAAGCGCTATTTCCTGCATTGCGCTGTGCGTGGCTGGTGGTGCCGGTGGAGCAGATTACGCAATTCCGGCAACAGGCGTCACTGGAGCCATGTGCGGTACCCGTACTGTGGCAGAACACACTGGCAGATTTCATTCGTGAGGGGCATTTCTGGCGGCATCTGAAGAAAATGCGTCAGCACTATGCTCAACGTCGGCAGTGGATTGAGCAGGCGTTGACGCAGCAGGGATTTCAGGTTGTGCCGCAAAAAGGTGGTATCCAGATGGTTATCAGCATGGTGGGCGACGATATTGTCCATGCTCGTAAAGCCAATGCTGCTGGCCTTGCGGTGCAGGCACTTAGCGACTGGCGTATCCGCTCAAATGGGGAAGGAGGATTGCTGCTCTCGTTTACCAATATCGTTAGCGAAAGTATGGCGCAGCAGGTGGCACAACAATTACGCAGTGCCTTAAGTTAAAAACCCCGAAGTCAGGCTTCGGGGCCAGGGACGTGTATTTATTATCATTGTTTCACTACGATTTACGCATGCTTAACAACGCGCCGATAAAAATACCTACCGCAGCAGCTGTTCCCACACTACACCAGGGTCTTTCACGAACAAAAGAGTCTGCGCAGCCAACAGCATCGCGCGCGGCTTGCTGGACGCGAGTTCGACCATGCATACGCGCCCTGGTTTCTTTCAGTAAAGCCTGAGCTTTACTGCGTGCGGCTTCGGCTTCCCCTTTGGCGTCGCTGCCCCAGGACTTCAATACAGATTCCAGGCTGTCAGCTAATTGATTGACATCATTCTGAATATCCTGCACGCCATCATCGACGTCGTTACGGTTCGGTCTGTTAAACATATGATCTCCCATCAGGATTCAATGTAATTTTCAGTGTAGACCATAATTTTCTTAACAGAGATTCATCGTGGCTTTATGGACTTTTCTGAAAGCGTTGTGAATGCTCAATCAGGTAAGGTAGGGCCGCGGTAGATAATAACGAGGATAGAATATGTATTTACGACCAGACGAGGTGGCGCGCGTACTTGAGAAAGTCGGTTTTACCGTCGATGTGGTAACCCAGAAAGCTTATGGTTATCGCCGCGGGGAAAATTATGTCTATGTTAATCGCGAAGCGCGAATGGGACGTACCGCACTGGTAATTCATCCCACGTTAAAAGAACGTAGTTCGACACTGGCAGAACCGGCTTCCGATATTAAAACTTGCGATCATTACCAGCGGTTCCCGCTCTATTTAGCGGGTGAGCGTCACGAGCATTACGGCATTCCACACGGTTTCAGCTCGCGTGTTGCGCTTGAACGTTATTTACATGGATTGTTTGGCGAAGCCAATTAAAGACGCGACTGGCATTGCCAGTCGCGACAAAGAAGGATCAGGCTTTTACCTGCTGGTAATTGCTGACTTTGAACAGGCGGCGGCAGTAATCAAGGAAGTAGCCATAGACC
Organism: Escherichia sp. E4385; assembly: GCF_963883145.1. Classification (NCBI taxonomy): domain Bacteria; kingdom Pseudomonadati; phylum Pseudomonadota; class Gammaproteobacteria; order Enterobacterales; family Enterobacteriaceae; genus Escherichia; species Escherichia sp. E4385. Next base: position 19,034 of record NZ_CAWOOJ010000015.1, read on the forward strand.
GCACCCATCAACATCGAAACGACGATGTTTGAACTGACCGCTGCCATAATCTGGTGCCAACCCGCGCCCACGACGAGTAAGATTGCCATATATACCGGTGACTGGAACGTCACATAAGCCAGAATATCCGCAAGATTTTTTACCCAGCCCGACGAGCCAACTTTGCGTGCCATTCGCATAAATAGATCGCGGTACATACCGTATGGCCATGCAATTAAGATGTTCACCGGAATCGCTACCAGTCTGGAATAAAGGGACTGTTCGAAGCTCATTCCGGAGAGAAATACTTCGATAAACATGTTCACGACAGAACAGTAAACAACCATCGCGAACGTATCTGCTACTGCATGACGCAAGCGTGACTGCGGTGAGAACATGCCCATGCTCCTTAATAAACGCGAAATCGGATGAATGTGAATGCAGTGGTTTAAATTACCGCTTGCACTTTCGCATAGCGTATATCGCTGGCTATGACTTATCAATTAGTGAAAAATTTTTATTTCCTTGGTTTTTGTAGATAAAATATTCCGTAGTGGCGCATTTTTTGTACATTCTGGGTTTTTTTATGTCTTAAAATATAATGTTATTTTAAATCATTATGTTATGACGTAGTTCAGATGTCTTTTGGCAGAGTGATCAAGGTGTGTTTACGCAGCAAAGCGTAGAGAATTCGGCTTAGGAGCGCGCCTGGCCTCATTCAGCATCTTTTATGTTGTAAAGCCTGTAATGGCAGCACAAAGTTTCAGGTTTGAATAACTAATATGTATTCTTTTTATATGCATATTTATGCTGGTTGCATGTTCCATTATCGGCCGGGAGGTTGTATCGTACGCCGGAACACTCGCCAGTCGCTGTAATAAGTAAGTTAAATGGCTGCTATATAATTTGCATATAAGCATTAATGTGTCAGCAAATAACGCACGAAATAATATCCCTTCGCGATTGTAAATATATTAAATTTTGTGGAAATATAATAAGTGATCGCTTACACTACGCGGCGAAATACTTTTTGTTTTGGCGTTAAAAGGTTTTCTTTATTATGTCTGTAATGTTACAAAGCTTAAATAACATCCGCACCCTTCGTGCAATGGCTCGCGAATTCTCCATTGACGTTCTTGAAGAAATGCTCGAAAAATTCAGGGTTGTCACTAAAGAAAGACGTGAAGAAGAAGAACAGCAGCAGCGTGAACTGGCAGAACGCCAGGAAAAAATTAGCACCTGGCTGGAGCTGATGAAAGCTGACGGTATTAACCCGGAAGAGTTATTAGCTAACGGCACAGCTGCACCGCGTGCAGGTAAAAAGCGTGAACCGCGTCCAGCAAAATATAAATTCACCGACTTCAATGGTGAAACCAAAACCTGGACCGGTCAGGGCCGTACGCCGAAGCCAATTGCTCAGGCGCTGGCAGAAGGTAAATCTCTCGACGATTTCCTGATCTAATCCCTGGCGCCGGATGCCGCCTCTATGGCGCATCCGGCGTTGCTTCTCAAGTTCGCTGATTCCACGGCATCTTATCTAATAGCCTTGCCATCCCGCAAAAACCACTGATTCCTGCAAACATTAATCCTGCGCCGACAAATCCACTTAATAAGAAGAAGCTGCTATTAATGGCATAACCCAGTACGACGCCGATTAATATTAAGCCGCCAGCGGCGATCTGTACCTGACGCATTAATGGCAACGGTTGAGATTTATTTTCTGCTACCGGCAATCCCGCTTTTTTCCAGCCATCGATCCCATCTTCCAGTAAAAAGACCTCTGCGGGGGCGGCAATCGCTGCTAATTTATCGGCGTTATTGCTGGTGCGTTTACCTGCCTGGCAGTGGAATATAATTTGTTCGCTACGCAATTTATCCGGAAGACCAGACTGTTCTATCACGGATAATGGTGCCAGACAGGCTGCTGGAATATGTTCACGAAGATATTCGTCGGCATCACGAATATCGATTAACTTTGCACCACGCGCGATTAATTCTTGCGCGTCATGCGGTGAAATTGTTATCAAAGCCATCGTCACTCCTTACGGACAATAGATATTTTTCAGGGTGGCGATAATGGCATTTACCGCCTCATTTTTAATGGAATAAAGAATGCGTTGGGCGTCCCGCTGGCTGTCAATAAGTCCCTCGTCACGCATGCGAGCCAGATGCTGTGACGTGGCGGAGGCGCTAAGTCCGGTAATGCGAGCCAGTTCTCCGGCGCTGGTCCCTGGTGACCCGCAAAGCATGCACAGAATCAACAACCGTTTGGGGTGACTCATTGCTTTCAGTAAGGCCGCAGCCTGTTCGGCGCTGGCCTGTAGTTGGGCGAGTTCAGTCATAGTTATTTAAGTGTTTTCTAAATTAAGTGAATTCTAAACTAAAAATGCAACGTATACCAGCGTAAATGAGGGTAAACGCGTAGGCTGAAACTGGCTGGTTCCGCTAAAATTATTACGCTTAAGAGATAAAATCTCTTTTTAAACAATGGTTAATTTTCTTATAGGGAGTAAATATGGGTTTCTGGAGAATTGTCATCACCATCATTTTGCCGCCGCTCGGCGTGCTGCTTGGCAAAGGATTTGGCTGGGCGTTCATCATTAATATCTTGTTGACGCTGCTTGGGTATATCCCTGGTTTAATTCACGCTTTCTGGGTGCAAACCCGCGATTAACTCTGTGCTTACTCCGCGGCGTTAGTGCGCCGCGTTCCTCTGCTACACTTTCTGAGTGTTTCCGTTAACGAACGAGGTAACTATGGGTCTGTTCAATTTTGTGAAAGATGCCGGAGAAAAGCTCTGGGATACAGTTACTGGTCAGCATGATAAAGACGATCAGGCGAAGAAGGTGCAGGAGCATCTGAACAAAACCGGCATTCCAGATGCCGATAAAGTAAATATCCAAATTACCGATGGCAAAGCGACGGTGACTGGTGATGGTTTGAGCCAGGAAGCGAAGGAAAAAATCCTTGTTGCGGTGGGGAATATTTCTGGTATCGCCAGCGTAGACGATCAGGTAAAAACTGCGACACCAGCCACTGCCAGCCAGTTTTATACCGTTAAGTCTGGCGACACTCTTAGCGCCATTTCCAAACAGGTCTACGGTAACGCCAATCTGTACAATAAAATCTTCGAAGCGAATAAACCGATGCTGAAAAGCCCGGATAAAATTTATCCGGGACAAGTGTTGCGTATTCCAGAGTAATGGCGGTTAGTCCGCCATCGCCTGCTGGATAATGGGAATCGGCGTCAGCAAATGCTGGCGCATTAACTCACTGGCGCGCGCGGTATCTCGCGCCAGGACGGCTTCGGTTAAAATTTGATGTTGATTGTGTTTATCTTCCAGCATTTCCACGGAAAGTACCGTTCGCCGCAGCCAGATGAAGCGATAGCGCGCCGCCAGATCAAACAACCGTTCACGCATTTGCAGCAAATAGTGAGAACCACAGCCTGTCACAATTGCAGTATGAAACGCCTGATGACGCAGATCCCACTCATCAAGCATTTTCTCACTGGCGTCACAGGCCTCCAGCTTACTGAGCAGATGCGCTTTTGCGAGAACGTCTGCCTCCCACTCATCGCCACCGCGGGCAATCGCCAGACTCACTAGCATTGCTTCCATGTTGGCGCGGGCATCGAAAATATCGAGCAACTCCTGCTCTGACATCGAGGCTACCCGATACCCTTTTTGATTCACCACCGTGACCAGTCGTTCTGCCACCAGTTGCGAAAGCGCTTCCCGCAACGGCCCAACGCCAAGTGCATAACGCGATGTCAGCAAACTCATCCGTAATTTTTCATCCGGCTGAAAATTGCCGCGAATAATATCGTTCTTCAGCCAGCGATAGCCATCCAGAGACGTAATGGTCATGGTGTGACTCCTGATCATTATCAGCGCGTATTATGAATGGGTGTTTTTTGCCACATTATCAGCTTTTTCCAGCGAGCCATAATTGGCACTGTACAGATAATCCCTATCGCTAATAAGCCGGTGGAGATCACTTCTAACTGTTGCGCCGGACGGAATAGCATCACCACCAACACAAAAGTAATAAAGCCAATCACCAGCCAGGTGAGCCACGGATAAAGCCACATTCGCAGGCGAATTTCACCGCCTTCTGCCAGCAGAATTTTGCGCATTCGTAATTGCGAAACGGCGATGACTAAATAAACCAGCAGGGCGATAGCGCCGGAGCTGTCGATCAGGAATTTAAACACTTTAGCAGGTGCGTAATAGTTCACTACCACCGTTAAAAATGCCGCACCGGTCGAGAGTAATACTGCCACGTACGGGGTTTTACTGCGGTTAATTTTACCCATTACCGCGGGCGCATCACCGCGACGGCTTAAGGAGTAGAGCATTCTTGACGCGGTATACAGCGCCGAGTTCAGGCAACTGGTTACCGACAGCAAAATAACGCAATCCATAATGAATTTGGCGTGCGGAATATTCAGCAGTTCCAGCACGGAACGGTAGGAGCCCACGGTTTTCAGTCCGGGCATATTCCACGGAATTAAGGCCACGACGACAAAAATAGAACACAAATAGAAAATAGAGATACGCCAGATAACCGAGTTGGTGGCGCGAACAATATGTTTATCCGGCGTGTCGGATTCTGCGGCGGCGATGGTGACAATTTCCGCGCCCATAAACGAGAACATGGTGATCAGCATCGCGCTTAATACCGCCCCGAAGCCGTTGGGCATAAAGCCGCCGCTATCCCATAATCTTGAAATACCGCTCACTTCTGCATATGGGTAAAAACCGCTAATCGCCACTGCGCCGAGGAAAATAAATGCCAGGATGGCAATCACTTTGCATATCGCCAACCAGAACTCAAATTCTCCGTAGTTTTTAACGCTTAATAAATTACTGCCGGTTAAGGCGAGGGTGATAACGAGGGAAAATAACCAGATGGGAATACCGGGAACCCACGAGTGCAGGATCATGGCGGCGATGTTGGCTTCCAGAGGTATAACCAGTACCCAAAACCACCAGTACAACCAGCCGATGGTATAGCCCGCCCAGCGGCCAATGGCTTTATCGGCATAGGTGGAAAACGAACCGGTATCGGGCGTGGCAACTGCCATTTCCGCCAGCATCCGCATAATCATAACCACCAGTAATCCGGCGAAAAGATAGGCCAGTAATACTGCCGGGCCCGCTTCGGCGATGGCGACGCTGGAACCGACAAACAGACTTGCGCCGATAACACCGGCAATAGACAACATGGTGACGTGGCGTGATTTCAGCCCGCCGCCTAACTCATGTGGTTGCGATGATTGCCCCATCCTGAATCCTCTCGAAAGTGTGTCACTTGGGAGAGCGCCCCGACATTTCCCGCGTCGGGTCACGCGTATAATTGTTATTGATTCTTTTTGCCGGAGAGCGGCTCCGCCTTATCCGGCCGACATAGATTTATTCCTGTTCACGTACAGATTGTCGGATGCGGCGTAAACGCCTTATCCGACCTGGATTCCCGTAGGCCGGACAAGACGCAAAGCGTCGCCTCCGGCATGGTGTGCCGAATGTCGGATGCGGCGTAAACGCTTTATCCGACCTGGATCCCCGTAGGCCGGACAAGACGCAAAGCGTCGCCTCCGGCATGGGTACGGACTTACTGTTTCGCCTCAGCAAAACACTGGCTGATGATATCCAGACCCTGACGGATCTGTGCGTCTTCAATGGTGAGCGGTACCAGGATGCGCAGCACGTTGTAATACGGGCCGCAGGAGAGAAGAATCAGGCCCTTATCGCGGGCGCGCGCCACGATCTCGGCGGTGAGTTTGGCGTCTGGTTTGCTGTGATCGCCATCTTCAAACAGCTCGATGGCGATCATCGCCCCCAGCCCACGTACGTCGCCGATCTCAGTGTGTTTTTCGGCGATCGCCAACAATCCGTCTTTTAGCTTCTGCCCCAGATCGTTGGCTTTTTGCAGCAGATTTTCCTGCTCGAACACCTTCAACACTTCCAGCGCCGCCACGCAGGCAATCGGGTTACCCGCATAGGTGCCGCCCAGCCCGCCCGGTGCGACAGCGTCCATCACTTCAGCGCGCCCGGTGACGCCCGCCAGCGGGAAGCCGCCTGCGATCGATTTCGCAAAGGTGGTGAGATCCGGTGCCACGCCCATTTGCTCCATCGCAAACAGCGTGCCGGTACGCCCCGCGCCGCTCTGTACTTCGTCGGCAATCAGCATGATCCCGTGCTCGTCACACAGCGCGCGTAAACGCTGCATAAAAGCAGGCGTCGCGGCGTAGAAACCACCTTCGCCCTGAACCGGCTCAATCACGATGGCGGCGATATCTTCCGGCGCTGCATCATTTTTGAAGATTCGGTGGATACTGGCGATCGCGTCATCCTCGCTGATGCCGTGCAGCGGGCAAGGATAAAGCGCGCGATAAACATGGCCCGGCATCAGGCCCATGCCCGCAGAGTACGGATTCACCTTGCCGGTCAGCGCCAGCGTGTAGTGCGTGCGCCCGTGATACGCGCCGCTAAAGGCGATAGTGCCGCTACGTTTGGTGGCGGCGCGGGCGATTTTCACCGCGTTTTCCACCGCTTCGGAACCTGTGGTGACCAGCAGCGTTTTTTTGGCGAAATCGCCCGGCACCTTCTGATTCATAATCTCGCACAGCTCCAGATACGGCTCGTAGGCCAGTACCTGGAAGCAGGTGTGCGACAGTTTTTTCAACTGCGCTTCCACCGCGGCAACCACCTTCGGATGCAGGTGTCCGGTGTTGAGCACCGCAATCCCGCCCGCGAAATCAAGATACTCACGGCCTTCAACGTCCCACACCCGGCAGTTTTCCGCGCGGTCAGCGAAAATGGGGTGAATTTGCCCAACGCCACGGGGGATCGCCTGGCTACGGCGCTGCATTAACTCTTTATTGCTGCTCATTCGCGTTCTCCAGTTAAAGACCGATGCACATATATTTGATTTCTAAGTAATCTTCGATGCCATACTTCGAACCTTCACGACCCAGGCCCGAGGCTTTAATGCCGCCGAACGGGGCGACTTCATTTGAAATAATGCCGGTATTGATGCCAACGATGCCGTACTCCAGCGCCTCGCCCACGCGGAAGACGCGGCCTAAATCACGGGCATAGAAATAGGCGGCAAGGCCGAATTCGGTGTCATTGGCTTGCGCAATCACATCAGCTTCATCTTTAAAGCGGAACAGCGGGGCGAGGGGGCCGAACGTCTCTTCTTTCGACACTTTGGCGTTAGCCGGAACGTCCACCAGAATGGTTGGCTGGAAGAAGTTGCCGCCGCGTTCGTGCGCTTTACCGCCGCAAACCACACGCGCGCCTTTCTCCAGCGCATCGGCAATATGCTCTTCCACTTTTGCTACCGCTTTTTCATCGATCAGCGGCCCGATGGTGACGCCTTTATCCAGCCCGTCGCCGATGTGCAGTTTGCTCACCGCCTGCTGCAATTTTTCGGCAAAACGGTCATACACGCCGTCCTGCACGTATAAACGGTTGGCGCAAACGCAGGTTTGCCCGGCGTTGCGGAATTTCGAGGCCAGCGCGCCTTCCACGGCTTTATCGAGATCGGCATCGTCAAAGACGATAAACGGCGCGTTGCCGCCGAGCTCCAGCGACACTTTTTTGATGTCTTTCGCGCACTGTTCCATTAACTGGCGGCCAATTTCGGTCGAGCCGGTAAACGACAGTTTGCGTACCAGCGGGTTGCTGGTCAGTTCATTACCGACCGCGCCTGCCGAACCGGTGACCACGTTAAACACGCCAGCCGGAATGCCCGCGCGAATCGCCAGTTCTGCCAGCGCGAGCGCAGAGAACGGCGTCTGACTGGCGGGCTTCAGCACCATGGTGCAGCCTGCCGCCAGCGCCGGACCGGCTTTGCGGGTAATCATCGCCGCTGGGAAGTTCCACGGCGTGATGGCAGCGGTAACGCCAATCGGCTGCTTGATCACAATCAGGCGTTTATCGGCCTGATGACCGGGAATGGTGTCGCCATAAATGCGTTTGCCTTCTTCGGCAAACCACTCAATAAAGGAGGCGGCGTAGCTGATTTCGCCTTTCGCTTCAGCCAGCGGTTTGCCCTGTTCGAGGGTCATCAGGCGTGCTAAATCGTCCTGATGCTCCATCATCAAATTGAACCAGTTACGCAGAATGTTGGCGCGTTCTTTGGCGGTGAGCGCACGCCAGGCGGGCAGGGCGCGGTTGGCGGCGTCGATAGCCGCGCGGGTTTCATCCGCGCCCATTTTCGGCACGCTACCCAGCTTGTCGCCGTTCGCCGGATTGGTGACGTCGATGACCTCGCCATTGTTGGCGTCCAGCCATTCCCCGTTAATCAACGCCTGCTGGCGGAATAAGTTACTGTCATTAAGTTTCATCGTTACGTCCTGTTTTCAAAGGTTATTGATTAAATGCGGCGTGTAAGGCATCCACACTACGTGCCGCTCGCAGCGTGCGTCCGGGGTTACTCTGGCTTGCCAACAGCGTTTGTACCTTGCTGACAATATGCGCACCAATAGGAATTGCTGATGTCGCTGCCGGGGAGGGCGCATTGCAGGTGTGGATCGTGCGCGGGGTGGTGACAAACAGAAAATCGTCAATCAGCTTGCCGTCCGGCGATACTGCCTGCGCCCGCACACCTGCGGGCCAGGGCTGGAGATCGCTTAACGAAAGCCGGGGACAATACTTTTGCACCAGCCGCAGATAGCCGCTTTTGCACAGCGAGTTTTTCATCTCGCCCAGTCCTGAGCGTAGATGGTTTTGCAGCACCCGGCGAATCCCCGACGAGCCCAAAATTTCCAGCGTGTCGCTAAATGAGAAGTCGCGCTTGCGATAGCCTTCGCGTTTGAACGCCAGCACCGCGTTTGGCCCGACGGTGACGCTGCCGTCGATCATGCGGGTGAGATGCACGCCCAAAAACGGCATTGCCGGATCGGGAATGGGGTAAATCAGGTGGTTAACAATGTGGTTATGCTCCGGCGCAAGGCGGAAATACTCGCCGCGGAACGGGCAGATAATAAAGCCAGGTTCGAGGCCGAGCATTTTCACCAACCGGTCAGCCATCAGCCCGGAACAGCTAATCAGCGTCGATGCTTCATATTCGCCGCCCTGGCGGGTACGTATCACCACGCCGTTTTTATGCTCATTAAGGCCGCTGACTTCGGCGTTATAAATAATCTCACCGCCTCTGGCCTGGAAGATTTTTGCCATCGCCGCCGTCACTTCGCGGTAGCTGACAATACCGCTGGACGGCACAAAAATACCGCCGAGCCCGGTGATATTCGGTTCGCGCTCGCGCAGTTCGTCGGCGTTTAGCCATTCGCGCTCGATACCGTTCGCCGCCGTGCGTTCCCATAAGGCGCGCATCCGTTCCATTTCGAGATCGGACGTGGCAACCAGCATCTTGCCGCAGTTGTCGTAGCGAATGCCGTTTTGATCGCAAAAGGCTTTGGTGGCGCGGTTTCCCGCCAGGCAAAACTGCGCCTTCAGGCTACCGGGCGTGTAATAGACCCCGGCATGGATCACGCCGCTGTTGTGGCCCGTCTGGTGACAGGCCGGGCCGGACTCTTTTTCCAGCAACGCAATGCGGGCGTCCGGATAGAAATCAATCAGTTGCATGGCGGTCGACATGCCGATGATGCCGCCGCCAATAATCACAAAATCATACATCCGCTCAATTCCTTTGCGCTTACTGATGCGTCTGGTAGTGGTTAGTGGCGTAAGCGAAATAGCCACGCTGGCGCATCAGTTCGCGACGCAGATCCGGATGCGCGGTAAAGCGGTCGCGACCGTGCAGCCAGAACAGATTGTTAATCAACAGGAATTTGCCAACGGGAACGGGCACAGAAAGAATGCCTTTGCTGGTTTCAATGGCATCGGAAAGCTCGCTCAACCACACGCCTTCTTCGAAGTCTTTCGGCTGGACGAACTGGTCGATATAACGCATCACCGGGCGACTCTGCTGATCGACGTCGAACACAGGATGGAATACATCTTTACTGACGTTTTTACTCGGCGGCGCGGCAAAGCGCATCGGGCGACGCGCCAGCGGATGGCGGAAATAATGGTCCAGATGTTCCCAGTCATCGAGATGCAGCAGCAGCGAGTTTCCGCCCTGCATGTTCTGCTCGTCGATTTTCATCATCAGCACGTAGTCGGTGATCTCTTCAACGTAGGTACCGTCGTTATGCAATTCCATCACACGGTGCGGCTGACGCAGGTAGCTGTCTGAGTTATCGACATTTTTCACTACAAAACGCGCGTAATACTGACCGCTCATGGCATCGAAATTGGAACGGCCAATCAGATGTGCCACCGCCGTTGCCAGTTTCACCATCTCATCTGCCTGCGCAACATCATCGACACCTAACGCGTTGATCAACAGCGCACCTTCAGCGCGGTTTAACAACGTTTTCAACAGCAACGGTTGCAGCTGATTCGCACACAGATCGTCGAGAATTTTGCCTACCCGAAAACGTAGAAACGATTTGTACTCCAGCGCCTGCACTGGCCATTCGGCAACCTGTTCGAGGAACTGTTTGGTCGTCTGTTCGGTGAAGGTGAGTTCCAGCAGACGCGGGGATTGCGCCGACGGGATGAGGGTGAATCCGCTATAGTCCTGGCCTGAATCGACAGCGTTATTTTGTACGGCGGTCAGTGCATTCATCAGAAGCGATCCTATTATGAGATGTAGGGTGACATGGCGATGCTCATTTCGTAGCCATAATCTAAAAATATCTACATTTCTGAAAAATGCGCACAAAAGTTACATATTGTTTTCTTATTGTGATCAAAAACAACAAATCAATAACAAAAATGTAAGGGATAAGAATTGGGATGAAAGGGAATGAATAATTAAAACAATATATTAAGTGTACTTATACTCATTTTCGAACTGGTGGCATTTGTTTAAATGCTATTTAAACTGCTTTTTCAGAGTTCGGAGTTACTTCAACTTACTGAGTTCCGTGTTGACTAATGTGAGTAAGATCAATCGCATCCAACCGATGTTACTTGATGGCATCGATAACAATCTTAATGAACAAACAGATTCCGGGAAGACTGGCTATGGAGGCTAATTTTTCTCTTTCTGGCAACGGGTTAATGACAGTTACCATTTTTCGAGAATCTGATACTGATCTGAGGGATGCTGTAGATGTCTGGACTGTAATTGAATGGGGTTTACACACGATGGAATCTGGACCAATAAAAAAGCCCGCATCAGCGGGCTTTAATGTCACAGGGAGTCGCGACTCCGTTGCGTATCCTTTTTTGTCTCCTCACCGTCTGGGCGGTGTACTGATGAGACTTCTAATTTCCTGTTTTTGTTGGTGTTGTGATAACACCATCCAATCATGATTGGTGGAGCTGGCGGGAGTTGAACCCGCGTCCGAAATTCCTACATCCTCGGTACTACATGCTTAGTCAGTCTTTACATTCGCTTGCCAGCTGCGGACGGACACGCCACTAACAAACTAGCCTGATTAAGTTTTAACGCTTCAACCCCAGGCAGGGCTTCCACGCGATCTCTTTTGGGTTTGACCTCTCTTGATCCCCGTCCTAAGAGCGGAGGCTAGGGAGAGAGGGCTCTAAGCAGGTTATTAAGCTGCTAAAGCGTAGTTTTCGTCGTTTGCGACTATTTTTTGCGGCTTTTTACGAGGCCAACCGCCCCTCGGCATGCACCTTGGGTTTCGCAAATCCCGTCGAATCCAGAATCAGCCCCAATGTGTAACATTAAGTATACCAGATTTTTGAGCGCCATGACTAGCCCCAAAGGCGTTATCATCGTGGAATTAGCGCCTGCATAGTATGATTTTTCTTCGATTAAGCAATGGGATGGCTACATCAGTGTAAGACTTGACAGTCGACAAGATGTTCATTCGCGCCACCGGATAGGGAGGCGCGGTGAAGCTTTGATTAGTATCGCTTATATAGGTTTAACGGTGCGCGTTTTTCATGATACGTGCTTTATCAACCTGCCATTCGCGTTCTTTGATATCAGAACGTTTATCGTGTTGTTTCTTACCTTTCGCGACGCCGATTTTTACTTTGCACCAGGCATTTTTCCAGTACAGGGAGAGCGCCACTACGGTATAACCTTCACGGTTCACTCGGCCATAGAGAGAGTCAAGTTCGCGCTGGTTGAGAAGCAGTTTGCGGGTGCGAGTAGGGTCGCACACCACGTGCGTGGAAGCCACTGCCATCGGCGTGATGTTTGCTCCAAACAGGAACGCTTCTCCGTCGCGCAGAAGGACATAGCTGTCGCTAATATTGGCTTTTCCTGCGCGCAGGGATTTAACTTCCCAGCCCTGCAGGGCAAGTCCCGCTTCGAACTCTTCTTCAATAAAGTATTCGTGACGGGCGCGCTTGTTAAGCGCGATGGTCGCTGAACCAGGTTTATGTGCTTTTTTCTTCGTCATAAGCGTCGTGAATCATCGGTAATCTGAAATCGAAAATACCCCATATCAATCCTGCGGGGGACAAGGCTCTATCTTAGCATGAACCGGATGTTACCCAGCGCCGGGATAGCGTTTTTTTTACTGCAGGATAAATGATATTATTTGTTGGATTTTTGTTGATGGAAATTGTTATGCCTCAGATTAGCCGGACCGCACTGGTACCCTACAGCGCGGAGCAAATGTATCAGTTAGTGAATGACGTTCAGTCTTATCCTCAGTTTTTACCAGGGTGTACTGGAAGCCGGATTCTGGAGTCCACTCCTGGGCAGATGACCGCTGCGGTAGATGTGTCTAAGGCTGGGATCAGCAAAACGTTTACAACCCGCAACCAGTTGACCAGTAACCAAAGTATCCTCATGAGTCTGGTTGATGGACCGTTTAAGAAATTGATCGGCGGCTGGAAGTTTACGCCATTGAGCCAAGACGCGTGCCGTATTGAGTTTCATCTCGACTTTGAGTTTACCAATAAGTTGATTGAACTCGCCTTTGGCCGTGTGTTTAAAGAGCTGGCAGCTAATATGGTGCAGGCTTTTACTGTTCGTGCAAAAGAGGTCTACAGTGCCAGGTAAAATCGCCGTTGAGGTGGCTTACGCATTACCCGAGAAGCAATACCTGCAACGGGTAAGTTTGCAGGAGGGCGCGACGGTTGAAGAAGCAATTCGCGCCAGTGGCTTGCTGGAATTGCGTACCGATATCGATTTAACTAAAAACAAAGTCGGCATTTACAGCCGCCCAGCAAAACTGAGCGATACCGTGCATGATGGCGATCGTGTGGAGATTTATCGTCCTCTCATTGCCGATCCGAAAGAGCTTCGCAGGCAACGAGCAGAAAAATCGGCGAATAAATAACAACCAGAAAAAAGGTGCTCATTGAGCACCTTTTTTAACGTCTTTGAGAGCAACTTTATTACTAGTTACCAGTCAGCGCAGGTTTGTTATCAATGTTGGTCAACACTCCGCTACTGTTAAAGGTCAGCGTCAGCGTTTGCTGCGTTACACCTTCATGACCTGGTTGCTGACGGAACACATAGAACCAGGTATTCGTACCAAATGGATCGGACATCAGCGGTGTACCCAATGCGTACGCAACTTGTTGTTGCGTCATGCCAACACGTATTTTGGATACGTCGTTAGCGGTCAGATAGTTCCCCTGGTTGATGTCAGGACGGTAAACCACTCGCTCCAGAGTGGAACAGCCTGCGGTCAACATCAATAGTACTGCTGCTGCAGCAGTCAGCGTTTTACAGCGCATAGTGATTTGATTCCTTTTCGGGCCCGAGCAGTACGTGGCTCATCTGTAATATGCCGATGATAATAGACCTTTCATCACTTTAAAACCTTTTGCTTTCCGGTCTTACGGCGTTTTGCTGTTTACTCTGACCGTGAAGCAGGAAAAAAGTTTACGCCGCAAGCAGTTCTTTCGCATTCGCCAGTGTGTTACGTGTGACTTCACTGCCACCAAGCAGGCGCGCCAGTTCCTGTAACCGCGCTTTTTTGTCCAGCGACTCCATATGAGTTTCGGTCATCGCGCCATCGGTTTCTTTGCTGACAAAATAGTGTTGATGACCGCATCCTGCGACTTGCGGCAAATGGGTAACACACATCACCTGGGTTGATTCGCCAAGCTGACGTAGCAGTTTGCCGACAACTGCTGCTGTTGGACCGCTAATCCCTACATCCACTTCATCAAAAATCAGTGCTGGGGTTTCCATTTTACGCGCGGTAATGACCTGGATTGCCAATGCGATGCGGGACAATTCACCACCGGATGCGACTTTTGCAATAGGCTGCATTGGCTGACCTGGGTTGGTGGTTACCCGAAACTCAATACGATCGGCACCGTCAATGCCCAGGTGATGCTCGTCAAATTTAACATCAATCGTAAACTGCCCATGCGGCATAGAGAGTGCATGCATACTATCGGTGATCAGCTGTGCCAACTCATTTGCATAATGCTGGCGTTGCTGGTGTAACGCGCGTGCCGTTTCCAGTGCTTGCTGATGATGTTTCGTTACCGCCAGCGCGAGCGTTTCTTGTGAGTCGGCCTGATCATCCAGTTGCTGCTGTTCTTCCAGTAGCGACTGGTAATACTGTGGCAATGCCTCAGGGCTGACGTGATGTTTACGTGCCAGCGAAATCTGTTTTGAGATGCGCTGTTCAAGTTCAAACAAACGGTTGGGATCGAGATCCAGACGATCGCAGTAGTGGCGCAGTTCGTCGCTGGCTTCAGCAATCTGGATGGTAGCTTCTTCCAGCATATCCAGTACGCCGGACAGTTTGCTGTCCATGCCAATCAATTCGCTCACCAGTTGTTTAGCCGTGTAAAGCTGACTTTGCAGGTTTGCGTCTTCACTGTCGGCCATTAATGCCAATGCATTCTGGCTGGTAGTCAGTAATTGACCGCTGTTCGCCAGACGTTTGTACTCTTCGTCAATTTGCTCAAACTCTCCGGGCTGCGGATTAAATTCGTTAAGTTCTTTTAATTGGTATTGCAGCAGTTCCGCACGGGCGGCGCGTTCCTGACTTAGTTGTTGATGGTGCGCGAGGTCGCGGCAGCTTTGATGCCACAACTGATAACGTACGGTCATTTCCTGGAGCAGAGAGGTTTCATTGGCATAGCCATCAAGCAGGAATTTTTGGTGCTCGGATTTGGTGAGTAATTGATGAGCGTGCTGACCATGGATCTGAATCAGCAACTGACCCAGTTCGCGCAGTTGTGACAGAGGAACAGCTGTACCGTTGATGAAACCACGGGAGCGACCATCGCTACTGATTACGCGACGAAGCAGGCATTCACGGCCATCTTCCAGTTGGTTTTCTTCCAGCCAGCGCAGAGCCGCTGGCGTATCTTTCAGTGAAAAACGGGCGCACAGGTCAGCGCGAGCAGCGCCGGTACGCACCATGTCGGCTTCAGCGCGACCACCGAGACAAAGGCCGAGGGCATCTATCGCAATAGATTTACCCGCGCCGGTTTCACCGGTTATTACGGTCATGCCGCTGTGAAAATCAATCTCAAGCTCACGAACGATAGCAAAGTTGCTGATGGTCAGTTGTGCCAACATAGTCGTTTTCCTGTATGAAAAACCATTACTGTTATTGTGTACAGTATAAACTGGTTTTATATACAGTAAAGAGGCTGGCGTAAAATTAGAATAATTTTTTTGACCAGCCGAGTTTGGTGCTTAATGTATTGAAATAGCTGTAATCTTTCGGATGAATCAGATTCAGATGGTAATCACAGCGACGAATCAGGACATCTTCACCTTCCTGAATCGGCAGCGCTATCTGGCTATCGCAGCTGATTTCCAGGTCGTTACGGCGATGCGAAAAACGCAGACGGATAGTGCTGCTGCTGTTTATCACCAGCGGCCGCGCTGACAACGTATGCGGGAACATTGGCACCAGGGTTATTGCATCCAGAGAAGGCGTCAGTATTGGTCCCCCTGCCGAGAGGGAATAGGCAGTGGAGCCTGTAGGTGTCGAAATAATCAAACCATCGGAACGCTGAGAAAACGCAAAGATCTCGTCGATATATACTTCGAACTCAATCATATGCGCAACTTTGCCCGGGTGAAGTACCACTTCGTTAATCGCTGTGCTGATGCGTTTCTGGCAATCTTGCTGGCAGACTTGTGCTTCCAGCAAAAAACGTTTCTCGCTGATGTAGTGGCCTTCCAGCACATCGGCTAATTGTTGCTGGGCGTTATCGGGGTCAAGGTCAGTCAGGAAACCCAGGTTGCCACGGTTGATTCCAATAACTTTAATATCGTAACGGGCGAGCGTGCGCGCCGCGCCCAGCATATTACCGTCGCCTCCAACAACTACCGCGAGATCAGCCAGTTGCCCAATCTCCGCGAGCGTGCCAGTTTTCACATTCTTCAGTTGCAGTTCGTGAGCGATTTGTTGCTCAACGATGACCTCGTAACCTTTTGTGCACAGCCAGCGGTAGAGCATTTCATGTGTTGTCAGTGCAGTAGGGTGCCGTGGGTGTCCCACAATGCCAATACACTTGAAATGATTATTCATTTTTCCGAGGTCCTTGTTGCGAAGATTGATGACAATGTGAGTGCTTCCCTTGAAACCCTGAAACTGATCCCCATAATAAGCGAAGTTAGCGAGATGAATGCGAAAAAAACGCGGAGAAATTCATGAGTAGTAAAGAACAGAAAACGCCTGAGGGGCAAGCCCCGGAAGAAATTATCATGGATCAGCACGAAGAGATTGAGGCAGTTGAGCCAGAAGCTTCTGCTGAGCAGGTGGATCCGCGCGATGAAAAAATTGCGAATCTCGAAGCTCAGCTGGCTGAAGCCCAGACCCGTGAACGTGACGGCATTTTGCGCGTAAAAGCCGAAATGGAAAACCTGCGTCGTCGTACTGAACTGGATATCGAAAAAGCCCACAAATTTGCGCTGGAGAAATTCATCAACGAATTGCTGCCGGTGATTGATAGCCTGGATCGTGCGCTGGAAGTGGCTGATAAAGCTAACCCGGATATGTCCGCGATGGTTGAAGGCATTGAGCTGACGCTGAAGTCGATGCTGGATGTTGTGCGTAAGTTTGGCGTTGAAGTGATCGCCGAAACTAACGTGCCGCTGGACCCGAATGTGCATCAGGCTATCGCAATGGTGGAATCTGATGACGTTGCGCCAGGTAACGTACTGGGCATTATGCAGAAGGGTTATACGCTGAATGGTCGTACGATTCGTGCGGCGATGGTTACTGTAGCGAAGGCGAAGTAAATATCTGATGGCCGACGCGAAGTCGGCCATTTTTTTAGCTTAAAAAATCCTGTACTTCCAGCCACGGCGTGTTGAAATCATCTATTTTTTTATATTCGTTCATTGGCAGAACGACCACGTTATAGGTGTCAGATCCTTCATTCAGATCAAAAATCTGAAAGCCCCTTTTATTGAGTTCGGTTTGGATGCGTTCAAAGATTTCGTCAAGGTAGCGGTCTCCGGCTTCACAGACATCGGAGATTTCATCCTCTTGGGTTATTTCGACAAGAAGACTCCTTAATTCCTCAGAAGCTGTCAGGTTTTTTGTGAGCTCATAAAAGCGATCTGCAGCAAAATTAGCCAGCTCACCTTCTTCATCTTCACCTTTCCAGTCAACGAGTTGAATTAATCCTTCACCGCGTAGAACCTGTAAAAATGCCTGCGCCAGGTCACGATTCCCGAGATCGCCACCACTGCAATCGAGAACGTCCTGCAATCCATATTCGTCTTCATCTTCGTCTTCAAAGATTTCAGGTTGCGTCGAAAGTTGAGAGAAAATAGTGGGCCATAAGGTTGGGGTGTGCTGTAAAAAAACGCTGGCGACGACGTTGAGATCGTCTGCAAAATCCTTATCCCATTCAATTACATAATCTTCTGACATAACATCAATATCCTTTCCGAATGCTTGAAAGACATTATTACATTGCTAAGTAAATGACAGGAATTGATGGAATCCTAAAAGACGGCGATAAAAAAAAGGCGAACCGGAGTTCGCCATTGCGTTACTCCGCCACACTCTCGCGCAGCGGTTTCACAGGAAAAACTTTTACCTGCTTAATCATATTGTCCTGAACGTCGAGAATATCGATATCGTACTCGCCAATACGCACGCGGGTGCCTGCGACAGGGATCTCTTCCAGCGCTTCCAGAATGACGCCGTTAACAGTTCGGGCATCATCTTCCGGTAGATGCCAGTTAAAGGCTTTGTTAATTTCTCGCACGTTGGCGGTGCCATCGATAATCACCGAACCGTCGTTTTGCGGCGTGACCTCTTCGGCAAGTGTTGGCGACATGGATGTGGTGAAATCACCAACTATCTCTTCGAGAATATCTTCAACCGTCACCAGCCCCTGAATGTCTCCATACTCGTTGACGACCAGGCCGACTTTCTTTTTGTTGCGCTGAAACTTGACCAGCTGCGTGCTGAGTGGCGTGCCTTCCGGGACAAAATAGATCTCGTCCGCGGCGCGTAGCATGGTTTCTTTGGTGAACTCTTTTTTCTCCGACATCAACCGCCAGGCTTCACGCACACGCAGCATACTGATGGCGTCGTCCAGCGAATCACGGTAGAGCACGATGCGCCCGTGAGGTGAGTGGGAGAGTTGGCGCAGAATCGATTTCCAGTCATCGTTGATATCAATACCGATAATTTCACTGCGTGGCACCATGATGTCATCGACAGTCATTTTTTCCAGATCGAGTACCGAAAGCAGCATATCCTGATTGCGACGGGAAATTTGTGAGCGCGATTCGTGCACGATGGTGCGCAACTCTTCTTTGCTCAAAGAGCCGCTAACCACGATATCGGTTTTGATGCCCATCATGCGCATTAACATGCGGGTAATAGCGTTCAGCAACCAGACCAGCGGCATCATCAAAATTTGCAGCGGTGCTAACAGAAAACTACTCGGATAAGCGACTTTTTCCGGGTACAGCGCGGCAATGGTTTTCGGCAATACCTCAGCAAAAACCAGTACGACAAAAGTCAGCACACCAGTCGCAATTGCCACGCCCGCATCGCCGTACAAACGCATCCCAACAATAGTGCCGAGCGCGGAGGCAAGAATATTGACCAGGTTATTGCCGATTAACACCAGGCTTATCAGGCGGTCTGGCTTACGCAGCAATTTTTCGACGCGTTTGGCCGAGCGATTGCCCTGTTTTGCCATATGCCGCAGACGATAGCGGTTGAGTGTCATCATTCCGGTTTCGGACCCGGAAAAATAGGCTGAAATGACCACCATGATGATCAGAATAATGATCAACGTAGTAGTAGAAATGTGTTCCAGGGGAAACTCCTTTTCTGGGTTTAGCTGATTAACTGCTGAACAATTCGGCTGCCGAAGTAGGCCAGTGTCAGAATGACTGCACCCGCGACGTTAAACCAGACGACGCGGCGTCCACGCCATCCTTCATGATAATGTCCCCACAGCAGCACAATATAGACAAACCACGCCACGATAGAGAGCACAGCCTTGTCGATATTTTCCATGCTAAATAAGTTGTGCATGTAGAACAGGCCAGTGCAAAGAGTAAGCGTTAGCAGCACCACGCCAATCTGCGTAATGTGGAACATTTTACGCTCGATACTCATCAATGGCGGCATTTCCTGACTGAATGCCAATTTTTTGTTCTTCAGTTGGTAATCAATCCATGCCAGTTGCAACGCGTACAGGGCGGCAATTATCAGCGTGGCGTAGGAAAAGAGCGATAAGCCAATGTGCACCAGCATCCCAGGTGTGGCTTCCAGATGGGTGATGTATTCATTGGGCATGAAGGTCGCCAGCGCCAGGTTGATAAGCGCAAAGGCATAGACAATGGGTAGCAGCAACCAGCCACGATTGCGAGAAGCCACAATGGTCATTACCGTACAGATCATCAAACTGACCAATGAACCAACGTTCAGCAGGCTGAGGTTTTGTCCGCTATCACCGTCGGGCAGGATGCGGGCTTCCAGAGCGATTGCGTGGCAGACCAGCGCAATGACCGCAGAAATAATAGCCATGCGCCGCCAGCCGCCGTTTTTTTGCAGCAGACCGGGAACAATCAGCGCAAGACTGACGGAGTAGGCGACAAGCGCGAGCAGAGCAAAAACGGGCATAGTAATGTCGACAGTTTGAGCAATAAGAAAGAGAAGCAGTATAGCGTCAGGTGAACGCTGCTCCAACCGTTGCATAACAACAAAGACGCCTTCATGTTATACTGCGGCAAAATACTGATGATGTGTCGCGATTGCGGCCAACCGTTTCCACCCCAGGCGAGAGACAATGTTTGATAATTTAACCGATCGTTTGTCGCGCACGCTGCGCAATATCAGTGGCCGTGGACGCCTCACTGAAGACAACGTAAAAGATACGCTGCGCGAAGTGCGCATGGCGCTGCTGGAGGCGGACGTCGCTCTGCCGGTAGTGCGTGAGTTTATCAATCGCGTAAAAGAGAAAGCGGTTGGTCATGAAGTTAATAAAAGCCTGACGCCGGGGCAGGAGTTCGTCAAAATCGTCCGTAACGAACTGGTTGCGGCGATGGGCGAAGAGAACCAGACCCTGAATCTGGCTGCGCAACCGCCTGCGGTCGTGCTGATGGCGGGCCTGCAAGGTGCCGGTAAAACAACCAGCGTGGGCAAACTCGGTAAGTTCCTGCGCGAGAAGCACAAGAAGAAAGTGCTGGTGGTTTCTGCCGACGTTTATCGCCCGGCGGCAATCAAACAGCTTGAGACGCTGGCAGAGCAGGTGGGCGTTGATTTCTTCCCTTCTGATGTTGGTCAGAAGCCGGTAGATATCGTTAACGCGGCGCTGAAAGAAGCCAAACTGAAATTCTACGACGTGCTGCTGGTGGATACCGCTGGTCGTCTGCACGTTGACGAAGCGATGATGGACGAGATCAAACAAGTCCATGCGTCGATTAACCCGGTTGAAACCCTGTTTGTGGTTGACGCCATGACCGGTCAGGATGCGGCCAATACGGCAAAAGCATTCAATGAAGCGTTACCGCTTACCGGCGTAGTGTTGACCAAAGTGGACGGCGATGCCCGCGGCGGTGCGGCGCTCTCTATCCGTCACATCACTGGCAAGCCTATCAAGTTCCTCGGTGTTGGCGAGAAAACAGAGGCGCTGGAGCCGTTCCACCCGGACCGTATCGCTTCCCGTATTCTCGGCATGGGCGATGTTCTGTCGCTGATCGAAGATATCGAAAGCAAAGTTGACCGTGCGCAGGCAGAGAAATTAGCCAGCAAGCTGAAAAAAGGCGACGGCTTCGATCTCAACGACTTCCTTGAGCAGCTGCGCCAGATGAAAAATATGGGCGGCATGGCCAGCCTAATGGGCAAGCTGCCGGGCATGGGGCAGATCCCGGATAACGTCAAGTCGCAGATGGACGATAAAGTGCTGGTGCGTATGGAAGCCATCATCAACTCGATGACGATGAAAGAGCGCGCTAAGCCAGAAATCATCAAAGGTTCGCGTAAGCGTCGTATCGCTGCCGGTTGCGGTATGCAGGTGCAGGACGTTAACCGCCTTCTGAAGCAGTTCGACGACATGCAGCGCATGATGAAGAAAATGAAGAAGGGCGGAATGGCGAAGATGATGAGAAGCATGAAAGGGATGATGCCACCGGGATTTCCTGGTCGCTAAATGACCTTATGCGACAGAGTTATTAACTGCTGATTGCATTTTCTCCAGAAATCAGTAAAATTTTCGGGCTTTTAATATGACACCGGACTCCGTTCCTCGATGGGGTCCGGTTGTTTTATTCACACAAGAGGATGTTATGGTAACTATTCGTTTAGCACGTCACGGCGCTAAAAAGCGTCCGTTCTACCAGGTTGTTGTCGCTGACAGCCGTAATGCACGCAACGGTCGCTTCATCGAGCGCGTTGGTTTCTTCAACCCAATCGCTAGCGAAAAAGAAGAAGGCACTCGCCTGGATCTGGATCGCATCGCTCACTGGGTTGGCCAGGGCGCAACTATTTCTGATCGCGTTGCTGCGCTGATCAAAGAAGTAAACAAAGCAGCTTAATCTGTCACGGTGGTCATGATGAGCAAACAACTCACCGCGCAAGCACCTGTTGATCCCATCGTTTTGGGAAAAATGGGTTCGTCTTACGGTATTCGTGGGTGGCTCAGAGTGTTTTCTTCCACCGAAGACGCCGAAAGCATTTTTGACTATCAGCCCTGGTTTATCCAGAAGGCGGGTCAGTGGCAGCAAGTCCAGCTGGAAAGCTGGAAGCACCACAATCAGGACATGATCATCAAGCTGAAAGGCGTTGACGATCGTGATGCGGCGAACCTGCTGACGAATTGTGAAATTGTCGTGGATTCATCGCAACTGCCTCAGCTTGAAGAGGGCGACTACTACTGGAAAGACCTGATGGGCTGCCAGGTAGTAACCACTGAAGGCTACGATCTCGGTAAAGTCATTGACATGATGGAAACCGGATCCAATGACGTTCTCGTCATTAAGGCAAACCTGAAAGATGCGTTTGGTATCAAGGAACGTCTCGTACCGTTCCTCGATGGGCAGGTTATCAAGAAAGTCGATCTCACTACTCGTTCAATCGAAGTAGATTGGGATCCTGGTTTTTAAACCACCGGATAAACGGTAAAAGACGGCGCTATGTGGATTGGCATAATTAGCCTGTTTCCTGAAATGTTCCGCGCAATTACCGATTACGGGGTAACTGGCCGGGCAGTTAAAAATGGCCTGCTGAGCATCCAGAGCTGGAGTCCTCGCGACTTCACGCATGACCGGCACCGTACCGTGGACGATCGTCCTTACGGTGGCGGACCGGGGATGTTAATGATGGTGCAACCTTTGCGGGACGCCATTCATGCAGCAAAAGCCGCGGCGGGTGAAGGCGCAAAGGTGATTTATCTGTCACCACAGGGACGCAAGCTTGATCAAGCGGGCGTCAGCGAGCTGGCAACGAATCAAAAATTGATTCTGGTGTGCGGTCGCTACGAGGGTATAGATGAGCGCGTGATCCAAACCGAAATTGACGAAGAATGGTCAATCGGCGATTACGTTCTCAGTGGTGGTGAGTTACCAGCAATGACGCTGATTGACTCTGTTTCCCGGTTTATTCCGGGAGTACTGGGACATGAAGCCTCAGCAACGGAAGATTCCTTTGCTGAAGGATTGCTGGATTGCCCGCACTATACGCGGCCTGAGGTGTTAGAAGGGATGGAAGTTCCGTCAGTGTTACTGTCGGGCAACCATGCCGAGATACGTCGCTGGCGTTTGAAACAGTCGCTGGGCCGTACCTGGCTTAGAAGACCTGAACTTCTGGAAAACCTGGCTCTGACTGAAGAGCAAGCAAGGTTGCTGGCGGAGTTCAAAACGGAACACGCACAACAGCAACATAAACATGATGGGATGGCGTAAGCCCCCGAGATATCAGTTTACCCAGGATAAGAGATTAAATTATGAGCAACATTATTAAGCAACTTGAACAAGAGCAGATGAAGCAGGACGTACCTTCCTTCCGTCCGGGTGATACCGTGGAAGTGAAAGTATGGGTTGTTGAAGGTTCCAAAAAACGTCTGCAGGCATTCGAGGGCGTGGTTATCGCTATTCGTAACCGCGGTCTGCACTCTGCATTCACTGTTCGTAAAATTTCCAACGGCGAAGGCGTTGAGCGTGTCTTCCAGACTCACTCTCCGGTAGTTGACAGCATTTCTGTCAAACGTCGTGGTGCTGTTCGTAAAGCTAAACTGTACTACCTGCGTGAGCGTACTGGTAAGGCTGCTCGTATCAAAGAGCGTCTTAACTGATAACGTATTTGCGCTACATCCAAAGCGTGTTATGAAACAAGGGGTTAGCGAATTGCTAACCCCTTTTTTATTGGTGGTGGCGGCAAATTGGCGGCAGAGATTGGAGCGATGGCGACAGATATAAAAAAACCTGCCGAAGCAGGTTCAAAGCCAAAGTTGCTGTTGTTGGTTTCTGATGGGGTGTGGCGGAGCAGGATCAACAGTACCCGGTTTCACAATGAATCTTGATAGCGTCTCAAAAGTGATAAATGTACATCCGCAATTTATGTTCTGGCACTGGTGATAACGTTCTTTTGTTTCGGTGCTAAGGTACCGGCTAGTGCGAGCATGTGCAGCGTTTTGGCATAACGGGCAGTGCATCATAATTATTTCCCCTGCTGGCGTATCTGAGGGAATAATAAACTTCAAAATTGCATTTGCAAGTTTTGATTTGCTTTTTCATTCCTCATTTTCTTCTGAGCTGTACTCCACATCGGAGAGTTTAACCTCAAGCTCTAAGCCCGTCGTGAAGCCGTTATTATTGAGGTTGTGGGTCACCTTGCTGATTAACCATGCCTGCTCGTCTATGACGCGCTTAAAGCCTGACACGCGTACAGGCGTCTCAGGAAATAAATCCGCTCGCCCTAGCGCCAGTGTGATTGAAAACTCCGCAACGCCTCGCTGCAGTTTATCCCACTTAGCCTGAGCGGCGCGCATCGCCTGTGCCTTTGAGGCATAGACCGTCGTCAGCGCCAGCACGTTATCGGCTTCACCGGCCATGTACTCACCCTCACGTGCTTCCTGTTCTTTTTTGACCTTTGTCTTTTTGCTGACCGGCTTTGCTTTTGGGTGTTCCAGTGCGCGCAGGTGCTTCTCTTTTGGCTTGCGTTTCAGCGTTACTTTCTGCTTTTGTGGCTTCGGGTCTTTGGTGTGCAACCATTTAGCAGTGACGCCGGTATAAGCCCCACGGTCGGCAATGGCAAACTGATGACGGTCACCATCACTGCGGGTCAGCGTCATTTGCGGGACGGGTTTGCCGCTGGCCGTCATCGCACTACCGGCTTTCAGAAACAACAGTTTCCCTGCCTTCACTGATGCCGTTGCCCCGTTGCGGTCAGCCAGTCGACTCAAAAATACCGCGTCGGATTCCTGCGACTGGTCGATATGCGGTACCGGGATTTTTTTCAGCGATTCCGCAATGCTGGCCGTCAGTTTGTTGCGCTTTGCGATGGTACTGACCAGTTCGCCGATGGTGGTGTCGTGCCATGACTCTTCACGCCTGGAATTTAGCGTGCCGCGAAAGTCCGCGCTGCGCGCCCGGATGGTCAGGGTATCTGGAGCCCCCCGGTGCTCAATCTCATCGACCGTAAAATCCCCCTTATTCAGCAGCGCCGAACCCTGCCAGCCAAGCCACAACGTCAGCACTGCCCCGCGCAGGGGTAACTCGACTTTCCCATCGGTGTCATCGAGCTCAATGTCGAGCTGGTCAGCTTCAAAGCCCCTATTGTCCGTCATGGTGAGAGAAATCAGCCGGTCGCTGAAGTTGCTCGTAATGTCCTGACTGTTCAGCGTCAGCATAAAAGCCGGTGCAAGGCTGGCACCGGCGTCAATTGCCATCCCCGTTATCATGCAGTGAAACCTCCGGGCATACCCTGCAGTTTATCTGTCAAATTACCGGCAGAGCCGAGAAGCTCACTGGCCTGTTTATTCAGGTCACCAAACATCTTTGTCAGCGATTCATCAACCCGTTTTAGCGAAAGGGTGAAATCAATCTTTCTGGCCGCACCATCACTGAAAAACTCGGTGCGTGTAGTCGATACTTTATCGACGATATACATCCCGAGGATATTTCCGGTTCCCTCTATCAACGGCCACGCTCTGCCTTCATTGGCCATCACCTCTACAGCCTTTAGTGAGATCCAACCGCCAGTGATAGCGGGGTATAGCGTACCAGCAAGCTGTATCGAGGTTTCCCCCTCGCCAAGAAACTGATAGGCAGGTGGTTTACCCACCCGGTCATTGGACACCCAGCGATAATCTTTCGAATGCTGCATCGACTGGTAAGGCAGGGTGCGAAGTTCAAACACAAACATTCCGAGAGCAAGCATCATCGTTTAATCCCCCTCAATAGTCGTGGGTCATGTTGGCACGCTGGCGGGCGCGTTTATCGCGCTCAATCTGTTCGAGCGTGTCGCGTAGTTGTCTGTCAAGCTGATTCCCCGGCGCAACACCTCCCGGCAGATTGATGTTGTATTCGCTTTTGCTCTGGTCAATGTAAGAGCGCCCCGCCGGTGCGGTAACTGGCTGATAAGCCTGATAGCCGCCATATGTGCTGGTTGCCGGGATGTAGGAATTACCCTGTGTGGCGGCATTGGTTTTGGCGGCGGTCTGGTCGAGGCTGTCCGACTCTTTGTTGATGATGCCGAGCTTTTCGAGAAGCCAGTCGACACCGCTGCGCAGCTTGTTAAAAACATTGAGCGGAGCCATCAAGGCAGAGGCCAGTGTCTGACCAAATATGACGCCGACATTTTTGCAGCTATCAAGCGTTTCCTGCGTGGCCTTAACCGGTGCTATCAGGTCTTTAAACCACTGCCAGACGCCGCGCAGTTTCTCGCCGAGACCATCAAAAATGGGAGCCAGTGGAGCGAACATTTCCCCGACTGGGGCAAAGGCACTCATGATGCCCTCAATCACTCCCGAGAAAAATGCGCTGATGGGCTCCCAATATTTACGGATGAGTAGCGCCCCCGCCACAATCGCCGCACCGACGGCCACTATCGGCCAGGTAATCGCACCGAGCGCTGTCGCAATGGCACTACCGACGACAGTAAAGACCGTACCCAGCACGCCAGCCGCGGCGATAATGGCATTAATCCCCATGACAACCGGCCACGCAACGAGACCAATGCCGCCGATGATACCAATCAGCGCCAGCGCACCACCGGCGATGATGCTGATAGTTTCCGCTAACTCCTTGTTGTCTTTGATCCAGTCATCAAGCTTTAGCACATACCGTGTTGCTGTCTGAGTTAGCTGACGCAATGAGCTATCTTGCTGGTCGTAGAGGTCGGTACCGACGGCCTCAAAAGCGGATTGAAACTCTTTGAAGTCGCCACCTAAGTTATCCTGCATGACCTTAACCAATTCCTCGGTTTTACCGTCAGAATCCTTAATTATCTTGGTCAGTTCATCCAGTTTTCCACTGGCCGCTGCGGCCATTAACACACTTGCAGCGGAACTGGCTTCCTCGCCGAATATCGTTTTCATATACTCGGCTTTTTGACCTGTACCGAGGTTGTTGCGCTTAAAGCTGGCTTGTATTTCTTTCAGGATGGTAAAGATTGGCCGTGTATTGCCTTTTTTATCCATCGTCTTAACGCCAAGCTCTTTAATGGCATCATAGGCTTTGCCAGTTGGAGCCTGCAGTCGACTTAAAACAGCTCGGCTACCGGTTCCTGCCATCGAACCTATGATTTTTGCATCGTGTAACGCACCCAGCATCGCGGCGGTTTCTTCTAGGCTGACACCGGCATCTTTGGCAACAGGACCAACATATGTAAGTGAGTCGTTTAATCCCTCAAATGATGCCTGTGTTTTATTTATCGCCATCGATATGACATCTGCTATATGCGATGCCTTGTCATCTGCGAGCCCGAATGCCGATTTGGTGCCAATAAGCAAAGCGGCGTTTTCCTCCATAGTTTTTTTATTTGCCAGCGACATATTCAGAATGGCCGGTGTTTGCGCCACTATGCCGTCTTTATCTGCGCCAGATTTGGCTACGATAATCTGCGCGGCGGCGGCATCATCTGCTGAGGCCGCTGAGTTATCGCCGAGCTGACGCGCCTGTTTGCGTAGAGCCTGCATTTCTGGAGACTGCTTATCGACCCCAAGCACGGCCTGCAGCTCGGAATTCTTCTGCGCAAATTCATAACCGGGTATCAGTAATTTAACCCCGGCCATCGTTCCCGCTGTCGCGATACCGACCCCGGCAGCACCGGCTGCAGCCATGTTACCGGCAAGCTCTTTACCTGATTTATATCGCTCTTTCACCCGGCTTAATTTCGCCTGCTGTGCACTGACGCGCGCCAGTGCCTCGCGCTGTCGATTAAGCTGCGCCGTCGTTTCGCTGATGGATGTTTTGAGCCGACGCTCATCGGCAGACAGGGTGCGGGTATTAATACCGGCCTGCATCAGCTCGGAGCGCTGACGCTGTACCGACGTTCTCAGGCTGTTGTATTTCGTCTGCAGCTCAGAGGCGGCTCGCTTTGCCGCTTCGAGTGCCTGCGCCTGCGCGCGGGTCGGACTGGTGGTGTTTTTAAACTGCACGGCCAGCTCACCGGCCTCGCGTTTCGCTTTCTCAAGCGACTGACTGGTCACGGCCAGTTGCGCGCTTGCCTTACGAAAGCCGTCGATTTTTGACGCCTGACCATTCAGGTCACGCAGCCCTTTTTGTGTGTTGCGAATATCACCCGACAAGGATTTACTCGCGGTCTGGATGGATTTAAGCGGTCTGGTCGCCTGGTCGACCGCTTTCAGCAATACCTCAAGCCTCAGGTTATTACTCATTGTGGTTTCCGCTACGCTGCAGCGCCTTTTCGCGCCATGTGATGAGCTCGGTCAGGCTCAAGGAATAGAGCTCTGATGGCGACCAGTGAAATATCACTGCAATATCCGCCATCAGGTCATCGGTCGACAGGTCAGGCGGGAAATCTATTCCGCCGAAGCCGGTGACAAAAAACCAATCACCTTAGCGGCCAGCGACAGCATATCGGGCAGGTTCATTGCGGTAAGCTCCTGCGCCGTGAGCGCGGGATAGGTCATGCGGGGCAGTACTTTAATCAGCGCATCGACTTCGGACTGCGCCACCGCAGCCAGACTGACACCGCGCAGGGTACCGGCATTCGGCTCAATCAGGGTAACTTTATCAATCGTCTGACCGGCGCGCTTAATCGGCTTGTCGAGGGTCACAACGTTCGGGTTTACGGTGTCGATTTCATTACCAGCCGTATCAACAAATTCAGGGGTTTTGCGTGGTGCTTTTGCCATGATGTTTTTCTCTGCTCTGAAAGAGGGTTAATAACCGGCCAGCAGTGCTGACCGGTCAGGAAATTACAGCCCGATTGCGCGGCGGTGCTGTTCCAGACGGTCGACGCCGTTCACCTTCTCAACCATGTTGACGGTATCGATTTCGATGACGTCGCTACCATCAATCGTGAGGCGGTAATAGGTGCATACGGTCGACAGTTTGGTCGAGGTGTTTTCACCCTGCTTATTCTCGCCGCCGTCGATTTCTTTATGACGGCCACGCATGACCACCTCGACCGCCACGATTTCGCCAGTGTCGTCACGTTGGTAAGAGCCAGCAAAACGCAACGGCACAGCGTCAGCACCCGGCGCGGCGTACTGCGCCCACAGCGCCACATCAGGCAGGCCACCGACAGACCATTCGACGGTGAGCGCATCATCGTCGAGACCAAGGTCAATCGCGGCCGCGCCATTCATGCCGCCGCCGCGATAGTTTTCGAGCTTGCGGGTCAGCTTCGGCAGCGTCACGGATTCAACAACGCCCATGTAGCTAAGGCCGTCATTGAACATGTTCAGATATTTAAGTTTGCGGGGTAGTGCCATGTTGTTTCAGGCTCCTTAGCTGTTGACCGATTCGGCCAGATTCACCAGATATTTATCGGTGATACGCTGGCGCAGGGTTAGGCTTTCCAGTGGGGGAACCGGTGTATAGTCGTAGTCGATATACAGTTTCCCGGCCTTGAGGGTTTCCTTATCGTTCGATTCCTCGTCGAACCAGCATTCACCGTCCACGATGTAGCCGTTTGATTTCAGCTCGCGGAATTTGGCGTTAATGCCGTCGACAATGTCACGGATAAGCGATGCGGTGATGGGCTTATCGACCGCCCACATGTGCGCCTCGGCCATCGTGTCGGCCAGCACCTGCGCGGTGCGGGTGTAGTTCTCAAACAGGAAAAGCGGGTCATCAGAGCAGGTGCGGTTACCCCAAAAGCGGAAGCCATCCTTACGCACCAGTGTCGTGACCCCGGCCTCGTTGAGCAGATCAGCATCGGTGCCGGATGCCTGCAAATCCCAAAACACTGACGCACTGATGCCGGTAACACCCTGCACGCCGACGTTAGACAGGGTTTTGTGCCAGCCGACGGTCTGGTCGATATAGGCACGCAGGCCGAGTGCGCGCGCAGTTGCGTATGCCGGTGCGGTGGCGTTTGTGGTGGTATCCCATGCAAGGAAATCAGGCCAGATGACCATCAGCTCGCGCTGGCTGAAATTCTCGCGATAGGTCATCGCCTCGGAAATGGTTTTACAACCCCATGCGCTGATATAGCCAAAGGCGCGCAGGCTGATACAGACCGAAGCAAGTGCGACTGCGACCTCTTTGGTATCGAGACCCGGCACGCCGAGAATGCGCGGCTTAACGCCGGTGACCGCTTCGGCAGTCAACAGCGCCTTGATGCCGGTATATTTACCGTTCTCATCCGTGCCGCCGATGATATTGGAAATGGTCTGCGCTTCGGCGTCTTCTCCGGTACCTTCGGCAACACGCACGACAACTGTGACAGGTTTTGACTGGTCGGCGATAGCCTGCAGGGATGCAGCCAGCGTGCCTTTTTTACCGGCTTTCGCAATGGCGCTTTGCACATTGGTAATCAGTACCGGTTCGTTGAGGGGAAATGTCGTGGCATCTGCATCGCTGGCCGTGCAGACCATGCCGACGATTGCGGTTGCAACAGTGGATATGACGCGGGTGCCGTCGTTAATCTCAAGCACCTGCACGCCGTGGTGAAAATCACTCATCCGGTTAACTCCGTGGTTAGTGGGCGAGTGTATTTTCTGTTGTGCAGTAACGGCGGGCTATTTGTCGGCGTTGGTTAGCAGATGGCACATAAACAAATTAATAAAAGACGGGCATCAGCCCGCCATTCTTTCAAAGGTTCCTATTCTGGTTTGACGGGCCAGGTGATATCTGGAGCTGTAGATGTGTCTACTGCTTCCAGTGCTTCAAGATAATCTAGCCGCAAATTGTATTGAGCAAGATCATCACCATTCAAACGCCCAATGGCGGCTTTGCCAGGCCATTGCTTGCTTTGCATGTATTCATTTGCGGCATCAATTCGCCGTTGTTTTTCACGCTCGGCGGATGCAATTAACTGCTCCTTAGTTGGTTCCGGGGCATCAACCCACGTTGGCAGTCCTCCATCTCCTGGCACCCTGATTTTTCCTGGGTTAACTCTCACATACTCAAGGAAAACATCTTCGCCAACTTCTACGCCATTTTCAGGCCATGTGCCTGATCGCTCATAGTCTTCTTTCAGAATCAGGGGATAAAAAGCGTTTGTTTTTGCATCATAGATATATCTGTTCATTTTATTAATACCCAATCAAAATACATGAACCACCAGAAATGAAGTCACTGGCACGAGAAATAATAGTTGATGTTGGTCCTGCTCCAACATTTATTGCAAACGTGGTAATTCTCCCACTGGTTGGTTCATATCCGGCACCAACTGCAAAGCCTAAAATTCTACCGGGGAAAGGAATAGGCAAGGTAATAACCTGATCGCCATCATGAGGCGGAATTGCAACCCATTGAATCAACTTTCCAGGTAATTTCTGCCAGTATATTTCAGATTGAAAACTGCTCATATCGGGGATGTAATCAAGGTCAGCTGTACCAACCTGGCGCTTTGCGGCGTCCTTCAGTCCAAGATTCTGGAGAAACTTCGCCACATCTTGAATATCCTCGCCGTTTTGGCTTTTCTGCATCGCGCCGGTGATACGTGTATCATCACCCGCCGCAACAGTATTGGCAGTTGTACCGGTGTTTTTCGTCGAGCTGTCACCAAGTTGCAGATTCTGGCGCGCCAGTGCTGGATTAGGTAAATCGGAGAGATTGCGTTCTTTAGCCAGCCGTGCATTCGCGTTATCCATCGCAATTTTTACGGCTTTCGGGGTTGCCGATTGTGTCTCGCGGTCATCCGTCACACTGCTGTTAAGCTGCGTAAAACCTTTAGCGGTAGTGGTTGCATCTGGATGGTTGCGCGACTGTTCGTGGGCGCGCATGAGTCCGTCAGCGTAACTCTTCACCTCGATAACCTTATCGTCAACATACTGGCGCGTAGCAAGTACGACTGACGGGTCAATTTTCAGGGTGATAGCCGACGTGCTCGACACAATCAGAATCATGCGAATGGTCTGCGTGCGGCCGCTACCCTCCTGTAGTTGTGGCTTGTAGGTTTCCGGGCAGTTCGCCACAGCAATGAGCACACCTGCGTCGTCGTAGAGACCAATCTCGCGGATCCAGAAACCACCTTCATTCTCGGGAATAATCTGTTCCGCGATAATCTGACTGGTATTGGCCGGGTCAACGGTCAGCAGGTTCAGCGGCGCGATGCGTTTCTGGTTAATGAGCTTCGTCTGCGCCGGGTCAGGGGTCGGCAACGTACCATTCGCATCACCGACGGCCATCTGCGTCAGGTTGAGTTTGGTACCGAGTGCCGCCGCGTTCGCCAGCCGCGCCGCGCCCTGATTGGTCAGAATGGCAAAATATTTTGCGGTCATGCGTTCACTCTCAGGTTATCAATCAAATGGATGGCCGAGGCCGGGTAATATTCACCGCCGACGACAATCTCCTCGGGGGTGTAGGGGTAAACAGTCAGCGCGTCGCCGTGATAGCATCCCGCGCCGACATACAGTTCGCCGGTCGAGCTCAGACTGATAGCCAGCCCGGTCAGGTGGCGACTTGCCGGTTTGGCGTCTTCAATCAGGCGCTCAAGCTCCTGATACATTTCGTCAGTGATGCCGTTGTCGAGGACGCCAACAACGAGGCGGAATGTGCCTGGCTCCTCGTCGAGTTGCCACCACTCGCGCACCTCAATCAGAAAGCCGAGCGGCTCGACGACCCGACGCAATGCGCTGATGGTGCCTTTGTGCTGATGGACGAAAAACGAGGACGCGCAGACGCTGCGCTTTGTCGCCTCCGGCCATTTCTCATCCCACCTGTCGACCGACAGCGCCCACGCCAGATACGGCAGCAGCTTTACCGGGCAGGTGTGCCAGTTCCACAGGGTGCGCAGCGGTACCGGCACGCGCTGAATCTCAGAGAACGCAGCGGCGGCGGCGACTTCCAGCGGCGACGAGCCAACGGGTAATAGCCGGTCATTCATCCGAGCCCCCGATAGTTATCTGGTACTCGGTACAGTTCGACGCCTGCGACTTACTCAGCACTATGTCGGCCTGCGGTGATGTCAGCTCGACACGCTGCACCCCCTCAACATGCAGCGCCGCATAAATGGCTGACAGACGGATATCACGCCCGAGGCGGTGCTGCGCGCTGATGTAGCTCTGCAGCTTCTTCTCTGACGCCTGCCTGATGGGTTCAGATTCGGGGCCGGGGTAAACGTAGATCGTCGCGTCAATCTGGTACGGCACAATCTCGGCTGACTGGACGGTCACCCGGTCAGCCACCGGGCGCACATCTTCGGCGTTCAGCGCTTTATCAACAATCGCCAGTAGCTCAGGGCTGGCAGTGCCGTCACCCTCACGCGATAGCACGGTAATCGTCACGCAGGCTGGCGACGGGCTGGCGACCGAAACGTCAGCGACCCGCCCGTCGGCGCTGCGGCCGTGATACTCATATGCGCCGACCGGACCCGCCACGCTCAATCCCTCAAACGCCTGTTGCGTGCGCAGTCGCAGGTCGGTATCAGATTCCATAACGGCAGGTGTCGGCGGGATGGTGGTATCATCCGCCGGGGTGATGGTCAGGCGTTCGGTATTATTGTTCCCGGCTACGACGTCGAGGTCGTTACCGGCGGAGTAGGCCAGCGTCACCGCCTGCGCGGCTTCGTTCACCCGCTGACGCCAGATAACTTCACGGTAGGCGTTTTCCTGCAGCAGCTTAACAACCGGCTCTGACTCAAGTGTGAGCGTCCGGGCAATGGCCTCCTGCTGGTCTTCTGGATAGAGCGATATCAGCGTCGCTTTGCGTTCCGCAAGGATGGTTTCATAGTCCAGTTCCTCAACCACATCGGGAACGGGTAACTGACTCAGGTCAACGGTTGCCATAGTTATTTAACTCAGTGAAACAGTGGTTGAAACTGACGCACCGGTATCGGTGCGCATCCCGGTA
Organism: Escherichia sp. E4385; assembly: GCF_963883145.1. Classification (NCBI taxonomy): domain Bacteria; kingdom Pseudomonadati; phylum Pseudomonadota; class Gammaproteobacteria; order Enterobacterales; family Enterobacteriaceae; genus Escherichia; species Escherichia sp. E4385. The sequence goes on from NZ_CAWOOJ010000015.1 coordinate 52,856, forward strand.
ATATCGACATATATTTCGCCAGCGTCGCCGGTCTCAAAGCTGATGGCGGTAAGCCTGATGCGCGGCTCCCACTTCTGGATAGCCGAATAGCACGCCACCATAATTTGCAGCCTGAGCGCCGGGTTTTGCGGCATATCAATTAGCGCCGACAGAAGCGAGCCATATTCACGACGCATCACCCGCGAGCCGACCGGCGTCAGCAGAATGTCGCGCATGCTCTGGCTGATATGCTCGGTATCGCTGATGCCGAGGCCAGTATTTCGGTTCATACCCTGATAACGCGCTGTCATATCGGCGCACCCGTTGTCCCGCCGCTGTCGCCGGGGTGTTTATGGGTGTGGAGCACCTTGCCATTAGATGACAGTGACCCGCCTGTATGCTCGATGTTGCCTTTCATCGTTCCGCCCTTTTGCACCTCAAGCGTCGCTGTCGTCAGCTTGTTGGTGCAAATCACCTCGGGGGTGTCGAGGGTGATACTGGTTGAGGCTTTCACCAGTACCAGCGGCACGGTTGCGGTGATGGATCCCGATGCCGTCACGTCGGCCGTTTTGATGCCGCTGACCGTCAGCGCACTGGTCTCGGGCTCGTACTCAATGACCGCACCATCAGGGAAAACCACATGCCACGCATCCGCCGAGGCAGAGGGGGCGGGGTTATCGTCGGAGAAAATTCCAGGCAGCACGAAAGCGGTATCAAGCTCGCCACCGATTGCCAGCAGCAGAACCTGCTCACCGACCGAGGGAGCCCACCACGTCCGCGAACGACCGGCGCGGGTGGTCAGCCAGTTCAGCCATGTAGTCTGGATCCCGCCGCTTTGTACGCGGCACAGCCCCTGCACGGTATCAACCTCAGTCACCACACCTGAGCGGATGAGGTTGCGAATCGCGCGCGCGAGCTCCTGTATCGTGGATAACGTATTCATAGTGCAAGGATGCCTCTGGTCTGGAGTCGCGCCAATTCGCGCGGCTCCGGTGGTGGTTCACACAATATTTATTTGCCGAGATGCCTGATAATGACGTCTTCAATCATCTGCTCATCGTCGCGGGTGAAACCGAGTAACGGGCGCGCCTCGTACTGCACATCCCGGCTGTTGCGGTTTGGTCTGTCTTTGAGCCCGTACTGATGCACCCGCGCCATGCGCTGCACCTTGCCGGTAAACTCCACCACCGCCGCACTGTCGCTGCCTTTGGCTTTCATAAAGCGACTGGTGCGCAGTTTGGCGAACATTTCACGTTTAATCCGACCTTTCTTGCTCCTCACCGGCTGGCGCTTTCGTGCCGCATACAGGGTGCCGTCTGGTGCCTGCTGGCGCTTGATACGCTGTTGCTGACTGGTACGCAGCTTTTTCGCAATCTCAGCCGCCATTTGCCGACGCGCCGCCGGTGACAGGCTGGCAATCAGACCGGCAAGGCGTTCCTGCAGTGCGGTTAACTCACTCATCCCACTTACTCACCAGTTCGCCGTTAACGTACAGCTCGACCGGGCGCGTCACCGGCTCAGGCAGCGTCGGCTCAGGGGCATAGCTGACATGCAGCGCGCCGTCGACCTCTTTGACGAGCGTGCGCTCGGTGAGCCTCAGGCTGATACTGATATCGAGCGAATCGTCGTTATTGATATCAATAATCCAGGTGAATCCTTTTTCCCGCCCGTCGTCGGTGGTCATAATGTCCGGCTGATGTTCACGCAGCCACGCCTGCACCGGCACGAATATCAAATCAAGGTCACCGGTGAAGTCGGTCACCACCACGTTAAGCACGTACACCTTTTCAAACGACAGCGAGCTCGCCAGTCTGGAATCGGTATGGCCGTTGTCGGCAAAAAGGCGCAGCATATCGGGGTTGTTTCGGAGCTGCGGCACGGCGTTAATCAGCGCTTTGCGCAGGCTTTTGTGCTTCTGCATCGAGTTCATCCTGACAGTGTTTGACGGTTTTGACTTGTAGCGCGCAGGCGATCAGCGCGCCCTCAAGGCGGCGGATATCTGCGCTCAGGTCACCATTGGTTTTCGGGTCACTTCCCGGCATCTGGCAAAGGCTCACTCTCGGGCATCCGTTGACCACAATCACCGGCGCTGGCGCAGGCGGTGCGGATGTGCAACCGACGCACAACATCAGGTAAAGCAGCGTTATACCAGCGGCGAAAGGCTTCATTTTCATTAAGTAACCTCGTTATTGATTGCTCGCGGCGGCTGGCTTCCTCGCTGGCCTTTGCGAGCTGTTCACGCAGTGCCACCTGCGCAGATTCATTACGTCTGGCAAGCTGACCGGTAACACTGAGCTGATTTTTCAGCATGCCAATCGTCGTCTTTTGTTCGCTCGCGACGCGGTTTGCTGTCTCAAAGGAGCGGGATAAATTGCCGTTCTCATGGCGCAACCACAACATCCCGAGCACAGTCAGCACCAGAAGTGTAATCAGGATTTTCATTCCATTACCCCGCCAGCGGTGCGCCATACGGTGACCAGTTTGTCGAGGCTGTGCTCACGTTGGCCGTAACCGGCACCCGGTAACGACGCCCAGATATTGCGGCACCGTGAAATTGCCCGCTCAATACGCCCCGCCTTAATATCCTCAATGGCACCGCGTTCGCGGATTAACTGAATCGCAAGTTTGTCCTGCGACAACGGGCTGAAATCAGGCAATGCGAGTTGTTTCTGATAGTGCGGCCAGTAGAGATAAAGCTGCTGGTAACGCCCTGATGCCGTGGATTTTTCGCCGCGTCGATTAAACACTTTCGCTGGTCTGCCATGTGCGAAAGGGTGGTCGGTGTAGTCGGTGAAAATTTCCGGCTTGCCATCAAGGCCAGTGACAATGACGTCGTAACCACGATTTTTCGTCAGCGGATGCATCGCCGTCCCTTCGGAATAGGCCAGCATGTCCAGAAATGCGGCGATATTCTGGTGAGTATTAATGACCGGCATCGCTATCCCCCTGTTGTGACTTAAAGCGGCGCTGAATGGCGATTTCCACCACCTGATAACCTGCAATGCCGAGCATGGATCCAATCCCACAAACGGCAGGCAGTGACATATCTGGAAACTGCACCAGAACAACACCGGCGACCATTGAAACAAAACCGCCGAGCAGCATGCGGCCGATAAACAGGCGCGGGGTAATGGGCTCACCACCCGCCAGCACTTTTCCGACAACAATCATCACGCCAATCACAAACAGTGACAGGACGCCTTTTTCCCCTTCTGTCATGGTTTACTCCCAAAGGTTGATAGTTTCTGTTACGGGTGACGATGCCACGTCGGGCAGGTCAATCGCCGTGCCATGCGGCAGAATGACGCCCAGCTCAGACAGACCGGGATTAGCCTGCAGCACCGTCTCGACCACGCCCTCAGTGCGCCCGTAATACCGGGCGCAAAGCGCGTCGATGGTGTCGCCCTGCATCGCGTAGACTTTCATCAGAGCTGACCCACGATGCAGCGCGGCTTGTCCTGCAGACGCGAGACCGACCAGCGCATATCCCGCCACAGGTCATCAATGGTGGTTTCGACGCTGTCGGCTTTTTTGTCACCCTTGCCCGTGGCCTCAACCCCGCGATAACGCTCATACAGGGTGGCGGTCGCCATCGCCGTCACGGCGCTGAGGTAGTGGAAAACGCGCACATTCTCGCCGTCGATTTCCTCGGCGTCAGGCACGTCGGCCAGTGTCTTAAACCCTGCGGCAATCTGGCGCAGCCGGTAGTCGTAAAGCTCCGCATTGGTTTCCGCCATGCCGGTCTTGATGGCGTTGCGCAGGCGCGCATCGGAAACCGTCTGCTCAAGGCGCATCAGTTCGCGCACCCGCTTCGGATCCACATCAGGGAAAAAGAACGTGTTTTTAATCACTACGTCGCCCGTCTCCGGTGCGGGAATCACCACGCCCGGTACGTCCTGCGGTTCGTCGGGCTGATTCAGTATTACTGTCGTCATGACAACCTCATTAGGTTGGGCGGTGGACGCCGGTCGCCGTCAGGGTCAAAACCCACTTTGACCGGCGTGCCGCCCGGCTCGGGGAGCGTTCAGTTAACCGGCGGTTTTTACCGCCTTTGGTGGACGCCCGCGCTTTGCCGCCGGTTTGTTGGCAGGTTTGCGCGTGCGCGGTTTAGTCGTTTTACGGGATGCTGCCTCTGGCTTTGGCTTCAATGCGCGCTCCAGCCGCTCAATCTCTTTGCGCACACCGGCATTGCGGTCGAGCTGCATCGCGCGCTGAAACTGTGCCAGTGCTTCGGCGCTCTGACCGGCATCGCGCAGGGTTAGACCGGTCACCTTATGCAGTCGAGCGCGCACCATATCGGGAACGTCAGCGCCGTCGGTCAGGCTAAGGGTGGTCAGCAGTAATGCGAGGTCGACAGGCTCACCGGCATCGCGCAGGCGCAGCGCGGCAAGCGCCACCTCCTCAACCAGCATGTAAGGTGTCGTGCGGCGATAGTCAGAGGTGAGGCCGTACTTCAGCGCGTATGGCGCAATTTCCAGCGCGCCAGCGATATCACCGGCATCGAGACGCCACAGCATGACTGTCATCAGAATGTCATCCTGCGCACCACGGCCATCAGCCAGCACACCGGCGACCCACGGCGCATAGAACGGCAGCAGCTCACGCTTTTTCGCGGCTTTCAGTTCGTTTGAACGGATGGTTTTCAACGTGCGGCGGTCATCGGCCAGCTTTACCAGCATCTGCTCGTAGGCGGTTGCATGGCGCAGCGGGGCTTGTTCCCGCTGCGCGGCTTGAGAGGCCGAGACCCGCATCATGTGACGCTGTGCGGGGCTCGTCATGGGCTTACTCTCCGCTTTCCGGTGCTGCAGGTGCGGTGAAATCGCCCAGGGTGATGTTTTCCAGCAGACACCCGGCGGCATACGCCTCGACCACATAGTCGATATTCATTGACTCGTAGTTTTCCACGCGGTCTTTTTTCGGGTTTTCATCAATGCTGCGGCGGTGGCTCTCATCCATGAAATAGATAGAGAGGTTTTCCAGCGTTGTCACTAACACGGCATTCGCCGGGAAGTACGGTACACGCACAGCAGGCAGGTTGCCGATTCGCTTCTGGCTGATGATGATATCTGCCGCGAGCGCTTCGCTGTTTTCTTGCGGCTTGTTCACCAGCGGGAAATATTTGTCGGCCAGCAGCTTACGGCCAACGATGGCAACGAGTTTCGGGTCATCCTGATAAACCTCGTCAATCAGGTTGTTGGTAGCATCCATCACCAGCGCGTCGAGGTTCTCATAGTCGCCGTTTTTACCGACGCGAATCACTGCCGAAACGACCTTACCGTCAGCATCGGTGATATTGCTCATCACACGCGTCGGGGCTTCGTTGCGGTATTTCTGCAGCCAGCCGACGGCTACATCCTGCAGCATCGGATTTTTGGTGCGGTCAGAGGTGGCAGCACGGGTGGTACCGTTAAAACCGGCCATGATGAAATCGAGCGCCTGACGCTTAACAATGGCGTCACGGATGCGGCGCTGAAAGTCCTGAAAACGCGCCCACAGGTCGAGGGTTTTATATTTCAGATGGAAGTCAAAGTTAATCTGGTCGCACTCGTACTTGTTGGACTCAAGCGCGGTGAAGTCTGCGGTCTTACGCTCATCATCGCCCGAGGTGTCGGTCGTGCTGGCGATAGTACCGGTCACACCGACGCCGATTTTCTCACCCTTCATTTCTGCGACCGGCAGAATGTTAATCGTCTGCAGAAACGCGGATGACTCCTGCACTTTGTTCATCAGCGTTTGCGTGACGGACGGCTCGACGGTGAATTTTTTACTGACGTCATCAGTGCTGATGCCGTTCAGCTCAGCGACGCGGGTCAGATAGGCATTGAACTTAAAACGGGTTTCCGGGCGCATAGTATTTCCTGTTTGAATTTATCGGTTAGTCACTGCATCGGGCGGAGTTACCGCCCGGTTTCTGGTCTGCGGTTTATCAGCAGTCGGTCAGCAGCTCATCGCCACCACCGCCGCTGGCTTTCGTGCGTCGCGGCTGGCTGAAACTTTCGGTTTTGTCGAGGGTGGCTTTCAGGGCGGAAAATGCCTGGCTGGTTTCTTCAATCTTGCCGGTCAGTTCCTGTTTAAAGGTGGTAAGCGCGGCTTCCATAGCGGAAAGACGCTTATCCTGCGCAGTGAGGTTGGTCTGCACATGCTCGCTGACGGTGGTCACCGCTTCATGCACATCATTCAGGCGCGCATCGTCGCTGACCTGCTTACGGCTGAAAATGGCTTTCACCTTATCTGCCAGGCTGTTTAGCACCGTATCGGAAACGTCTTCAAATTCCAGTTCGGCCAGCGTGGCAGCGGAAAAGACGTTTTCAGGGTTGGCCTTAAAGCGCTGCAGAGGGTTGTGCTTCGCGTTGCGGCAGAATTCGAGGTATTCAGTGCCGAGGCTCGCCGGGTCATCGGTGACAGCAAGGCCGACGAGGTAGCATTTGCCGGTATTGGCAAAATTCGGCTGAATTTCCATTGAGGTGTAGACCTTCTGCAATTTTTTATTCATCGCAATCAGGTCGTCGGTTGGGGTGATTCTGGCGAACAACGCCCATTTGCCGTTAAGCGCAGAATCGTCGTCAATTATTTCAGCTTTCAGTTCAACCACATCGCCTAAGCGTTTGAAGTCGCCATCAGGAAAGAGACCGCGAATATGCTCAAGGTTAATGCGGCAACCGTAGACGCGAGGGTCAAACGATTCGGCCATTTCCTGAATATCGTTGCCGCTGATAATGCGGCCGTCGCAGGTGTCACCCTCGACGCCGATGCGAAAGAATTTTGAGACTTTTTTTGCCATTGTCAGGAGTCCTGAGGTTGAGGTTACTGGTCACCGCCAGTTTCCAGACTCAGGACACGCCAGACCACCAATGACGACTGGACAACCGCCCACACAACAGCACCTTAGCGAATCACTGACGGCCATTAAGTAGCCTTGCCCTGAATCCACTACGGCGAGGCATCAATGACCATTTCCACCGATACAACCTTGTTGCATGACCCGCGACGGCAGGCATCGCTGCTTTACTGGCAGGGTTTTTCCGTGCCACAGATTGCCGAAATGCTGCAGGTCAAGCGCCCGACCGTGCAGAGCTGGAAGCAGCGCGACGGCTGGGACGGCATCGCGCCGATTTCCCGCGTTGAAAGCAGCCTTGAGGCTAGGCTGATTCAGCTCATCGCCAAGCCGCAAAAGACAGGGGGTGATTTCAAAGAGATTGACCTGCTCGGACGGCAGATTGAACGGTTGGCGCGAGTCAACCGCTACAGCCAGACCGGCAACGAAGCCGACCTTAACCCCAACGTCGCCAACCGCAACAAAGGGGAGCGCAAAAAGCCGAAAAAGAATTTTTTCAGCGACGAGGCTATCGATAAACTAGAGGAATTATTTTTCGACCAGTCTTTCGAGTACCAGTTGCAGTGGTACCGCGCAGGACTGGAGCACCGTATTCGTGACATTCTCAAATCCCGCCAGATTGGCGCGACATTCTATTTCTCCCGCGAGGCACTGCTGCGCGCACTCAAAACCGGCCATAACCAGATATTTTTATCAGCCAGTAAAACGCAGGCTTACGTGTTCCGCGAATACATCATCCAGTTTGCGCGACTGGTCGACGTTGACCTGACTGGCGACCCGATTGTCATCGGTAACAACGGCGCAAAACTGATTTTTCTCGGTACCAATTCCAACACCGCGCAGAGCCATAACGGCGATCTGTATGTCGATGAAATATTCTGGATCCCGAATTTTCAGAAACTGCGCAAAGTCGCCTCGGGCATGGCCTCGCAAAAGCACCTGCGCTCGACCTATTTTTCGACACCTTCCACGCTGGCGCACGGCGCTTACCCCTTCTGGTCTGGCGAGCTGTTCAACAAGGGGCGCAGCCGGATTGCCGACCGCATCGAAATCGACATCAGTCACAGCGCGCTCGCCGGTGGCCAGCTCTGCGACGATGGCCAGTGGCGGCAGATTGTCACCATTGAGGACGCCCTTGCGGGTGGCTGCACCCTGTTCGACCTCGACCAGCTCAAATGCGAAAACAGTGATGAGGACTTTAAGAACCTGTTTATGTGCGAGTTTGTCGACGATAAAGCGTCGGTATTCCCGTTCGAGGAGCTGCAGCGCTGCATGGTCGATGTGATGGAGGAATGGGAGGACTTTGCCCCGTTCGCCGACCATCCGTTCGGCTCTCGTCCTGTCTGGATTGGCTACGACCCGTCACACACCGGCGACAGTGCCGGGTGCGTCGTGCTCGCGCCGCCGGTGGTCTCTGGTGGCAAGTTCCGCATGCTGGAGCGCCACCAGTGGAAGGGCATGGATTTTGCAGCACAGGCAGAGGGCATCCGCAAGCTGACCGAGAAATACAACGTCGAATACATCGGCATTGACGCAACCGGCCTCGGTCTCGGCGTGTTCCAGCTGGTGCGCTCATTTTACCCGTCGGCACGCGGCATCCGTTACACACCTGAAATGAAAACCGCAATGGTACTCAAGGCGAAAGACACCATTCGCCGTGGCTGTCTGGAGTACGACGCCGGAGCAACCGACGTCACGCAGTCGTTTATGTCCATCCGCAAAACCATGACCAGCAGCGGGCGCAGCGCCACCTATGAGGCCAGCCGCACCGAGGAAGCCAGCCACGCCGATATCGCATGGGCGACCATGCACGCCCTGTTAAACGAACCGCTTTCTGCCGGTAGCGGCATGCAGCCTAAATCTATTCTGGAGTTCAACTAAAATGGGTAAACAAAAATCCCGTAAAGCCAACGCACAAAAGGCCAGCAAACCACAACAACTGACCGCCAGCGCACCGCCAAAAACGACAGCGTTCACCTTCGGCGAGCCGGTGCCGGTACTCGATAAGCGCGACATTCTGGATTACGTCGAGTGCATCAGTAACGGCAAATGGTACGAGCCGCCGGTCAGCTTCTCAGGGCTGGCAAAGAGCCTGCGCTCTGCCGTGCATCACAGCTCGCCAATTTATGTTAAGCGTAACGTGCTCGCGAGCACCTACATTCCGCACCCGTTGTTATCCCGTCAGGATTTCAGCCGCTTTGCGCTCGATTATCTGGTGTTCGGTAACGCCTTTCTTGAGCAGCGCCACAGCGTCACCGGCCAGTTAATCAAACTGCTGGCCTCGCCAGCCAAATATACCCGACGCGGAGTCGACGATTCGATTTTCTGGTTTGTGGAAAACTTCACCCAGCCGCACGAGTTCGCGCCTGATACCGTGTTTCACCTGCTGGAGCCCGACATTAATCAGGAGATTTACGGTCTGCCGGAATATCTCAGCGCGCTTAATTCCGCTTGGCTGAATGAATCCGCGACGCTGTTCCGCCGCAAGTATTATCAGAACGGCGCGCACGCAGGCTACATCATGTATGTGACTGACCCGGCGCAAAGTGCGACCGACGTCGAATCGCTGCGCGAGGCGATGCGTAACTCGAAGGGACTCGGCAACTTTAAGAACCTGTTTTTCTACGCCCCCGGCGGAAAACCGGACGGCATCAAAATCGTGCCACTGAGCGAGGTCGCCACAAAGGATGACTTTTTCAACATTAAGAAAGCCAGCGCCGCCGACCTGATGGACGCGCACCGCGTGCCGTTCCAGCTCATGGGCGGCAAGCCCGAGAATATCGGTTCACTCGGTGACGTTGAGAAGGTGGCAAAGGTATTTGTGCGTAATGAGCTGTCACCCCTGCAGGATAGGTTCAGGGAGGTAAACGACTGGCTCGGTATGGAGGTCATCAGGTTCAAAGAGTACACACTCGACAACTTGGAATAATCACCTTTTAAGCCGCCATTTTGGCGGCTTTTGCTATGTTAGCCTTTAGACTTTTTAGGATCATCTTTTCTCTGATAAGTGCGTTCTTCCTGAATTTTCCCATCTTCCTTGTGAATTTTGACCGAACCTGTTTTGTTCGACATAAACTCAGATGTTGTTTTAATCAGCTCGGCCTTTGTGGTCGCGGTCTTGCTAGGGCGGTCATTGCCCTCTTTTTGCAACTTCCACTTATCGCCATCTTTTGTAATATGATAGTTATCCATTAAAGCCTCCAACTGTTGTGGGGAACATAAAGTCTCAATATGGATATTAGCCAAAGCGAAACCGTAAAATTGTGCAACTGATCCCATCCTTTAGCACCACGCCACAGACGCACCATGCGCCCACGATCACACCCGGCCACTACAGCGCCGTCACGACGTTCTCAGACGATAATTTTTAATAATACGCACCACCGCTGGCGCGCAATGCTTTCCCCGCCACGCCTGCCCGCTTTATGGAGCGGTTTTAATGCAGTTGCATGACTACTCTGGATCCGCTTCAGCTCTGGCGGCGCACGGCCAGAACGGGCAATCCCGGCGCATGCAAAACCATGCACCTGTTGCATGCACGACTAAAAAACGGGGTAATCGCGGAAAAATGGCATAAAAAAATCGGCATTCACGGTGCCGGTTTGGGGCTGGTTTTATCACGATTACTGGCGCGCAATGCGCCAATAACACTATTGAGGCACATGCTGGCAACAATCACCAGAAAAATCGTCGTCCACGGATTTTCATAACAAGAGATAACATATTGATATAGATCCTTTTATTTGTGCATTCTGATGTGGTTTAACAAGTGTTTGATAACGACCGTAAGCTCATCTTTATTGGCTTGCTCGACCATTTTTTCGGTGTAGCTTTCCACCTCACGAGAACTCAGGTCGTTATTTGAAGCCATTACAGTCAGCTTTTTTGCCCAATCGGCAAACGGGTCTATTGATGAAAGGGAATTAAGCATGTCCAAAAACCTCGAATTATTTAACCAGCAGACGGCGGAAATCTTTGCGGTGTTATGGGATAACTTCCCGGTGCCACAGGTCATTACCTACGAAAAATTTAACGCCGCGCTACCTGATGACTACTTTGACCAACTTAACTCACCGGAAATGAAAGCACTGAATCAGTTGCGCAGTGTGGTTGAGGGTACATTCACTTTTCTCAGTGAAAACGGCTACATCCAGTACGGAACAGACCACCAGACCTATTTTTATGATGTGCGCCTGACCGAGAAAGCACTCGCCGTGCTTAACAAAAAGCCCGAGGCGCTCGGCGGTAATGAAACAATGGGCGATAAGATTATCAGTGCAGTGAAAGACGGGACGCCGGGAGTGATTGCCGGTGCGGTGACAAACCTGCTTACCCTCGGTGTCAATCTGGTAACCAGCTAACGCCTCGCGGGGCTCGTTGTTCAACCCCGTCAGCACTGAAAGCGAGTTTCAGCGCTGACGACGTTTGCTATCGTCGACGTGGTGGAGGTGCGTATTTTGTCGGTCTGCTGATGCTATCCAGCTTGCCGCAATTATCCCTGACTATTTCGGCACACCCGACCAGCTCGGTGGGTGTCAAATTCTCATTGACCATTATCTGCTGCAGGCGATGAACGATAGCCATTAACTTAATATTTCTGGTCTGGTGCTGCGGTATTTCACCTGGTAGTCGATGCATATTATCACCCTCAATGAATTTTAATCAGTGCCGTCAAAACGCCACTATAAAACCCTCTCAGGTCATGTCTCATTCATCACTGGCGTGTCATCAATAGCACATTGAGAAATTTTGAAAGGCAGGACTAAAGCCTCGTGGTCTCGTTACTCAACCCCGTCGACGCAAAAAGCTGGTTTTTGCGCCAACACGGTTATCATGTTTAACGCCAGCTATCGTCTTCCCAAATCTCTTGTAATATGCCGCTTAATGTTTCTTTGTCTGCTTCTTTATCGAATCCGATAACCTCTACACCAGTCATTGACCCTTTCTTGACGTTAACTTTTATTGCTGGAAAAACGCATTGTACTCGATGTGTTATTTCATTCTGAAAAGCATCAATGATCTGTTGCCCTAATTTTTGTTCTTTATCCAACGTGATATTGATTCTCATAATCTAATCAGCCTTATAAAAATTATCATCTTCGGTTTCGTTATTCTCGCTGTTTGCTAGGTCTGCAATGAGAGTGAGCGCGAGCTTTAAGTCTGATGGCTTGCAGTTTGCAATCAGAGATACCTCGGCAATAAATTGCACACAAGCCCACTTTTGCTGCGTTCGGCTGAAATGTTCGTCAACCATGGAATCCCTCCTACAGGGTTACTGTATGTTTATACAGTAGCACGTATTGGTAAAAGATGGGAAGAAAAAAAACGAATAGGGCGATTGTCGTATGTACATGATATGGATATAAATTACTCTGATATTGGTTTTGATGCTTCAGCTATCGCAGCAACACGATTAAGGATTTTCCTGGCTTTAGCCTCATGCGATGGTGCTGTGGAAAATATTTCTCCTTTGGCCGTTCCGCGTAGCCATTTACCATCAAAACAACTTTTACCACCGGCCATCAGGTGCAGAGCTTCGCCCCGGCTGATATTAATGCCGGTTGTCAAATGTATCTCTTCGATAGTTTTCGCTATAGCTGCGTTTTGCTCATCCGTTCCGTGGACGAATTTTCGCCGTGCTGCTGGCTTTTGCTTCCTGAGTCGGTTGGTCAACTCTCGTCTTTCACGCCGACTCAGTGGTTTTGTTAAATCCAGTATCGGTGGATCGCTTTCGCTTCCCGTACAGTTATTGACAGAACTCCGAGGGACGGCTTTGCCGTCCTGAAGGTCAACGGCCAAATCAACAGCACGCTTCGGAACAATCTTCCACTGAGTGAGCCGGGTTAAAATCGGACTCCCTGCACCTATGGAGGAATCGTAGACTCCCTTAATACATACCGTTTCCTCACCGTACTGATTAAGCTCGGTACGCGGTTCATACAGTGTGCGCACCTGTAAATCATCGCGACGGACAAACGGCCCACCCTGAGCATTAACATAACCAGCCCAGTCACCAGCGTCGGCGGCATCATGGACGGCGGCAAACTCAACGCTCAGTCCGTGCGCGGTTTCGGTATCAGCGAGGCGACGCAACTCACGGTAAACCGTCACCGGCGCACCACCGATAAACTGAAACTGACGGATGTGCCAGCGCGCAGCCCATGCTGAAACGGCGGGGGCTGTCTCTTTCAGTAGCTCACCGCTTTCATCATCGGTTTCACCATCGAGAGCATAACCGTCGATATTTTTTGAAATGTATTTAGCAACATAGCCTGTTGCGCTGCCTTTCTCCGGGTCAATGGACTCGGCGTGGAAACGTGCTTTTTTGGATTTATCGCTTTTCAGTTCGTGGCGGTCTTCTTTCCATGCGTATTTACGGACGATGGAGCGAACATATTCAACATCTTCCGGCAGCATGAACATCAGCATGTGCCAGTGTGGAGTGCCGTCGTGATGAGGCTCGGCGACACGAATACCGAAAATACGGACATCTTCCCGATGTAGTTTGGCACGGATACGCGCCCAGATACCGGTTAGATAGTTTTGCGTGTCAGCCGGGCTGGCACCGCTCCATTTGCTGTTACGGTAACCGGCTTTAGTCGTGGCGTGATATTTTGACGGCGCGGTTAGAGTGTAAAACTCACCGACATAACCGAGCTCATTACAGATGTTTTCAAACCCACGAATGCGGGTCATGAGCTCACAGCGGCGAATCGCAGGGTTAGCAACTGAGCCATCATATTTTTCAATCAGGCTGATACGGTTGCCGTCTTCGTCTTCGAGATCCAGACCTTTGAGAAATTCACGAGTGCGGCGCTTTTGTTCACGCCAGTCAGTCACGCAGTTTTTACTCGCGTAAGTGTTTTTTTTCTTACTGACGTTGCCGACTGCAATTTGCAGGTGTTCGCGCCACGTAGCTGCAACACGGCGCAAACGACCGCGCCACCACCCATCGTTAAACATTTTGGCGATAGCCGGTGCGATTTCATCCGCACCGACATATTTTTTTTCAACCCGCTCCCAATGTGGTGGGATAACGTTAAATTGGAGGGAAATAAAGCCAGCACGAATATACCAGGTGTACAGCGTTTTAAGCTCGCCGAATCCGTGGTCATTAATGTTGGCAAGTTCACCACGAATGAAATTAGCAATATCAGCGGCCAACAGGTCAACATCAGCGCGCGACATATCCGGGAGACGGTTATATCGGGCGACCATATTAACCATGCGTGACGACAGATATTGCATTTGCTGAGTATCAAAATGACTTCCAAAAACAGCGGTTGATACCTTGCTGTTGATACCAGCGCATTCGTATTTTTTTGCGACCAGTTCAAGACGCGGCAATGCCTTTTTGCAGAAGTTGATTAAAAATGCATTGGCTCGTTGACTACCCTGATTTTGCTCCAGCACCGCAGCAGTGCGATAAACATCTAACCGCACGCAGTCGGGCTGGAGAGAAAGCACCTTTTTTGCATGCAGCAAAGCCGCGAACATACGGTCGCGGCGATGCTGTTGCTCATAAGTAAGGTATGGGCTGGAGATTGCCGACCGTGGGACGTTCCACGGATAAGCGAATTGAACAGCCAATTTATACCCCCCGATAGTGTTTGTTTTTTAGCTCTGCTATTTGCTGGCAGGTTACGCAAAAAGCCACGCCCGGAATCGCAATGCGGCGAGCTTCCGGGATTGGTGTGTCACATTCCTCGCAAAGAAAACGGGAAGGTGCAGCGATACGGGTGCGTGCGTTGCTGATGTGGCGTTCGCGGTCTTCCTGCTCGCGCAGTTGTGCTAAATCCATTGCGTCGGCCATTAGTGCAGCTCCTGTGATTCATTCTCAAAGCGGGTTGCTTCACGGCGCAGCAGTTCGGCAGCTTCGGTGCCGCTCATACCCTCTCTGGTAATATGGATAGCCAGCGCCTCAAGGCGGATGGAAACAGCGAGCGCGCGGTCTTTACGCTCTTCTTTTTTTGCATCGGTCAGCAATACGGCCAGCGCATTGCTATCAGTGTTAAAACTACGGATTTCGGTATTACGCATAATTAACTCTCCTGATTTCGGGCAATAAGATGCCCGGCGGGTTTACGCCATTAAATTTCTGTTTGGATTAATTCGGCATGGTTAGCCGTTTGGGAAATAAGCTCACTACTGCACGAAAATGATTCATCGCTGTAATAAGCGCCTTTTTCTCGTCAGTAGTCAGCTCACTTAATTCGAGTTCATGACGAGCCGCCGGTATTTTTGCCAGAAAGAAAATAGCGGCCAGCGCCCGATTATTTTCTTCAAATTGTGGGTCACGTTTATCGCGCATATCATCGACAAAACGTTCAACCTCTTTCCAGCTATCGCCCCAATATCTCGCGCGCAATTCGGCAACATGATTGAGACCGGCCAGACGTTCACCCGCTTTTAGCGGAACAGTCGCGGAAACAGCTTCGATAGCCATGATCCCCCCCGCTTTTGAGTAGAGAGGCCAGCCAGTAAATCAGCCTGCGAGTGGCTCGGGTGCCAGCGCTTGCCGTCCTTACCTGCGATCCAGCCGTGGCCGTAGTGCATGCCAGGGCTTTGCTTAACGAGCAGAGATGCGAATGACGGTTCACTTTTCAGCATACGCACCTCAAATCAGACCAAACGATGCGCCAATACCGCTCATGGTATCGACCACGCTCGACATAGCTGGATTAGTCTGCAGACGTGCATGCAGCGCCAGAGCCGACAATGACAACATGCGAATGCCGGAGTTAACGCTTTCAATCATGTTGTGCTTACGGGCAATGGTCAGACGTTCATCAGATACCGCGCCGCTCGCCAGTTCGCCGAGTTCACGCATTGCGCGCATGACATAAGACTGCAATTTGTCTTTAGCCAACTCATTAACCGGCACGCATGGTAGGCAGTGAATCTGCGCTAAAAAACCATCAATGAGGGTTGAGTCTTCGGTCAGGTCAGTCAGCAGCCACAATTCAGGCGGCGTGAACTGGTGAGGCTGTTCCGGATTGAGCTTGTTACGTAACGTTTGAACGTTCATACCTGCACGCTCGGCCAGCTTCGCCATGTTGTGACGCTGTGCGAAAATGCGGCATGCTTCGTCATAGTGGGGATGTTTGGAAACCTGAAAATCAAACATGGTTAAATTCCCTCTAACTTGCATAATCAAATTCAGTTAAGAGCGGTGCGCTGGTCGATGTAGCGACAATCAATCGCTTGTTGAGTCAGCTTATCGCGCCATGCTTTTACATTTACGAGGGTTCGGCTTCGTTTAGCAGCTTCCTCTTTGTTGGAAAAGTCTTTGGTCGGAGCTTTGAGAAGGACTCCCTCATCGAGCCATTGCCAGACCAGACGCTCGCTAACACCGCGAGTAGCGGCGAAGTCTTTCACAGTCATCGTGTCTGACATAGCGGAGCGAATCATTGTCTGTAGAGCTGGCAGCATGGCGGTAACGATGGCATCAAACTGTGTTGGATCTAGCAGCACAGTTTGATTTTGTGAGTTTTGCGAGTCGTGCGTCGAGATTGATTTTGCATCTGACATATCGCATTATCTCCTGTTGTTTGAAATGTAGTGCAGTGGTGTGCATCTTGGTCGATGAGCACCAATATAGATCGCTAAATTTTGGTTGTAAACAAAATTCTTGTTGGTGTCATATGTCTAAAAATGATGTTAATGCGTCTGCCGCATTGGAACGTGTCCTTTCTGCATACGGCTTTAAGCAGCAAAAGGAACTAGCCGAAAGGCTTGGCATACATGCAAACAACGTGAGTAGCTGGCTTGCTAGAAACGTAATCCCTAGCAACGTTTTCGTTGAGTGTGCTCTTGATACTGGAGCTGACCTGCGATGGCTAATTAATGGTGAGCTTGCAAATGCAAGATTTGAAGTGGTGAAAACTAAGCTTAAAGGTAAGCAACTCTATGATGAAATCATGGCAAATGGAGGGAGGGCGGTTCTGCGTCGGATTCTCGATGCGTATGGTTTTACTCTGCAAAAAGAGCTTGGAGATTTATTAGGTATATCTTCCGGCACTATAAGCACTTGGGTTAGACGCGATTTTTTCCCCGGTGACGTGGTTGTCACTTGCGCCCTTGATACTGGCGTATCGTTAGAATGGTTATCAACCGGAAAAGGCCAGATGCGTAACAGTAATGATGGTGAACCGGCAAATGCTTTAACGATTAGAAAGTGCCGCCTCGAGGCGGGCGAACTCAAAGATATCGGACGCTGGACTCCTGATATATCTATGGTTTCATCAAATACTGATGATTTAGTGTTTATTGATGGTGTGAGCACATCTTGGCTTGTTGATAGTTCTAACTCGAAGATAGGAAATGGTCGCTGGCTTATTGGTATTGATGGCGCACTCGATGTTTTTGACGTAATCAGGTTGCCAGGCGGAAAGGTCAGGTTATCAAATAAGTCTGCTGAGTTTGAATGTAATATTTCAGATATCACACCATCAGGTGCGGTTATTTTTACTTTGGAAAAGCATGTTTAAGGAGCAGTAATGAAAAAGTTTATATTTGCGATAGTCTGCATTGCACTTTCTTCCTCAGCCATAGCCGCTGAGAAGTTTAAAGAGATAGACGGCGCTGCATATGGTGACAAGTGGCCTCTAACCTTTGAAAAGGCAAAGGTATCATGTGTTAACCGTGCTTATGCTTTTGTGTATGACATCAAAACTGATGATAGATATCCTCTGAATGGCATGGCGGTAGATGCTGTTAAATCAGGAAAGCTGGAGGGGTCTAACTTAGATGACGTATGGAAGGATGACCCTGAGTATGACGGCGTTAAAATTTCAATTTCACCGGTGATTGATGCCGCTACAGCCCTTTGTAATTAATTTTCTTTTAGCCTCGGTATCGCAATGACTGTAAGTAAACAAAAAAGTGGAAAATGGTTGTGTGAACTCTATCCAAATGGTCGAGAAGGGCGGCGTATACGTCGGCAATTCAATACCAAAGGTGAGGCCGAGGCATTTGAAGCATTTACCAAAAGCGAGAGTGAAGATAAGCCGTGGCTCGGCAAGAAAGAAGACCGCCGACGCTTAAGCGAGATTATTCAGCTTTGGCACAATTTGCACGGTCAAGCGTTAGTCGCCAGTAAGTCGAGGTTTGCAAAGCTTCAAATCGTATGTAATGGACTTGGCGACCCGATTGCATCTCGCCTTACCGCGAAAGACTGGGCTCATTATCGTGACCGTCGATTACGTGGTGAAATAGACAATGGTTATCATAAAGACCCCTCGAAATGGATCGCTAAACCTATAACCGTCAATCGCGAACAACAATACCTAGAAGCAGTGTTTAATGAGCTCCGCCGGTTAGGGGAGTGGAGCCTACCCAATCCACTTGATGGGATCCGAGTATTCAAAGAAGCTGAGAAAGAAATGTCCTGGCTAACTTTGTCTCAGCTCCCGGAGCTGTTTCGAGCCTGCGAGCAATACGGCAAAGAAGACCTCACCATGATTGTTAAGGTGTGCCTTGCAACCGGCGCTCGATGGGGGGAAGCGGAGAGATTGACCCGACCTCAACTTTCTCCATATAAACTAACGTTCACCAAAACCAAAGGTAAGAAGAATCGCACAGTTCCTATTCCTAAATGGCTGTACGACGAGTTGTCCGTACGTCAAGGCAGAATGTTTAAACCCTGCTATCAGGAGTTTAAAAAGATGCTCAAACTAACGAATATTGAATTGACGGAAGGGCAGAAGACGCACGTTTTGCGTCATACTTTTGGTGCGCATTTTATGATGAACGGAGGGAATATACTGGTGCTGCAAAAAATTCTCGGACATGCCAATATTCGAGAAACAATGAAGTATGCGCACTTTGCTCCTGACCACCTTGAACAAGCTGTAACCCTCAATCCGTTATCGCTGTATGTTGGCGACAATGTGGCGGCAGAGGTTGCATAACACTGCAATTCACTGCATTAAAAATTACTTTAACTAGTTGTTTTATATGGTAAGCGTTTGTTCGCTGTGGGGTGCTAATAGGAGCGTCTTAACTAAGATTTCGCTTAAGCGACATCCTGTTAAGAAGGGCTGGCCAATTGGCTGGCCCTTTTTTTATTTATTGAAATTGCGTTTACGGTGCACTAATCACCACAGCGACGCGGCGGTTCTCGGCGCGACCCTGTGCGGTCTTGTTACTGGCGATGGGGTATTTTTTCCCTAAGCCCTGAGTGGTGAGATTGCTGCGAGGAATTTGTCCACCTTCTGCCCACGCATCGGCGACGACATTTGCCCGCTTCAGCGATAAAGCTTCGTTGTAACTGTCTTCGCCGTAATTGTCGGTATGTCCATCCATGCGGGCATGGGTTAAGCCCGTGGAGGTCAGTTTTGCGGCCATGGTATGGATCTGTTGCTGACTTTCCGGGAGCAGTTTGTAGTCATTTTTAGCAAACAGAATGGTATCAGATAAGCCCAGCGACCAGTCGCCAGCGGATTCAGTAAAACCATAAGACTGCATAGCGGCGACTTGTTCTGGAGTAAACTTCCCTTGTGGTGACTGGCAGCCAGTCAGTATCAGTGAAGAGAACATCAGGGGAACTACCAGTTGCTTTATCATGTAGATATTTCCTTGTTATTTCACCAGCTTTTTAGCGCGCTGGTGTTTGGCCTGATACATATTATGGTCGGCCAGCTCTTGTAATTTTTCGGCGGAGACGTGCTCAATGGTCATCGCATAACCAATGCTTAATGTCATAGTGGTTTGATGGCCATTATTAAGATCGAATGGTCGATTAAAAATTTGCGTCAATGCCGTGCAAATCCGCTGCACTTCAGATTCCGACTGCACGCCATAGAGGACCATAGCGAATTCATCGCCGCCAATACGGTATGCCTGATGTCGCAGTCCACCAAATTCAGCTAATCGTTTTGCCACTTCAATCAAGACCTGATCTCCCGTCGCATGACCCCAGGTATCATTGATATATTTGAAATTATCGCCATCAAGAAACAGTAATGCCGACGTTTTTCGGGCATCAGTACTGTTCATCAACGTGTTGATGCCGCTACGAAACGCTGCGCGGTTAGCCAGCCCGGTTAATGGGTCATGTAGCGCGGTACGTAGAAGCTGCGCATTTTTGGCCTGTAAACGAAGCTGCCACTCTTCCATTTCATCTAGCAGACTGTTGAAGTCGAGAGCGAAGCGGTGAAACTCTGCGATACGTTCTTCCGAAACTCGTCGGGAAAAATTGCGGTTGGAACGCACATCATGTACGACATCGGTGATGTTTTTTAACGCTTCAACCAGACCATTGTGCAAATGGCGGGTGAGGGTAATCGCGATGCCTGATGCCAGCAGAATACATGCAGTCAGGACTGCGAGTGAAAACCAGATAAAATGGCTAATTGAGCTGTCGCGTGCGGTTAACTGCACTTCGCCTATGGTTTCGCCATTGTGGCGAATCGGCTGAATGACGGGAGCCGGAAAGAGCCAGTGGCTAATGAAATTACTGAAGGTATCTCCCGGTTCTCTGGCAGTGTAGTGCCAGGAAGCAATAATGTTTTGCTGATTATCACGTACTTCTGCGGTTGAAAATTGGCCTTGCTGACCTAGTGCGGCCAGAGTTTCTGTTGCTGCAGGACCATCGGCAAAAACGACCGCAGCTTCCAGGCTGTAAGTCATTGTTGCAGCGGTTAGTGCCAGGTTTTTTTGCGCGTATTGTTTCAGGGTGAGCACTGACGTTACGGAAAGCAGCAGCCAGATCAGCGTCATAGTGATAAATATGCTGGTCATGCTGATGTTGCGTAATGCTCTTTTAAACGTGGGGCGCTTATGAAGAGAATTATCGTTATCCATCGTTTTTCTTCCGTGCGAGCATTAAGACATCCGGGTTGACCTTAACACCACTACGCGATAAGGCATCCAGATTTACGGCAAACCTGACGTTATTATTGTTGATGACCAGACAAAATGCGCTGCCAATAATGCACTCGGTATTTTGTTCGGCAATTAATAATAACGCCTTAGACGGATATTGTTCGATTAATTCTGTCTGGAATGTCGGTGACTCGCTGCCAAAATAAAAACCATTGCAGCCTGAAATCATCGCCTCTTGTTTGTTGTTAACGATGACAGGCAGATAAGGCAAAGGCGTCGCACCTTTCTCTTGCAGGGCGGTGCTAAATCGTGAAGATGAAAAAATACATAGTCTTGGTGGACCAGATACCGTCGGCCAGCGAGTGTAGCTTACGATACCGGAAACCATTAAACGCACATTTTTCGCAACGTCAGTGGTTTCCTGAGCGAGTAATGGCGCGCCTGCCAGAAGGAATAGCAGCAGTAAGAACAGTAGGTGAGAAAAGCGCATTCAGGGATCCTCACCATCTTCGCTCGAAACGCATCGAAAATTTTTCAGAATGTTCATTAAAATATCATTCTTTTGTGTAGTCGTCATCCAGAAGAGAATTAAAAATCGAATAAGTTAAATCTTATGATTAATTTTGTGGTGGGATTTAAATTAATTAAGTTTCATCGTGCGGGCATTTTCATCAGCTCCTTTTTGCCATACTTCATGCAATTGGCTGGCATTTTCTACATTGTTGCAGCTGGCAGGGAAACTTTTACCGGAAAGCCCTCGGGCATAAGTAAAATCGACCTGGCAGGTTTTCTTTTGCCCTTCGGCATATCCTTTAAGATATATCCCCCTATCAGCCTGTGAATCGTTAAAAGCATCGTCATGTTTTATAGCAACGCCTGATATCGCATCTTCCATACCAACATCATACCAGTCAGTGCTGGTCAAGGTTGGTGCGTGAGTATAGGGATCAATCTGACAGCCGCTAACAACCAAAGCTAACAAAGGGGCGATAAAGTGTTTCATTGTTTTTTCTCCTTTTTCAAAGCATAGCGGATTGTTTTTATTGTGTGTGTAAATTTATTTGTACATTTATTGGTGGTTAAAACGTATATGAATTGCCTGTGTAAACTATTATTTACGAAATATGGATTGAAATCTTTACTTGTTGTGATATCGTTGCGTCATCCTCGCTGAGGATCAACTATCGCAAACGAGCATAAACAGGATCGCCATCATGCAAAAAGACGCGCTGAACAACGTACATATTACCGACGAACAGGTTCTGATGACCCCGGAACAGTTGAAGGCAGCTTTTCCATTAAGTCGACAACAAGAGGCCCAGATTGCTGATTCGCGTAAAACTATTTCAGATATCATCGCTGGGCGCGATCCCCGGCTGCTGGTGGTGTGTGGTCCTTGCTCCATTCATGATCCTGAAACCGCACTGGAATATGCTCGTCGATTTAAAGCCCTTGCCGCAGAGGTCAGCGATAGTCTCTACTTGGTGATGCGCGTCTATTTTGAAAAGCCCCGTACCACTGTTGGCTGGAAAGGGTTGATTAACGATCCACATATGGATGGCTCCTTTGATGTTGAAACAGGATTAAAGATTGCACGTAAGTTGCTGTTGGAACTGGTAGATATGGGATTACCGTTGGCGACGGAAGCGTTAGATCCAAACAGCCCGCAATATTTGGGTGATCTGTTTAGCTGGTCGGCAATTGGTGCTCGTACCACGGAATCGCAAACGCACCGTGAAATGGCATCCGGGCTTTCCATGCCGGTTGGTTTTAAAAACGGCACTGATGGCAGTCTGGCGACAGCAATTAATGCTATGCGTGCCGCTGCACAACCGCATCGCTTTGTTGGTATTAATCAGGCAGGGCAGGTGGCGCTGCTGAAAACTCAGGGTAATCCGGACGGACATGTGATTCTGCGTGGCGGAAAAGCACCGAACTATAGCCCGGCGGATATCGCGCAATGTGAAAAAGAGATGGAACAGGCGGGACTGCGCCCCTCACTGATGGTAGATTGCAGCCACGGTAATTCCAATAAAGATTATCGCCGTCAGCCTGCGGTGGCAGAATCCGTGGTTGCCCAAATCAAAGATGGCAATCGCTCAATTATTGGTCTGATGATCGAAAGTAACATCCACGAAGGCAATCAGTCTTCCGAGCAACCACGCAGTGAAATGAAATACGGTGTATCCGTAACAGATGCCTGCATAAGCTGGGAAATGACCGATGCCTTGCTGCGTGAAATTCATCAGGATCTGAATGGGCAGCTGACGGCACGCGTGGCTTAAGAGGTTTATTATGGTTGCTGAGTTGACCGCATTACGCGATCAAATTGATGAAGTCGATAAAGAGCTGCTGAATTTATTAGCAAAGCGTCTGGAACTGGTTGCTGAAGTCGGTGAAGTGAAAAGCCGCTTTGGGTTACCCATTTATGTACCGGAGCGCGAGGCATCCATGCTGGCCTCGCGGCGCGCAGAGGCGGAAGCTCTCGGCGTTCCGCCAGATCTGATTGAAGATGTTCTGCGTCGGGTAATGCGTGAGTCCTACTCCAGCGAAAACGACAAAGGATTTAAAACGCTTTGTCCTTCACTACGTCCGGTAGTCATTGTTGGTGGCGGTGGTCAGATGGGGCGCATGTTCGAGAAGATGTTGACGCTCTCTGGCTATCAGGTGCGGATTCTTGAACAACATGACTGGGATCGCGCGGCTGAGATTGTTGCCGATGCCGGTATGGTGATTGTCAGTGTACCGATTCATGTTACTGAACAAGTCATTGGCAAATTACCACGTTTACCGCAAGACTGTATTCTGGTCGATCTGGCATCAGTGAAGAATGGACCATTACAGGCCATGCTGGCGGCGCATGATGGTCCAGTGCTGGGGCTTCACCCGATGTTTGGTCCGGATAGCGGCAGCCTGGCGAAGCAGGTCGTGGTCTGGTGTGATGGACGTCAGCCAGAAGCGTACCAATGGTTTCTTGAACAAATTCAGGTCTGGGGCGCGCGACTGCATCGCATTAGCGCCGTCGAACATGATCAGAATATGGCGTTTATCCAGGCGTTGCGCCACTTTGCCACTTTTGCTTATGGCCTGCATCTGGCAGAAGAAAATGTTCAGCTTGAGCAGCTTCTGGCACTCTCTTCGCCCATATATCGTCTTGAGTTGGCGATGGTCGGGCGACTCTTTGCCCAGGATCCGCAGCTTTATGCCGATATTATTATGTCTTCAGAACGTAATCTGGCGTTGATCAAACGTTACTATAAGCGTTTTGGTGAGGCGATTGAGTTGCTGGAGCAGGGCGATAAGCAGGCGTTTATTGACAGCTTCCGCAAGGTGGAGCACTGGTTCGGCGATTACGCACAACGCTTCCAGAATGAAAGCCGCGTATTATTGCGTCAGGCGAACGATAGCCGCCAGTAATAATTCTGTGCCGGATGATTCACATCATCCGGCTTTTTTCATCAGGTTGGATCAACAGGCACTACGTTTTCACTTGGGTAACAACCCAATACCTTCATTGAACGGGTGATTTCTCCTAACTCTTTTAACGCCTTTTGCATTTCCACGGATTCAAGATTGGCCTGAATATCCAGATAAAACATCTCTTCCCACGGATTACCGTGAATCGGACGTGATTCCAGACGGGTCATAATCAGATTGTGGTTGCGCAATACCAGCAACGCTTCAACCAGAGCACCAGCTTGTTGTCCGGTAGCCATTAACAGTGTGGTTTTTGCCGGAACCTGGTCAGACACGTTAATGGCTTTACGTGCCAGCACCACAAATCGGGTGAAGTTTTGTCGTTGATTCGCCTCAATGCGCTCCAGTACCTGTAAACCGTACAAGGAACCGCCAGCTTCGCTCCCCAGCGCAGCGACATGTGGTGATTTTGCCTGTGCAACTTTTTCCATTGCCGCAGACGTACTCTCGGTATATTCAATCTTCCAGTGCGGGTAACGGTTAAGGAATTTGCTGCATTGCTGGAACGGCTGCGGGTGGCTGTAGACCGTGTTGATAGTCGATAAATCGGTGGTGCCGGAAACCAGCAAACAATGGTCGATAGTTAACGTCATCTCGCCAACAATCGACAAGCTGGTATGTTGCAGCAGATCGTAAACGTCGTTTATGGCACCGGAGCTGGTGTTTTCGATCGGTACGACGGCATAGTCGGCCTGGCCGGTTTCCACCTGATTAAAAATATCGGCAAATTTGGCGCAGCCGCTTTCAATGAATTGCTCAAAGTGACGGGCAGCGTACTGGCGCGCCGCAAGATGTGAATAAGAGCCTTTGGGCCCGAGAAAAGCAATGCGGGCTGAGTGCGGATTAATTTTATTGAGATGCTGCTGGAGTAAAGCCTGCTGAGTTAATACGGAATCTTCAATGATGAGCTGGAACAGGCGAGTAATGTAGTGGGCATCCAGATGGTGTGTTTTACCAAGCGTAATTAATCTTTCCAGCAAATCGCGCTCACGATCGATATCACGCACCGGGCGATGTGAAAGCAGTTTGGCTTTTCCCACCTCAACGGCTAGCTCGCGCCGCTCAGCCAGTAACGCCAGCAATTTTTCGTCCAGCGTGCTAATTTTCTCGCGCAGCGCCAGTAACGGGTTTTCCGATGTCATAGTGTTGCCTTTTTTGTTATCAATAAAAAAGGCCTCCCGATTTGGGAGGCCTTATTGTTCGTCTTCGCATTCTGTTTCACACGACGAAACGCCTCCCATTCAGGGGAAGGTAAAAAAGAATGCGAAGAAAAACGGCGTTTGTTTCATGTTTGTTTCCTTAAGCGACTTCAGTACAGTACCCGTACTGTTTTCATGCTGTCAACAAAAAACGCGCCCGAAGGCGCGTTGGCGATACACTCAATATAAAGGACTACTCTTCTTCAACTTCTTCGACGAAGTTGGCGTCTTTCACCGACGTTGCGGCACGACGTGCTTCGCCTTTGTGCTGCAGTTTATTGAGCTGCCGTTCCAGCTTGTTGATCAATTCGTTAATAGCGGTGTACATATCTTCATGTTTACCACTGGCAACCAGAACGCCGTTAGGTGTATTGATAGTGGCGTCAGCAACGAACCCCTGTGGTTCCTTGGACAGAATGATATGCGGATTAATCAGGTGCGTTTGCCATTTTTCCAGTTTGGCGAGACGGTCTTCGACATGTTGGCGGATTGCCGGAGTAATTTCCATTTGTTTGCTGGTAATGTTCATTGTCATAAATTTTACCTCTTGTCTTCCCGTCTTGGTGAAATCAGCATACCGCTCCTGATGTCAAAATGTGTGATGAAAATCTCATAATTTTGTCACTTTTTGTCAACGAAGTTTTTTTGTGAGAAATCGCAGGAAGAGGTGTTTTTTTACTTGAGGAATGTCTCAAAGCGAGCCATATTTGATAGGATCAGTCGCGACTAAATCGCTTTAGTTAGCGTTCAAATCGAATAAAAAAACGACAGCTCCAGGGCTGCCGTTTTGCGTATATCACACCTGTTAAGTGTTGCTGCTGTTAGCGGCAATAATTTTCGCGACTTTTTCAGCCTGAGCGTTCATCTGCATCTGGCGGTAAGCATTTTCCATCAGCGGCAGCGCATCACGCGTAGCCTGGGTATCCGGGTAGTCACGCAGCATGCCTTCGACGCGGTTGACGACGGCAACCCATGCGCCACGTTCGGTGTAGTACTCTGCAACGGAGTATTCATATTTCGCCAGACGATCTTTCAGGAACACCAGACGTTTGGTTGCATCAGTGGTGTACTGGCTGTTTGGATAGCCGCGCACCAGTTTGGAAAAGTCACTAAACGCAGCTCGAGCATGTTGAGGATCGCGATCGCTACGGTCAACGCCAAAGAACCCTTGCAGCGCACTGTCATCCAGCGCCATATTGGTCAGGCCACGCATGTACATGACATAATCGATATTCGGATGGGTCGGGTTGAGGCGAATAAAACGATCGATGGCAGCCTGCGCTAACGGCAGATCGGCGTTTTTATAGTAGGCGTAGATGAGATCCAGCTGCACCTGCTGCGAATACGGACCAAACGGATAGCGATTATCTAACGCTTCCAGTTGCGTTATTGCCTGTCTCCAGTTACCGTCCTGCAGCTTTTGTTGTGCAGTCGCGTAAATTTCATTTGGCGGATTATCAGGTACTTCTTCCTTTGACCCCGAGCAACCCGCCAAAAACAGGCTTAGTGTGGCGGCTGCCACCAGATATTTCATGCGCGTCATGACGTTTTGACTTTCCTCAAAATGTAATACGGGAGATTCTCTGTTCCTGCTCCCGGTTAAGACCAGCTACAATAGCACACTATATTAAACGGCAAAGCCGTAAAACCCCAACGATAAACGAAGAAGCAGTATATATGGCACAACGAGTAGAACTCACTGCAACAGTGTCCGAAAACCAACTCGGTCAACGCTTAGATCAGGCTTTAGCCGAAATGTTCCCGGATTATTCACGTTCGCGAATAAAAGAATGGATCCTCGACCAGCGCGTGCTGGTTAACGGCAAAGTTTGTGATAAGCCGAAAGAAAAAGTATTGGGTGGCGAGCTGGTGGCCATCAACGCCGAGATTGAAGAAGAAGCGCGTTTTGAACCGCAGGATATCCCGCTGGATATCGTCTATGAAGATGAAGACATTATCGTCATTAATAAACCGCGCGACCTGGTGGTACATCCTGGCGCGGGTAACCCGGATGGCACGGTATTGAATGCGTTGCTTCATTACTATCCGCCCATTGCCGATGTACCGCGTGCGGGTATTGTCCATCGTCTGGATAAAGACACCACTGGCCTCATGGTTGTGGCAAAAACCGTTCCAGCCCAGACGCGCCTGGTGGAATCTCTGCAACGACGTGAAATTACTCGTGAGTATGAAGCGGTAGCAATTGGTCATATGACTGCTGGTGGCACGGTGGACGAGCCAATCAGTCGCCATCCGACCAAACGAACTCATATGGCGGTGCATCCGATGGGCAAACCGGCGGTCACTCACTATCGCATTATGGAACACTTCCGTGTGCACACGCGTCTGCGGCTGCGTCTGGAAACTGGACGTACGCACCAGATCCGCGTGCATATGGCCCATATAACCCATCCGCTGGTGGGCGATCCGGTTTATGGTGGCCGTCCGCGTCCGCCAAAAGGTGCTTCGGAAGCGTTTATCTCCACGCTGCGTAAGTTTGATCGTCAGGCGCTTCATGCAACCATGCTGCGTCTTTATCACCCGATCTCCGGCATTGAAATGGAATGGCATGCACCTATTCCACAAGATATGGTGGAGCTGATTGAGGTGATGCGCGCCGATTTCGAAGAGCATAAGGATGAAGTGGACTGGTTATGAGTAAGCTGATTGCCCCGCAGTGGCCGCTGCCAAAAGGTGTTGCGGCCTGTAGCTCTACCCGTGTCGGCGGCGTGAGCTTGCCGCCCTACGACTCGCTCAACCTCGGTGCTCATTGTGGTGATAACCCGGAGCACGTCGAGGAAAATCGCAAGCGGCTTTTTGCTGCGGGTAATTTGCCTTCAAAACCGGTCTGGCTTGAGCAGGTACACGGTAAAGATGTGCTTAAGCTTACTGGCGAACCTTATACCTCAAAACGGGCGGATGCCTCGTATAGCAACACACCCGGCACGGTTTGTGCCGTAATGACAGCCGATTGCCTGCCTGTGCTGTTTTGCAATCGGGCAGGAACGGAAGTCGCGGCTGCCCATGCTGGCTGGCGTGGACTGTGCGCAGGCGTGCTGGAAGAGACGGTTTCCTGCTTTGCCGATAAGCCCGAAAACATTCTTGCCTGGTTGGGGCCGGCAATCGGTCCACGCGCGTTTGAAGTGGGGCCGGAGGTTCGCGAGGCGTTTATGGAAGTAGACGCCAACGCGAGTACAGCTTTCATTCAGCATGGTGATAAGTATCTGGCGGATATTTATCAGCTTGCCCGACAGCGTCTGGCGAGCGTTGGTGTTGAGCAAATTTTCGGCGGCGACCGTTGTACATATACGGAAAATGAGACTTTCTTCTCTTATCGTCGCGACAAGATCACCGGTCGTATGGCAAGTTTCATTTGGCTGATATAACCTAAAGAATCAAGACGATCCGGTACGCGTGATTTTCTTTTCACATTAATCTGGTCAATAACCTTGAATAATTGAGGGATGACCTCATTTAATCTCCAGTAGCAACTTTGATCCGTTATGGGAGGAGTTATGCGTCTGGATCGTCTTACTAATAAATTCCAGCTTGCTCTTGCCGATGCCCAATCACTTGCACTCGGGCACGACAACCAATTCATCGAACCACTTCATTTAATGAGCGCCCTGCTGAATCAGGAAGGGGGTTCGGTTAGTCCTTTATTAACATCTGCTGGCATCAATGCTGGCCAGTTGCGCACAGATATCACTCAGGCATTAAACCGTTTACCACAGGTTGAAGGTACAGGTGGCGATGTCCAGCCATCACAGGATCTGGTGCGCGTTCTTAATCTTTGCGACAAGCTGGCGCAAAAACGTGGTGATAACTTTATCTCGTCAGAACTGTTCGTTCTGGCGGCACTTGAGTCTCGCGGCACGCTGGCCGATATCCTGAAAGCAGCAGGGGCGACCACCGCCAACATTACTCAAGCGATTGAACAAATGCGCGGAGGTGAAAGCGTGAATGATCAAGGAGCTGAAGACCAACGTCAGGCTTTGAAAAAATACACCATCGACCTTACCGAACGAGCCGAACAAGGCAAACTCGATCCGGTGATTGGTCGTGATGAAGAAATTCGCCGTACCATTCAGGTACTGCAACGTCGTACTAAAAATAACCCGGTGCTGATTGGTGAGCCTGGTGTTGGTAAAACTGCCATCGTTGAAGGTCTGGCGCAGCGTATTATTAATGGTGAAGTGCCGGAAGGGCTGAAAGGCCGCCGCGTACTGGCGCTGGATATGGGCGCGCTGGTGGCTGGGGCGAAATATCGCGGTGAGTTTGAAGAACGTTTAAAAGGCGTGCTTAACGATCTCTCCAAACAGGAAGGCAACGTCATCCTGTTTATCGACGAATTACATACCATGGTCGGCGCAGGTAAAGCCGATGGCGCAATGGACGCCGGGAATATGCTGAAACCGGCACTGGCGCGTGGTGAACTGCACTGTGTGGGTGCTACGACGCTGGACGAATATCGCCAGTACATCGAAAAAGATGCTGCGTTGGAACGTCGCTTCCAGAAAGTGTTTGTTGCCGAGCCTTCTGTTGAGGACACCATTGCTATTCTGCGTGGCCTGAAAGAACGTTACGAGCTGCACCACCATGTGCAAATTACTGACCCGGCAATTGTTGCAGCGGCGACATTGTCTCATCGCTACATTGCTGACCGTCAGCTGCCGGATAAAGCCATCGACCTGATCGATGAAGCAGCATCCAGCATTCGTATGCAGATTGACTCAAAACCGGAAGAACTCGACCGACTCGATCGTCGTATCATCCAGCTCAAACTGGAACAACAGGCGTTAATGAAAGAGTCTGATGAAGCCAGTAAAAAACGCCTGGATATGCTCAACGAAGAACTGAGCGACAAAGAACGTCAGTACTCCGAGTTAGAAGAAGAGTGGAAAGCAGAGAAAGCGTCGCTCTCTGGTACGCAGACCATTAAAGCGGAACTGGAACAGGCGAAAATCGCTATTGAACAGGCTCGCCGTGTGGGTGACCTGGCGCGGATGTCTGAACTGCAATACGGCAAAATCCCGGAACTGGAAAAGCAACTGGAAGCCGCAACGCAGCTCGAAGGCAAAACTATGCGTCTGTTGCGTAATAAAGTGACCGACGCCGAAATTGCTGAAGTGCTGGCGCGTTGGACGGGGATTCCGGTTTCTCGCATGATGGAAAGCGAGCGCGAAAAACTGCTGCGTATGGAGCAAGAACTGCACCAGCGCGTTATTGGTCAGAACGAAGCGGTTGATGCGGTATCTAACGCTATTCGTCGTAGCCGTGCGGGGCTGGCGGATCCAAATCGCCCGATTGGTTCATTCCTGTTCCTCGGCCCAACTGGTGTGGGTAAAACTGAACTTTGTAAGGCGCTGGCGAACTTTATGTTTGATAGCGACGAGGCGATGGTCCGTATCGATATGTCCGAGTTTATGGAGAAACACTCGGTGTCTCGTCTGGTTGGTGCGCCTCCGGGATATGTCGGTTATGAAGAAGGTGGCTACCTGACCGAAGCGGTGCGTCGTCGTCCGTATTCCGTCATCCTGCTGGATGAAGTGGAAAAAGCGCATCCGGATGTCTTCAACATTCTGTTGCAGGTACTGGATGATGGGCGTCTGACTGACGGGCAGGGGAGAACGGTCGACTTCCGTAATACGGTTGTCATTATGACCTCTAACCTCGGTTCCGATTTGATTCAGGAACGCTTCGGTGAACTGGATTATGCGCACATGAAAGAGCTGGTGCTCGGTGTGGTAAGCCATAACTTCCGTCCGGAATTCATTAACCGTATCGATGAAGTGGTGGTCTTCCATCCGCTGGGTGAACAGCACATTGCGTCGATTGCGCAGATTCAGTTGAAACGTCTGTACAAACGTCTGGAAGAACGTGGTTATGAAATCCACATTTCTGACGAGGCGCTGAAACTGCTGAGCGAGAACGGTTACGATCCGGTCTATGGTGCACGTCCTCTGAAACGAGCTATCCAGCAGCAGATCGAAAACCCGCTGGCACAGCAAATACTGTCTGGTGAATTGGTTCCGGGTAAAGTTATTCGCCTGGAAGTTAATGAAGACCGGATCGTCGCCGTCCAGTAAATAAGACAAGCGAGCCCTTCGGGGCTCGCTTTTTGTCTAATTTCCAACCGGAAATGGTCGTTTTTAAGGTGTTTTGCTTAAGAATTGAACGAACGATAAATTATTTTAAATTTCCTCTTGTCAGCTCAGAATAACTCCCTATAATGCGCCACCACTGACACGGAACAACGGCAAACACGCCGCCGGGTCAGCGGGATTCTCCTGAGAATTCCGGCAGAGAAAAGCGAAAAAAATGCTTGACTCTGAAAGAGGGAAGCGTAATATACGCCACCTCGCGACAGTGAGCTGAAAGCCGCGTCGCAACTGCTCTTTAACAATTTATCA
>NZ_CAWOOJ010000016.1:0-95432 GCF_963883145.1 Escherichia sp. E4385
AAATAATTTTCCGAATGCGCAACATTCAACCAAATCAGCCTGAAACTGCCAGTTTTTCGAGCGTTTCGAAGCCGTAACGCTGTAAAACGGGCAATAATTGTTCAGCTTCTGGCGTCATTGCCATACAAAAGGCAATATTCGCATCGGCAGATTTCGCATCCGGAGCTTCATGTTCCAGCAGCCAGGCCGTTCGGCGGGCAATCGCTGCGCCAGAATCCACCAGCCGGGTTCCCTCTGGCAGCACCTTTAACAGTTCTTCTTGTAGTAGAGGAAAATGGGTGCAACCTAGAACAACGGTATCTGGCGGCTCTTTCATTCTTAACCACGGGCGCAGGATACGTTTTAGCGCATCCAGAGAGATTTCTTCGCCATGCAACTTCGCTTCAGCCAGCTCAACCATTTCTGCCGAGCCCAGCATCTCTATCTGACATTCATTAGCGAAACGCGCGATTAGCTCGTGGGTATAAGAACGTTTTACCGTACCACGAGTTGCCAGCAATCCGACAATGCCATTAGCTGTCAGCCGTGCCGCTGGCTTAATTGCCGGAACGACACCGACAACCGGGAACGCAAACTTCTCGCGTAATGCAGGAAGTGAGACGGTACTGGCGGTGTTGCAAGCGACCACAGCCAGCGCAAGGGGATAACGCTCTTGCACCGCGGTGACAATTTCCACCACACGCTCAACAATAAACTCTTCGCTTTTTTCGCCATACGGGAAAGCGACGTTATCGAAAGCATAAATGTAATGGAGATCCGGTAAGAGATGCCGGATCTCGTCATAGACCGACAACCCACCGACGCCGGAGTCAAACACCAGCACGGTGGGACGTGGTTCAGAAGGTGTAGCTGCCAGACAAGGTGTATTCCCGTCCTGCAGTTTGGTAGCCATAGACTGTCTCGTAATCTTTGTCGAACAGGTTGGCTATTTTACCACGAACTGTCAGGTGAGAGGTGACCGGATATGCAACCGCAAGATCCCACAAGCTCACACCGCCCATTTTCACAGTTTGATACGGCCAGGAGGAGTAATCCTTATCATAGCGAGAGCCTAAATACTGATAAGTAATCCCCCAGTCGAAGTCATACAACTGCCAGTCGAGCTGGTATTTCACCTGCTGTTTAGCACGGCGTAACAACGGCGTGTCGGTAATTGCGTTACGGGCATCAACATAATCGTAACTCACAGTATGCGTCAGTGGTCCGGTATCAACATTGGCGGTCGCCTCGACACCTTTAATCCGCGCTTTCCCTTCGTTGTAATATTTCAGGATATGGTCGTCATAATCGATTAAGTCACTAACATCGTTACGATATCCGGAAATACGCCAGTTCACTCCTGCTGTTAAGCCTTCAAACGCGCCTTCCCACTGTTTGCTTTTCTCAGGGTCCAGATCCGGATTACCGTAGAAGCCGTACAGTTGTCCAAGATTTGGTGCCTTATAAGATGTCCCGTAGGAAGCAATGAAGCGATAACCTTCGATGAACTCCCATCCGACGCTGGTTTGCCAGGTTCCATGACGACCAAACTGTGAGTTATCGTCGCTGCGTGCTGCGCCTTCAAAGGTAAAATCGCCAACTTGTTGCAGCCCGGTCAGATAGATACCGGTGTTACGTTGATCATATCCATCCTCAACGTAACCTGTACCCGGCGTCGTAGTCTGTTTCTGCCAGTCGACACCCGCACCAACACTACCGTGACCAACGATGACATTGTTTGCCCACTGGACGGTGTATTGCTTCATCTCATCGAGCGTCGCCGACGAATCATAACGACCATAATGCGGATCGTAGTTGTAATCTTTGCTATGGCTATAGCTGGAAATGAGTTGTGATTTAATCAGTTCGCCGTTATAGCGCAGCCCGGCGTCCCAACTTTGACTATAGAGTTTACGGGTATCGACCAATGGTGAACCCGGAGAATAATACGCGTCATAATTGGTCCGATTATCATAGCCATAGCCACGTACAAAGCCGCTCCAGGCATCGGTAAAATTATGTTCCAGCGCACCATAAAGCGTTTTACTTAAGAAACCATCGTTATCAGGCTGCGCTTGCATTCCTGTATTGCCGTAAGCGACAACATCATAACCATGGGTATAAGCGTAATCGCCCAACAGAGTTACCCGTGTCTTATCCCCCAGTTGTTGCTGCGTCGAGACATCGTAGTTCTGATAACTATGGCTTCCCCACCCCGCTGAAATTTCCGTTCCAGGTTCATCGCGCGTCGTGATGATATTCACCACCCCGCCTATTGCATCAGAACCATAAACGGCGGAACGCGGCCCACGGATATATTCAACACGCTGGACAAGCGCAATAGGGAACTGACTAAGGTCAGCAGAACCACTCACCCCCGCCAAATTCAGGCGGACGCCATCAATTAACACCAACACATGACTGGCATTTGTACCGCGAATAAAAATAGATGAGAGCTGACCTGAACCGCCGTTTTGGGTGATATCCACGCCAGGGAGACGGCGCAGCACATCATTGACCGAGGTTGACTGCCAGCGGTCGATATCCTGACGCGTCACAACAGTAGTTGGCGCAAGCACAGTGCTGCGCGGTTGTTCAAAACGGTTAGCAGTAACGACGAGAGTATCCGGGCTGGTATCCTGTGCCCAAGCGGAAAATGCCGTGACGGAACACGCCGTCAGCAGCGAAGCTTTTTTAATCATTGTAAAGCATCCACAATAGAAGAAGGATGCCGCAGGTTTCATCAATATTACGCGATGATGAGAACCAGATGCGACGTTGGCCGGCAGGTCTTCGGGCTTGGAGGGGTATCTGAAGATACAAAGAGATGATGACTTCCCACCGGATGGCAGTGTCCGCATAACGCAATCATCGCACCTTTCCTTACCGCTGCGCGTCAGCTCCAGATTCGCACTGGATTCCCTATTAACTCACAGGACCGGCAAGTGGATGCTACAGGTTGTAACAAGTTACTGTCCAGACGTAGCTCACAAATAGGAATTCATCAAGATCTGGACATCTGATGAGCAATCCCTACAATCGCCGCGTACTTTAATTTTTCAGGATACATCATGACCCCCGAACACCTTCCAACAGAACAGTATGAAGCGCAGTTAGCCGAAAAAGTGGTACGTTTGCAAAGTATGATGGCACCGTTTTCTGACCTGGTTCCGGAAGTGTTTCGCTCGCCGGTCAGCCATTACCGGATGCGTGCAGAGTTCCGCATCTGGCACGATGGCGATGACCTGTACCACATCATTTTCGATCAACAAACCAAAAGCCGTATCCGCGTGGATAGCTTCCCTGCCGCCAGTGAACTCATCAACCAGTTGATGACGGCGATGATTGCGGGTGTGCGTAATAATCCCGTTCTGCGCCACAAGTTGTTCCAGATTGATTACCTCACCACGCTGAGTAATCAGGCGGTGGTTTCTCTGCTGTACCATAAAAAGCTGGATGACGAATGGCGTCAGCAGGCGGAAGCCCTGCGCGATGCGTTGCGCGCGCAGAATCTGAATGTGCATCTGATTGGTCGGGCAACGAAAACCAAAATCGCGCTGGATCAAGATTACATCGACGAGCGTCTGCCGGTCGCCGGAAAAGAGATGATCTACCGTCAGGTGGAGAACAGTTTCACCCAGCCAAACGCGGCGATGAATATTCAGATGCTGGAATGGGCGCTGGACGTAACCAAAGGCTCAAAAGGCGATTTGCTGGAGCTGTACTGCGGCAACGGTAACTTCTCATTAGCCCTGGCGCGTAATTTTGATCGGGTATTAGCTACCGAAATCGCCAAGCCGTCGGTCGCTGCCGCGCAACACAACATTGCCGCTAACCATATTGATAACGTACAAATTATCCGTATGGCGGCAGAAGAATTTACTCAGGCGATGAATGGTGTGCGCGAGTTTAACCGCCTGCAAGGGATCGACTTAAAGAGTTATCAGTGCGAAACCATTTTTGTCGACCCACCGCGCAGCGGTCTGGACAGTGAAACCGAGAAAATGGTGCAGGCGTATCCGCGTATTCTGTATATCTCCTGCAACCCGGAAACGCTGTGTCAGAATCTGGAAACATTAAGCCAGACGCACAAGGTTGAACGTCTGGCTCTGTTTGATCAGTTCCCCTACACGCACCATATGGAGTGCGGCGTATTACTGACGGCGAAGTAAACCCCATGCCGGATGCGCCAGCATCCGGCATGATACCGATTACTCAGCAACTTCCTGCTTACGGTTACGCATCTTCGCGCCAATCCAGAACACCATAATAACGGACAGCACAGCCGGGAAGAAGTTAGAGCCGATATCCGGATATTCCGCACGGACCACAGTGCTATAAAGCAGAACACCGAGAATAAAACAGGCAGCTGCCAGACCCGGCAAGCCGACCGGCATAGTGCGATTAAGATAACGTTGATGCAGGCAGTAAACCGTCAGCACCAGGGAAATAATCGGGAATACAGAAAATGGCACAATGGAGCTAAACAGCGCTGCGAAAGTACCATTAATCGATAAGCCAGCAACTAACGCCAGCAGCAGCGTACCTCTATCTTGATTTGCTTGTTTCATTACTCGTCCTTCACATTTCCCGGAATAATTGCGGTTTTCTCTTGTTCACGGCGATACCAGTAATAAGCCCCTTTCGAAATCATTCGCAGTTGCAGTACCAGTCGCTCTTCTAATTGCCGACGTTGTTCGACGCCGACATCCAACGCCTCGGCACCCGCACTGAAGACAATCGTCACCATTGCTTCGGCTTGCGCTTCAGTAAACGCGCGCGGCATATGGTTTTCGAGTTCAAGATAGTCCGCAAGTTCCGCAATGAAGTGCTGAATTTCACGCGCAACGGCGGCACGAAACGCGGCGGAGGTGCCGGAGCGTTCCCGCAATAATAACCGGAAGGCGTTAGGATTATTACCGATGAACTCCATAAATGTGGATACCGAGGTACGGATCACACTCCCGCCTTTAGCGATACGCTGACGCGCCTGGCGCATAAGCTGACGCAGCATCAAACCACTCTCGTCAACCATGGTCAGGCCAAGTTCGTCTACGTCGCGGAAATGCCGATAAAAAGAGGTGGGAGCAATGCCCGCTTCACGCGCCACTTCACGTAAACTCAGGCTGGCGAAGCTGCGTTCAGCACTTAATTGGCTAAATGCGGCTTCTACCAGCGAACGTCGGGTTTTTTCTTTTTGCTGCGCTCTTACGCCCATCACGATGTCTGAATCCTTGCCAAAAGTACTGCTGGCACTATACCAGAGAATGAACATACTGGATTGCTCCAGTGTTGTGAATGAACGGTAGCGCAATAAAACACATTTACTGCAACTCTTTGGCCGGTTCTTTTACAAACAATAACGCCAGCATCGACAGCAACGTGCCTCCACCCAGATACCACGCCGGAGCCGTCAGACTATCCAGTAACACGATGGATTGCGTGGCGAAATATTGCGCAAAACCGCCGAAGATTGCTACACCAATGCTATAAACCAGCGCGAAGCCTAATGCCCGAATCCGTTTCGGCAATAGTTCGGAAATCAGCAACATTACCGGTACCCCACCAAGCGTGGTAAAGCTGACCATCACGAAAACCACCGTCAGCAACATGCCGGGGCTTGGGTAATTCACCAACAACCAGAATGATGGCCAGCTACAGATCAGCACCATCACACGGGAGATTAAAATCAGCTTTTTACGCCCGACCGAATCACATAGCATCCCCACCAACAGCGCGCCCACAAACGTAATTACCCCCGCCAGTAACATCGCTGCATGAGAATAGTGTTGAGGCATTGCCAGATACTTCGCCGCCCAGGTGCCATAGTAAAAGAGGGAAATATAGGTTGCTACCGTGCTACCGATAGCGAGTAAAACGCCGTTAATGATAGTCGCTTTATGTTGCAGGAGCAGAGAGAACGCGCTTTCGCTGGCAGCAGCTTTTTTATTGTGTACAGGTTCAGGTACGTCATTTTCCAGGCTCAGACGCAACCAGCAACCGATCGGTGCTAATAACACGCCAATAAAAAATGGCACACGCCAGCCCCATTCTGCCATTACGGTTTCTGAACCTGTGGCAAACGGTAGCCAAGTGCTCAGACCTAAAGCGACAACACCA
Organism: Escherichia sp. E4385; assembly: GCF_963883145.1. NCBI lineage: Bacteria > Pseudomonadati > Pseudomonadota > Gammaproteobacteria > Enterobacterales > Enterobacteriaceae > Escherichia > Escherichia sp. E4385. The sequence continues at coordinate 6,100 of NZ_CAWOOJ010000016.1, forward strand.
CCAAGGTCGTTGCCAGCCCCTGGGTCGCCAGCGACCAACTGCTGTAAAAACCGCGACGATTTGCCGGAGCTGATTCAACCAGTAAAGACATTGAGGCGCCGACTTCACCACCTGCCGCAACACCCTGAATCAGACGCGCCAGTACCAGCGTCGCCGTTCCCCAATAGCCCGCCGTCGCATAGGTCGGCGCGATGCCGATCATCAGCGTACCGAGGCTCATCAGGGCAATGGTGAACACCATCGCGGGTTTACGTCCGAAACGATCGGCCCAGGCCCCGACGATAATTCCACCAAGCGGGCGCATAAAAAAACTCACGCCAAACGTTGCAAATGCCAGTAACAGCGCGACATTATGATCAGCGCTGGGCGGGAAGAAAAGCGTACTGATATAGACCACAAAAAAGTTGTAAACGCCAAAATCAAAAAATTCGAGCGCATTGCCAAACGCCGACGCAAAAATCACCCGCTTACCGCTGGGCTTTTTCTTCACAATCACGCTTCCATTTACGATCGCCGTCATTCCATGTTCCTTGCCAGAAAGTGTTGTTGTGTGTTGTTTTATTTATTGCAGCCAGGCTTCTACCAGTGCGCCCCAGTAGCTGCACGCCGGGACCAGACTTGCATCGTTGAAGTCGTAGCCCGGGTTATGCACCATGCAGGAACCTTCCCCAACATCGCCATTACCGAACAGCAAAAAAGCGCCTTTCGGCTGGGCTTCCAGCATGAAAGAGAAATCCTCACTGCCCATCAGGGGCTTGATGCCAAACTCGGCCCGATCTTCACCAAACGTTTTACACGCCACCTGCCAGGCGAAGCGCGCCATCTCCTCGTCATTTACTAATACCGGTGTACCGTTAACATGCGTAACCTCAGCCGTAGCGCCAAAGCTGACAGCCTGGGCTTGCGCCAGAGCCGGAATACGGGTCAGAAGAAGTTGTCGGGTATCGCGGCTAAGAGAGCGGACGCTGATTTTCATCTCAGCACTGTCAGGAATGACGTTAGCCGCCTCTCCAGCAACAATGCTGCCAACGGTAATTACCGCCGCTTCCAGCGGATCGACATTGCGCGACACAATGCTTTGTAATGCGGTGGTGATATGTGCCGCGACCAGCACCGGATCGATGGCTTTGTGCGGGATCGCACCGTGTCCGCCATAACCACGAACCGTAATATGGAACTGATCCATTGACGCCATTAGCGCCCCGGGCTGGAAGAAAAACTTGCCAACCGGCAAGCCCGGCATGTTGTGCATCCCGAAAATGACATCGCAGGGGAAGTGGTCAAAAAGACCTTCTTTGACCATAATCTCGCCGCCGTTAATCATCTCTTCTGCGGGCTGGAAGATAAGACGTAACGTGCCGTTAAAACGACGAGTTTCGGCAAGATAACGCGCAGCACCTAGTAATATCGTGGTATGGCCGTCATGCCCGCATGCGTGCATTAAACCGGGATGTTTACTGGCCCAGGGCTTGCCGCTATTTTCATAAATCGGCAACGCATCCATATCCGCCCGCAGGCCAATACTTTTCTCTCCCTCGCCCACTTTTAACGTGGCCACTATCCCCGTCGTCGCCAGTCCTTGCTCTACCTCATAACCCCACTGGCGCAGCTTTTCCGCAACCAGAGCACTGGTTTTAAATTCTTGTAGCCCCAACTCCGGATTTTCGTGGATTTGGTGGCGGATCTCGCGCAACTCTTCCTCAAACCCACGAATGTAGTGTTCGATCATCGACTATTCCTTTATTCACTTATAAACAGGTTAATTAACGGATTTTATTGATGGTATAAATATAAAAAAGGCATCAATATAAAATATTTATATATTTGTTTTATAAGAATATTTAACATAGACAATAACAAAAAAGCACACTTCGGCAAGATAAAACTATCAGCCATAAGAAAAAGCGATTAATAGTGAATTAATAAAATAAGAAGGGGGAAGACAAAGCAAAGGCCGGTCACGATATAGCCAGATAAATGACGGGGATCAATTGGCTTACCCGCGATAAAATGTTACCATTCTGTTGCTTTTATGTATAAGAACAGGTAAGCCCTACCATGCCACATTCCTACGATTACGATGCCATAGTAATAGGTTCCGGCCCCGGCGGCGAAGGCGCTGCAATGGGTCTTGTTAAGCAAGGTGCGCGCGTCGCAGTTATCGAGCGTTATCAAAATGTTGGCGGCGGTTGCACCCACTGGGGAACCATCCCGTCGAAAGCCCTCCGTCACGCCGTCAGCCGCATTATAGAATTCAATCAAAACCCACTTTACAGCGACCATTCCCGACTGCTCCGCTCTTCTTTTGCCGATATCCTTAACCATGCCGATAACGTGATTAATCAACAAACGCGCATGCGTCAGGGATTTTACGAACGTAATCACTGTGAAATATTGCAGGGGAACGCTCGCTTTGTTGACGAGCATACGTTGGCGCTGGACTGCCCGGACGGCACGGTCGAAACGTTAACCGCAGAAAAATTTGTCATAGCCTGCGGCTCACGCCCTTATCATCCAGCAGACGTCGATTTCACCCATCCACGCATTTACGACAGCGACTCAATTCTTAGCATGCACCACGAACCGCGCCATGTACTTATTTACGGTGCTGGAGTGATCGGCTGTGAATATGCGTCGATCTTCCGCGGTATGGATGTAAAAGTAGATCTGATCAATACCCGCGATCGCCTGTTGGCGTTTCTCGATCAAGAGATGTCAGATTCGCTCTCCTATCACTTCTGGAACAGTGGCGTAGTGATTCGTCACAACGAAGAGTACGAGAAGATCGAAGGCTGTGACGACGGTGTGATCATGCATCTGAAGTCGGGCAAAAAACTGAAAGCCGACTGTCTGCTCTATGCCAACGGTCGCACGGGTAATACCGATTCGCTGGCGTTACAGAACATTGGGCTGGAAACTGACAGTCGCGGACAGCTGAAGGTCAACAGCATGTATCAGACCGCGCAGCCGCACGTTTACGCGGTGGGCGACGTGATTGGTTATCCAAGCCTGGCTTCAGCGGCCTATGACCAGGGGCGCATTGCCGCGCAGGCGCTGGTAAAAGGTGAAGCCACCGCGCACTTGATTGAAGATATCCCTACCGGTATTTACACCATCCCAGAAATCAGCTCTGTGGGCAAAACCGAACAGCAGCTGACCGCGATGAAAGTACCGTATGAAGTAGGCCGCGCCCAGTTTAAACATCTGGCACGTGCACAAATCGTTGGCATGAACGTGGGTACGCTGAAAATTTTGTTCCATCGGGAAACGAAAGAGATTCTGGGGATCCATTGCTTTGGTGAGCGCGCTGCCGAAATTATTCATATCGGTCAGGCGATTATGGAACAGAAAGGTGGCGGCAACACTATTGAGTACTTCGTCAACACCACCTTTAACTACCCGACCATGGCGGAAGCCTATCGGGTAGCGGCATTAAACGGCTTAAACCGCCTGTTTTAACGCTTTATCGAAATGGCCATCCATTTTTGCGCGGATGGCCTCTGCCAGCTGCTCATAGCGGCTACGCAGCGGTGAGCCTGGACGATAAACCAGACCAATGGTACGGCGTGGTTCCGGCTTAATGCACGGCAGATAAACGACGCCATCGCGTTTGCGTTCTGGCGGTACAGCCAGCGCAGGCAATAAAGTGATCCCGCTACCTGCGGCCACCATGTTGCGCAGCGTCTCCAGACTGGTCGCGCGGAAGTGTGTATCTTCATCCGCTCCAGCTTCAAAGCAGAAGCCCATTGCCTGATCGCGCAGACAGTGACCATCTTCCAGCATCAGCAGTTTTTCCCCTGCCAGATCGGCCATCGGCACGCATTCGCGATTAGACCACGGGTGATCTTCATAGACTGCCAACAACATGGGTTCATCAAACAACGGTACTTCAATGAATGCTTCGCTCTCTTTCACCAGCGCGAGGATCACGCAGTCGAGTTTGCCACTGTCCAGTTGCGCCAGTAACTGATGGGTCTGCGCTTCATGCAGATACATTTCCAGCTTCGGAAAGGTCTGGTGCAGCATCGGGATAATATGCGGCAACAGGTAAGGCCCAACCGTGGGAATCAAACCAATATGCAGCGGCCCGGACATCGTCTCCCCCTGCTGGCTTGCCATCTCTTTAAGGACTTTCACCTCGCGCAGCACGGTACGCGCCTGCTCCACCAGTAGCATTCCCGCCTGGGTGAATAACACTTTACGGCTGGTCCGCTCCAGCAACATCACGCCCAGCTCATCTTCCAGCTTACGAATTTGCCCGCTAAGCGTCGGCTGGCTAACGTGGCAGGAATCTGCCGCACGCCGAAAATGGCGGTGCTCGGCCAGGGCCACCAGGTACTCAAGATCACGAATATTCATTATCCATCCTCCATTGCCACGATAGTTCATGGCGATAGGTAGCATAGCAACGAACGATTATCCCTATCAAGCATTCTGACTGATAATTGCTCACAGAAACGGAGCGGCACCTCTTTTAACCCTTGAAGTCACTGCCCGTTTCGAGAGTTTCTCAACTCGAATAACTAAAGCCAACGTGAACTTTTGCGGATCTCCAGGATCCGCTTTTTTTTGCCATAAAAAAGCCCGGCGATAAGCCAGGCTCAAATTTGTACATATAAATGTTCTTACCCCAACCGCGCTCTTGCAAAAGCAATCGCCTGCGCCACCTGCTGTGGTGAGACGCCGCCTTTTGCCGCACGCTTGTCGAGACACGATTGCAGCGACAGAATCGGATAGACATCTTCGCCAATCACCTGGCTGAATTTCTGCAACTCACTGAGCGGCAGCTCTTCCAGCGGTTTGCCCTGACGAATGGCTTCCACCACTGCTTCACCCACGATATGGTGCGCCTCGCGGAACGGTACGCCTTTCGCCACCAGGTAATCCGCCAGTTCAGTGGCGTTCGCGTAACCTTGCTGCGCCGCTTCCTGGCAACGCGGACGTTTCACCTGAATGCCGTCCAGCACCAGCGCCGCCATATGCAGGCAGTCCAGCCAGGTATCGAGCGCGTCGAACAGACCTTCTTTGTCTTCCTGCATATCTTTGTTGTAAGCCAGCGGCAGACCTTTCAGCGTCATCATCATGCCAGTTAACGCGCCCTGCACCCGCCCACATTTACCGCGAATCAGCTCCAGCGCATCCGGATTTTTCTTCTGCGGCATTAATGATGAACCAGAAGTCACGCGGTCAGAAAGCTCGACAAACCCCGCTTCGCCGGTGTTAAAGAAAATCAGATCTTCAGCAAAACGCGACAGATGCACCATGCCGATAGCGGCAGCAGAAAGCAGTTCCAGCACATGATCACGGTCAGAAACGCTGTCGAGACTGTTAAGTGTCGCCGAAGCAAAACCCAGCCAGCCGGCTAACTGTTCACGGTCGATTTCATAGGCCGTTCCCGCCAGTGCGCCACAGCCTAACGGGCTGACATCCAGACGCTTAAGCGCGTCCTGCAAACGGCTTTCATCACGCGCCAGCATCTCAACATACGCCAGGCACCAGTGAGCGAACGTCACCGGCTGGGCGCGTTGCAGGTGAGTGTAACCTGGCATCACCGCGTCCTGATTGTTTTGTGCGGTTTCCACCAGCGCCGATTGCAGCTGACGGTTAGCCGTCAGCAACTCGCTAACGGTATCTTTGCACCACAGTTTCAGGTCAGTCGCTACCTGATCATTACGGCTACGCCCGGTATGCAGTTTTTTGCCTAACTGACCCACTTTGTCGATCAGTTTGCCTTCCACCCAGCTATGGATATCTTCGGCGTCGCTTTCGAGGATTTGTTGTGGCCTGGCGCGAACATCTTCCAGCAGCTCGTTCAGCGCCTCTTCCAGTTGCGCCTGTTCTTCTGCGGTTAACACGCCTACCGTTACCAGGGCTTTGGACCAGGCCACAGAGCCAACAATATCCTGCTCCGCCAGACGGTAATCAAAGCGCAGTGAGTCGTTGAATTGTTTGAACCGTTGATCTGCTGCCTGGGTAAAACGCCCGCCCCAAAGTGCCATAACTCTGTTTCCTTATGTTGAAATTCAATGCCGGAAAGCGACGTCTCCGGCCAACAAAACTTAAGCTAAAATCCGCGTACCCATCGGCATACCGTTAAACAGTGCCGGAAGCTGTTCCGCATGACGCCAGGAGGCGATATCTACCGGACGGCCCAGCGTGCGCGCAGCATCCAGCGCCGCGTTCACTTTTACAATCATGCCGTCGGTAATAATGCCCTGCTCAATCAGTTGTTCCGCTTTCGCGGCGGTCATTTCGGCAATACGTTGCCCTTTACCATCGAGAATGCCGCTGACGTCGGAGAGCAAAATCAGATCTGCGCCCAGCGTTGCCGCCAGCGCCGTCGCCGCCTGGTCGGCATTGACGTTCATCAGTTGTCCTTCGTCCGTTACGCCAATGGAGCTGACCACCGGCAGATAACCGTTTTCCAGCAACGTATTGATAAGCTTAGGCGAACCTGGCTGCGCCAGTCCAACATGGCCTAACTCTTCATCAAGCTGGGTCACTTTTACGCTGTCGCCATCACCAAGAAACAAACCTACGGCCGCAATCTGATGTTTCTTCGCCCATGCCAGCAGGGTTTTATTTGCCGTTCCCGCCAGCGCTCCGGTGATAATGTCTATCTGATCCGCAGGCGTCACCCGCAGGCCGTTTTTCTTTTTCACCGGCAGATTCAGCCCTTTCATCAGCTCATCCACCACGCAGCCGCCGCCGTGGACAATCACCAGCGGACGCTGATGTGACTCACGATATTTCACCAGTGCGCTGAACAGCCGTTCCAGCGCCTCTTCGCTATCCAGCAGTACGCCGCCCAGCTTGATAATTAATGGATTCATCATTGCACCCTTAAATAAGAGACTGCGTTTGGGCATAGCCGAAACGAATATTGGCACACTGGATTGCCTGTGCCGCCGCGCCTTTCAGTAAGTTATCTTCGGTCGCCACAATAATCAGATGCTCGCCCTGAACGGCAAATCCGATATCGCAAAACGGCAGCCCGACGACATTTTTTAGTGCCGGAACGCCTTTGTCATACAGACGCACCAACGGTTTATGCGCATACGCCTGCTGTAATGTCTGCGCCACTTGCGCCTGACTCACGCCCGGTTTCAGGCGGCAGGTAATGGTTTCGAGAATACCGCGCGGGAAATTGCCCAGATGCGGGGTGAAGATGACGTCAGCACCGAGATGCGTAGCGATCTCCGGCTGGTGGCGATGGGTAAAGATGCCATACGGTTGCAGACTCACTTCACAAAAGCTATTTGAAATCGCTGCCTTACGCCCTGCTCCGCTCACGCCGCTGGTGGCGTTAATCACCGGCCACTGACTGAGGTCGAGAAGATCGGCATCAATCAACGGTTTCAGCGCCAGCTGTGCCGCCGTCGGATAACAGCCCGGCACCGCAATCAAGTTCGCTTCTTTTAATTTATTGCCACACCACTCCGCCAGGCCATAGACCGCCTGCTCAAGCAATGCCGGGTATTGATGGGTAAAGCCGTAATATTTTTCATAGAAGGCGGCGTCGTTAACGCGAAATGCGCCGGAAAGGTCAAACACCACACAGCCCGCTTCAAGAAATTGCGGCGCTAAATCGTGGCTAACTTCATGGGCGGTGGCGAGAAACACCACATCCACCCCTGGGCTAAACTCGCTGATATCCGACATCGGCTGCAACGGCAGATCAACGATGCCTTTGAGCTGCGGATGCAAATCGGAGATTAACTTTCCCGCATCATTGCTTTGCGCTGAGACAGTCAAAGCGGTTATGTTCATATGCGGATGGCGATTTACATAGGTCACTAGCTCTGCGCCAGCGTAACCACTGGCACCCACAATCAGCGTATTCAACATCGGGGCTATTCACCTTCTTATGTCTGTTTGCCTGGCTAAACGTAAAACATTCACCTTACGGCTGGTGGGTTTTATTACGCTCAACGTTAGTGTATTTTTATTCATAAATACTGCATGAATATTGATACTATCATGACCGGAGGTGTGTCAACAATGAAAAACAAATTACCGCCATTTATCGAGATTTACCGCGCTCTGATTGCCACACCTTCAATAAGCGCCACGGAAGAGGCACTCGATCAAAGTAATGCAGATTTAATCACTCTGCTGGCGGACTGGTTTAAAGATTTAGGCTTCAATGTGGAAGTGCAGCCTGTGCCAGGAACTCGCAACAAATTTAATATGCTGGCAAGTACCGGACAGGGGGCTGGCGGCTTGTTGCTGGCGGGGCATACCGATACGGTGCCATTTGATGACGGTCGCTGGACGCGCGATCCGTTTACACTGACGGAGCATGACGGCAAGCTTTACGGCTTAGGCACCGCCGACATGAAAGGCTTTTTTGCGTTTATCCTCGATGCGCTACGCGATGTCGACGTCACTAAACTGAAAAAACCGCTCTACATTCTGGCGACTGCCGATGAAGAAACCAGTATGGCAGGAGCGCGTTATTTTGCCGAAACCACCTCCCTGCGACCGGATTGCGCCATCATTGGCGAACCAACGTCGCTGCAACCGGTACGCGCGCATAAAGGCCACATCTCAAATGCCATTCGAATTATGGGTCAGTCGGGCCACTCCAGCGATCCGTCGCGCGGGGTTAACGCTATTGAACTGATGCACGACGCCATCGGCCATATTTTGCAATTGCGCGATAATCTTAAAGAACGTTATCACTATGAAGCGTTTACCGTGCCGTATCCCACGCTCAACCTCGGGCATATTCACGGCGGCGACGCCTCTAACCGAATTTGCGCCTGCTGTGAGTTGCATATGGATATTCGCCCGCTGCCGGGCATGACGCTCAACGAACTTAATGGTTTGCTCAACGACGCGCTGGCTCCGGTGAGCGAACGCTGGCCGGGCCGTCTAACGGTCGAAGAGTTGCACCCACCGATCCCAGGCTATGAATGCCCGCCAAATCATCAACTGGTTGAAGTGGTTGAGAAATTGCTTGGCGAAAAGACCGAAGTGGTGAACTACTGTACTGAAGCACCGTTTATTCAGACGCTATGCCCGACGCTGGTGCTAGGCCCGGGCTCAATCAATCAAGCCCATCAGCCTGATGAATATCTGGAGACGCGTTTTATCAAGCCCACCCGTGAATTGATTACCCAGGTGATTCACCATTTTTGCTGGCATTAAAACGTAGACCGGATAAGGCGCTCGCGCCGCATCCGGCACCGTTGCCACACTCCGGTGCCACAATAATGTCGGATGCGATGCTTGCGCATCTTATCCGACCTACACCTTTGGTGTTATGTATGGCGATTTTTTAACATTCCCATAAGTTACGCTTATTTAAAACGTCATGAATTTAATGGCGTAAATTCCTGCTATTTATTCGTTTGCTGAAGCGATTTCGCAGCATTTGACGTCACCGCTTTTACGTGGCTTTATAAAAGACGACGAAAAGCAAAGCCCGAGCATATTCGCGCCAATGCGACGTGAAGGATACAGGGCTATCAAACGATAAGATGGGTGTCTGGGGTCATATGAACGAACAATATTCCGCATTGCGTAGTAATGTCAGTATGCTCGGCAAAGTGCTGGGAGAAACCATCAAGGATGCGTTGGGAGAACACATTCTTGAACGCGTAGAAACTATCCGTAAGTTGTCCAAATCTTCACGCGCTGGCAATGATGCTAACCGCCAGGAGTTACTCACCACTTTACAAAATTTGTCGAACGACGAGCTGCTGCCCGTTGCGCGTGCGTTTAGTCAGTTCCTGAATCTGGCCAACACTGCCGAGCAATACCACAGCATTTCGCCGAAAGGCGAGGCTGCCAGCAATCCGGAGGTGATCGCCCGCACCCTGCGTAAACTGAAAAACCAGCCGGAACTGAGCGAAGACACCATCAAAAAAGCAGTGGAATCGCTGTCGCTGGAACTGGTCCTCACGGCTCATCCAACCGAAATTACCCGTCGTACACTGATCCACAAAATGGTGGAAGTGAACGCCTGCTTAAAACAGCTCGATAACAAAGATATCGCCGACTACGAACACCACCAGCTGATGCGCCGCCTGCGCCAGCTGATCGCCCAATCATGGCATACCGATGAAATCCGTAAGCTGCGCCCAACTCCGGTTGATGAAGCGAAATGGGGCTTTGCCGTGGTGGAAAACAGCCTGTGGCAAGGCGTACCAAATTACCTGCGCGAACTGAACGAACAACTGGAAGAGAACCTCGGCTATAAGCTGCCGGTCGAATTTGTTCCGGTACGCTTTACCTCGTGGATGGGCGGCGACCGCGACGGCAACCCTAATGTAACCGCCGATATCACCCGCCGTGTCCTGCTGCTCAGTCGCTGGAAAGCCACCGACCTGTTCCTGAAAGATATTCAGGTTCTGGTTTCTGAACTGTCGATGGTTGAGGCTACCCCAGAACTGCTGGCGCTGGTTGGCGAAGAAGGTGCCGCAGAACCGTATCGCTATCTGATGAAAAACCTGCGTTCTCGCCTGATGGCGACACAGGCCTGGCTGGAGGCGCGTCTGAAAGGCGAAGAGCTGCCGAAGCCGGAAGGTCTGCTGACGCAGAATGAAGAACTGTGGGAACCGCTCTACGCTTGCTACCAGTCACTTCAAGCATGTGGTATGGGCATTATTGCTAACGGCGATCTGCTCGACACCCTGCGCCGCGTGAAATGTTTCGGCGTACCGCTGGTGCGTATTGATATTCGCCAGGAGAGCACTCGTCATACCGAAGCATTGGGCGAGCTGACCCGCTATCTCGGCATTGGCGATTACGAAAGCTGGTCAGAGGCCGACAAACAGGCGTTCCTGATCCGCGAACTGAACTCCAAACGTCCGCTTCTGCCACGCAACTGGCAACCAAGCGCCGAAACGCGCGAAGTGCTTGATACCTGTCAAGTGATTGCCGAAGCGCCGCAAGGCTCTATTGCCGCCTACGTGATCTCGATGGCGAAAACGCCGTCCGACGTACTGGCCGTCCACCTGCTGCTGAAAGAAGCGGGTATTGGATTTGCGATGCCGGTCGCACCGCTGTTTGAAACTCTCGATGACCTGAACAACGCCAACGATGTCATGACCCAACTGCTGAATATCGACTGGTATCGCGGTCTGATTCAGGGCAAACAGATGGTGATGATTGGCTATTCCGACTCAGCAAAAGATGCGGGCGTGATGGCGGCCTCCTGGGCGCAATATCAGGCACAGGACGCATTAATCAAAACCTGCGAAAAAGCGGGTATTGAACTGACGCTATTCCATGGTCGCGGCGGTTCCATTGGTCGCGGCGGCGCACCAGCCCATGCGGCGCTGCTGTCGCAACCGCCGGGAAGCCTGAAAGGCGGCCTGCGTGTAACCGAGCAGGGCGAGATGATCCGCTTTAAATACGGTCTGCCAGAAATCACCGTTAGCAGCTTGTCGCTGTACACCGGGGCGATTCTGGAAGCCAACCTGCTGCCACCGCCTGAGCCGAAAGAGAGCTGGCGTCGCATTATGGATGAACTGTCAGTCATCTCCTGCGATCTCTACCGTGGCTACGTGCGTGAAAACAAAGACTTTGTCCCTTACTTCCGCTCCGCTACGCCAGAACAGGAACTGGGTAAACTGCCGTTAGGTTCACGCCCGGCGAAACGTCGTCCAACCGGCGGCGTCGAGTCTCTGCGCGCCATTCCGTGGATTTTTGCCTGGACACAAAACCGCCTGATGCTCCCCGCCTGGCTGGGTGCAGGTACGGCGCTGCAAAAAGTGGTGGAAGATGGCAAACAGAGCGAACTGGAAGCCATGTGCCGCGACTGGCCGTTCTTCTCAACGCGTCTGGGTATGCTGGAGATGGTCTTTGCCAAAGCAGACCTGTGGCTGGCGGAATACTACGACCAACGCCTGGTCGACAAAGCACTGTGGCCGTTAGGTAAAGAGTTACGCAATCTGCAAGAAGAAGACATCAAAGTGGTGCTGGCGATTGCCAACGACTCCCATCTGATGGCCGATCTACCGTGGATTGCCGAGTCTATTCAGCTACGAAATATATACACTGACCCGCTGAACGTACTGCAGGCAGAGTTGCTGCATCGTTCGCGTCTGGCAGAAAAAGAAGGACAGGAGCCGGATCCCCGCGTCGAACAAGCGTTGATGGTCACTATTGCCGGAATTGCGGCAGGTATGCGTAATACTGGCTAACACCCCTCCGCTATCAACCCTCGTGCAATAGCGCGAGGGTTTTCTGAAATACTTCTGTTCTAACACCTTCGTTTTCAATATATTTCTGTCTGCATTTCACCCAGATTCTGGATATCCCTTCAGATATCCTTAAGGTTTTGTCCTTACATTCGGCGCTATTATCCAAAACGGGTTCTTACTATGCATTCCACTGAAGTCCAGACTAAACCCATTTTTAGCTGGAAAGCCCTGGGTTGGGCACTGCTCTACTTTTGGTTTTTCTCTACCCTGTTACAGGCCATTATTTACATCAGCGGCTACAGCGGCACCAACGGCATTCGCGACTCGCTGCTGTTCAGTTCGCTGTGGTTGATCCCGGTATTCCTCTTTCCGAAGCGGATTAAGATTATCGCAGCAGTAATCGGCGTAATGCTGTGGGCGGCGTCTCTGGCAGCGTTGTGCTACTACGTCATCTACGGTCAGGAGTTCTCGCAGAGCGTTCTGTTTGTGATGTTTGAAACCAACACCAACGAAGCCAGCGAGTATTTAAGCCAGTATTTCAGTCTGAAGATTGTGCTTATCGCGCTGGCCTATACGGCGGTGGCAGTTTTGCTGTGGACGCGCCTGCGCCCGGTCTATATTCCAAAGCCGTGGCGTTATATCGTCTCTTTTGCCCTGCTTTATGGCTTGATTCTGCACCCTATCGCCATGAACACGTTTATCAAACACAAGCCGTTTGAGAAAACGTTGGATAATCTGGCATCACGCATGGAACCTGCCGCACCGTGGCAATTTCTGACCGGTTATTATCAGTATCGTCAACAACTTAACTCACTGACGAAGCTACTGAATGAAAATAACGCGTTACCGCCACTGGCTAATTTCAAAGACGAATCGGGTAACGAACCGCGCACCTTAGTGCTGGTGATTGGCGAATCGACCCAGCGTGGACGCATGAGCCTGTACGGCTATCCGCGTGAAACCACGCCGGAACTGGATGCGCTGCATAAAACCGATCCGAACCTGACCGTGTTCAATAACGTGGTTACGTCTCGTCCGTACACCATTGAAATCCTGCAACAGGCGCTGACCTTTGCCAACGAAAAGAACCCGGACCTGTATCTGACACAGCCGTCACTGATGAACATGATGAAACAGGCAGGTTATAAAACCTTCTGGATAACCAACCAGCAGACGATGACTGCCCGCAACACCATGCTGACGGTATTTTCGCGCCAGACCGACAAGCAGTACTACATGAACCAACAACGTACGCAGAGTGCGCGTGAATACGACACCAACGTGCTGAAGCCGTTCCAGGAAGTGCTGAAGGACCCTGCGCCGAAGAAACTGATCATCGTTCATCTGCTGGGTACGCATATCAAATACAAATACCGTTACCCGGAAAATCAGGGCAAGTTTGATGGTAATACCGATCATGTTCCACCGGGATTAAGCGCAGAAGAGCTGGAGTCATATAATGATTATGACAACGCTAACCTGTACAACGACCATGTGGTTGCCAGCCTGATTAAAGACTTTAAAGCAGCAGACCCGAACGGTTTCCTGGTTTACTTCTCTGACCACGGTGAAGAGGTTTACGACACGCCGCCACACAAAACTCAGGGGCGTAACGAAGATAACCCGACGCGCCATATGTACACCATTCCGTTCCTGCTGTGGACGTCGGAAAAATGGCAGGCGACTCATCCGCGTGATTTCTCGCAGGATGTTGATCGTAAATACAGCCTGGCGGAACTGATCCACACCTGGTCGGATTTGGCAGGTTTATCTTACGACGGTTACGATCCAACCCGTTCGGTGGTGAATCCGCAGTTCAAAGAAACTACCCGCTGGATTGGTAACCCGTATAAGAAAAATGCGCTGATCGATTACGACACTCTGCCGTATGGCGATCAGGTGGGTAATCAGTAATTATCAGCCAGATGCTATTTGCCGGATAAAGCGTTTACGCCGCATCCGGCAATACAAGGCGACTGAAACTGCCGCAATGTTTACATCGAACTCCCATCAGGCCACTCTTTTCAGGTGGCCTTTTTTCATAATGCCAGTTACTGTTTTCCCGTCTACATACCTAAGGGAATAACATGTATCACGACGTCAGTTATCTGCTCTCCCGCCTGATCAACGGCCCGCTGTCGCTGCGCCAGATTTACTTTGCCAGTAGCAACGGTCCGGTGCCCGATCTTGCGTATCAGGTCGATTTTCCACGGCTGGAAATAGTGCTGGAAGGTGAGTTTGTTGATACCGGCGCTGGAGCAACGTTAGTTCCCGGCGATGTGCTGTACGTTCCCGCTGGTGGCTGGAATTTCCCACAATGGAAAACACCCGCGACCACCTTTAGCGTGCTGTTTGGCAAACAGCAACTCGGCTTCAGCGTCGTGCAATGGGATGGCAAACAGTATCAAAATCTGGCGAAGCAGCACGTCGCCCGACGCGGCCCGCGCATTGGTTCTTTTCTGCTACAAACGCTCAATGAAATGCAAATGCAGCCACAGGAGCAGCAAACGGCAAGGCTTATCGTCGCCAGCCTGCTTAGCCACTGCCGCGATTTGCTTGGCAGCCAAATCCAGACCGCCTCACGCAGCCAGGCTCTATTCGAAGCTATTCGTGATTATATCGACGAACGCTATGCCTCCGCGCTTACCCGCGAATCTGTCGCACAGGCATTCTATATTTCGCCCAATTACCTCTCGCATCTGTTTCAAAAAACGGGGGCCATTGGTTTTAACGAATACCTGAATCACACGCGACTGGAGCACGCTAAAACGTTATTGAAAGGGTATGACCTGAAGGTAAAAGAAGTGGCGCACGCCTGCGGCTTTGTCGACAGCAACTACTTCTGCCGTCTGTTTCGTAAAAATACCGAACGCTCGCCGTCGGAATATCGTCGGCAGTACCACAGCCAACTGACAGAAAAACCAACTACTCCAGAATAAGATGGGTTTGCTGCGGCGCAGAAAGCACTTTGCGCACCGCGCTCATCACCCGCTGCGGCTCACGCAGGAACGCGTAGATACTGCATTGCACGTAGCGACAATGTTCAAATCGCTCGGCACCGGAAAGCTCAATATCCGTAATCAACAGCGCGACATCCGCCCGGCGGATATCCTCGTCCGCTAAACGATTCTCCGTTCCCAGCGCGCCCTGGGTTTCAATGCTGACGCCCCACTTCTCTATCTGACACAACTTTTCCAGCCGTTCCGCCGCCATATAAGTATGCGCCACGCCGCTCACGCAGGCGGTTACTGCCACCAGGTATGCCATTTTAACCTCCCACGGTAACCTGAAATCCAGCCCGTTCTGCCATTTCGCGCATTGTTGCCACATCGACTGACGACGGCGCAGAAACCTCTTTCATCGACCATGTTTTCCCCAGCAGGCGGTATTTCGGCTCGCCGTACTGATGAAACGGTAACAGATGAATTTGCCTGATATTCAGCGGGATCAGCACGTCCAGCGCCTGCTGCATATTCTCCCGGCTGAGTGTGAAACCGGGGATCAGCGGCAAACGCGGGATCACGTTGACACCCTCACTCACCAGCAAACGCAGGTTCTCCAGTACGCGTGGCAGGTTCATCTTCACCACATCCCGCGCCTGAGTCGGGTCCATAATTTTTAAATCGAACAACACTTCATCGCACAATTTCGCCAGCGGTAACAACTTGCTGGCTGGCGCGTCTCCGGCAGTTTCGATGGCGCATGACACGCCCCACAGCCGCAGTCGTTGCAAAAAACGGGTAGCAAATTCCGCCTGCATCAACACTTCGCCACCAGAAAGCGTGACGCCGCCACCGGACGTGCGAAAGAAAATGTCATCTTTCATCACTTCCCGTTCCAGAGCGTCAAGGCTGATATCGCGACCAATCCGTTCAAACGCCCCGGAGGGGCATTCATCCGCATCGCGCAAACATTTCGCGCAGTGCAGACATTTCGCCTCTCTGCGCACCGTCTGGATTTTGCCGGAGATCGACTCCGGATTAGCACACCACGGGCAAAGATGCGGACAGCCTTTAAAAAAGACCACCGTGCGAATGCCCTCGCCGTCATTCAGCGAATAACGCTGAATGTTGAAAATGCGCGCCACATCATCGAGGCGCGTTTCCACAACGTTACAGCTGATGCGCTGTCCGGCGGATGATGTCATCCTGGATCTCCTTCGACAGTTCGACAAAGAAGGCGCTGTATCCGGCAACGCGTACCACCAGCCCCGCATAGTCCTGCGGGCGTAATTGGGCTTCACGTAACGTGTCGGCGTTCACCACGTTAAACTGAACATGCTGCAACTTCAGCTGGGTAAATGCCCGTAAGAAGTCGGCCAGTTTGCGTAATCCCGCTTCACCTTCCAGGGTCGCCGGAGTGAATTTCACGTTCAGCAACGTCCCGTTAGAAAGCAGCGTGTTATCGAGCTTGCTGACGGACTTCAGTACCGCCGTTGGTCCTTGCCCATCCTGGCCCAGCATGGGTGACAAGCCGCCGTCTGCCAGTTGTTCTCCGGCAAAACGACCGTCTGGCGTCGCTCCAACCACCGATCCCAACGGGACATGAGCAGAAACGGTATACGATCCCGGCGCGAAGTAACCACCACGCGGGTTCTGGTATTTTTCCACTTCTTTGCAGTAATGGCGTAACAGTTCGGCGCTAATGTTATCCACCTCGTCGATATCGTTACCGTATTTCTCGAAGCGATTAATTAAGCGAGCGCGGACTTTTTCGCCTTCTGGCGTTGCGAAGTTCGCTTTTAATACCGACAACAATTCGTCAAAACTTAAACGCTGTTGATCAAAAACCATCCCTTTCAACGCATGGAGAGAATCACTCAGGTTGGCGATACCGATCCCCTGTACACCGGAGAAGTTATAACGCGCGCCGCCATCGGTAATATCGCGACCTTTTTCCAGACAATCGCTGATAAAAGACGAGAGCAGCGGTACAGGTGCCCAGTCGCGATGGCCGATATCACAAATATTGCTGCCTTCAACCATCAGGGTGATGTAGTGGCTGATCTTGGCGCGGATCTGTTCCAGCAAACCGTCATAGCTCAGCGCGGCATTGCCTTCATTCTCATGCAGGCAGATTTCCATCACTTTCAGCAGGTTAAACATCGCAATGTCGTGCAGACCGTAGGTTCTGCCAGGAATAGATAATTCCACGCAGCCCACCACTGAATAATCGCGCGCATCTTCCAGCGAAACGCCACGGTTGAGGAACGCAGGCACCACCACTTCATCGTTGAAGATTTGTGGAATACCCGTGCCGAGGCGAATGGTTTCTGCGGTTTTCATCAGGAACGGCGTGTCGATCAAGGCGTTAGTGCGCACGCCCAGGTTCGGTTGCGGCAACTGCACGCTCTGATAGGCATCAAGACAAAGGAACGAAAGTACGTTCACCGCACTGCGGCCATTCTCGGTTAAACCGCCGAGTAGTGCGGTATAACCTGTCGGGAAACCTGCGAAATAACGCGCGCTGCTGGTAGAACGTAACAGTACGATGTCGTTGCATTTCACCCATAAAGATTCGAGCAGTTCTTTCAGGAACGCCGGATCTTCCCCCTGAGTTAATGATGCCTGATAGAACGGCAACATATACTGGTCGAAGCGCCCCAGCGACAGCGAACTAGCGTTGGATTCGTATTGCAGGATGATGTTCATGTACCAGAACAACTGGCACGCCTGCCAGAACGTCTGCGGCTTATGTTCGGCATTATGGCGGGAGATCTCCGCAATAGTCAGCAGTTCTTCGCGACGCTGGACATCTGTGCAGTTTGCCGCCATCGTTTCCGCCAGTTCGGCGTAACGCAAAATGTGTTTCTGCGAGGCTTCCAGCAGTAACAGCGCTGCCTGATAAAAGTGATTCTCAGGCTGTTGTTGACAATGTTGCTGCATCTGCGCCACCAGCTCACCCAGCCCGTGATTCAGCAGGCGCGGGTAATCAATAATAATGTGTCCCTGGCCTTTATCCGTCTGGTTGATGCTAAAAATCTGCGTGCTGGTCGCGGCTTTTACTTCATCCGTCATCTGCCCGTTGATGAAATCTTTCATCGAACGTTTTTCCCAGTACGGGAACAACTCTTCGCGGTAGATACGTTTATCTTCTTCGCTAATGGCGAAGCGGTCTTGCGGTCGCGTCGGGAACTGATCCAGCTCTTTCAGCAGCCAGTAAGGGTCCATTTCCGGCGACATAATCCCGGCGCGCGGTTTTACGGTGCGGTTACCGGCAATCAGTTCTTCATCACGAATAGAAATGTCAACATGTTCAAGGATATACGCTGTTGCTCTCGCCCGACGCAATATCACCGGCTCGCCTTCAGTTTGCCGATGACTGGCAGTGTAAAGCAGCGCACGCTCCAGCGAGATTTCACGGGTATTGGAAAACAATGCAGTTTTAAGGCGAGAGATACGATTCGTCATGAGGAACTCCTGTAGGGAAAAACAAGCCCGCCGTTTCAGGCGGGCTAAAAACTCAAGCAGTCTGTGCCAGATGGGCTTCGATTTTGTTCATAATGGCGTCAGCACGTTTTACCGCATCGCTGATGTTGACGCGCACGATGGTCTTGCCAGCAAAACGCTCTTCAAACTTGATGCCGATATCTTTGGTCAGAATCACCATATCGGCGCTCGCTACGTCTTCCGCAGTCAGTTCGTTTTCCAGACCAATCGACCCCTGGGTTTCTACTTTTACTTCCCAGCCTTTCGCTTTCGCGGCACTTTCCAGCGCCTCTGCCGCCATATAGGTATGGGCAACACCTGAAGGACATGCGGTTACTGCAATAATTTTCGTCATGGCTCGTTCCTCAATTAATTAATTTCAAAATCCAGATCCAGGTCGTCTTCCTTCTCATCAGTCGAAGACCCATTTTTACGCGCCAGACTTTTCAGCACGTTAACGCAGATAGCCGTTGCTACAGCCCCAACAGCCACTGCCGCGATGTAACCCAACTTGCCTTCAACCACCGGCAGCACAATCAGACCACCCCAGCCTGCATAGCACTGCGCACCTACCATTGCTGCGGTCACCGTGCCACAGACAGTCCCTACCATAATGGAAGGAATGACACGCAACGGATCGGCGGCAGCGAAAGGAATCGCCCCTTCGGTGACGCCAACACAGCCCATTACCAGCGCCGCTTTACCGGTTTCGCGCTCTTCCGCGGAGAAATTTTTACGACCAATCAGCGTTGCCAGCCCCATGCCCAGCGGCGGAACACAGATCCCCACGGCAGCAATTGCCACCACGGTATAAACACCCTGAGCAACGCAAATCAGCATGAACGCATAGGCCACTTTGTTAACCGGGCCGCCCATATCGAACGCCAGCATCAGCCCCATAATCACCGCCAGCATCACCACGCTGCCTTGCTGCATACCCTGAAGCCACTGAGTCAGGCTGTTAGTCAACGCGCCTACCGGCTCGCCCAGCCCCCACATCATGACGCCAGCGGTAATTAAGGTACCGACGATCGGAATAATGAAGATAGGCATCACCGAGCGCAGAACTTTATGCACCGGGATTTTCTTCAGGTAATGCACCACAATGCCGCCGATGATCCCGGCGATCAGCGCACCAAAGAAGCCCGCACCAAAGCTGTTACCAACCCAGGCACCGATAGCACACGGGGCCAGCGCAGAACGTTCTGCAATGGAATAACCGATGTAAGCGGCGAGGAAAGGCACCATCAGCGTCAAACCTGCAACGCCGATATCAAACAGTTTTTTCAGATTCGGATCGGCTACGGCATCCGGCACTGCGCCTTTGCCATACAACATGACGGAAACCGCCAGCAAAATACCGCCCGATACCACGAAGGGAATCATGTGTGAAACGCCCGTCATTAAGTGCTGACGAGTGTTTTTCAGGATCTGTACCAACTCATTCATAAGTCGCTCCCAGGCTTACCCAAGCCTATGTCCATATTTTTTGATGGGAGAAACAATAGGCAATCGCAAGCAGGTCAAACAGTGGATAAAAAGGCCATTTACTGGACTTTTGTAATGTCAGTACAAAAATGCGATCCGCCTCATAACTTGCGTTAACTCGGAATCATGCCGGAATGGCGCGTCTTGTGAGACGCGTCGCAAATTGGCGGTTACATTACATTTGTCCAGCTTTTGGCAGATTTGTCACATGGCAGGTCGTTGCCATGCGCTCTTATCCTGTAAACAGAAAACCGTACCGGGAGAGAGGCAATGGCCCTGATTGTGGAATTTATTTGTGAGCTGCCTAACGGCGTACATGCGCGTCCGGCAAGCCACGTTGAAACGCTGTGTAATACTTTTTCATCTCAAATTGAGTGGCATAACCTGCGTACTGACCGTAAAGGCAACGCCAAAAGCGCCCTGGCGCTGATTGGCACCGATACACTGGTGGGCGATAACTGCCAGTTATTGATTTCCGGGGCTGACGAACAAGCAGCACACCAGCGCTTGAGCCAGTGGTTACGTGATGAATTCCCCCACTGCGATGCGCCGCTGGCAGAAGTTAAATCTGACGAGCTGGAGCCGCTGCCGGTTTCACTCACTAATTTGAATCCGCGCATTATTCGCGCCCGCACCGTATGTAGCGGTAGCGCAGGCGGCACGCTGACGCCAATTTCATCGTTAGATCTCAACGCACTGGGTAATCTTCCCGCCGCCAAAGGTGTGGACGCTGAGCAATCCGCGCTGGAAAACGGCCTGACGCTGGTGATGAAAAACATTGAGTTTCGTCTGCTGGATAGCGACGGTGCTACCAGCGCGATTCTGGAAGCGCACCGCTCGCTGGCTGGCGACACATCCCTGCGCGAACATTTACTGGCAGGCGTCAGCGAGGGATTAAGCTGCGCCGAAGCAATTGTCGCCAGTGCGAATCACTTTTGCGAAGAGTTCGCCCGTTCCAGCAGTAGCTACCTGCAAGAGCGTGCGCTGGATGTGCGCGACGTGTGCTTCCAGTTACTCCAGCAAATCTACGGTGAACAACGCTTTCCGGCGCCAGGTAAACTGACACATCCCGCTATTTGTATGGCGGATGAACTGACCCCCAGCCAGTTCCTCGAACTGGATAAAAATCACCTCAAAGGTTTGTTACTGAAAAGCGGCGGTACCACGTCACACACGGTGATCCTTGCTCGTTCGTTCAACATTCCGACGCTGGTTGGTGTGGATATCGATGCCCTTACCCCGTGGCAGCAACAAACGATTTATATCGACGGCAACGCCGGGGCAATTGTGGTTGAGCCAGGGGAAGCCGTAGCCCGTTATTATCAGCAAGAAGCCCGCGTACAGGACGCTCTGCGTGAGCAACAGCGTGTCTGGCTGACCCAGCAAGCGCGTACCGCTGACGGTATCCGTATCGAAGTCGCGGCGAACATCGCCCACTCCGTGGAAGCGCAGGCCGCATTTGGCAATGGCGCGGAAGGCGTTGGTTTGTTCCGCACTGAAATGCTCTATATGGATCGCACCAGTGCACCGGGCGAAAGCGAGCTGTACAACATTTTTTGTCAGGCGCTGGAGTCCGCCAACGGGCGCAGCATTATTGTGCGCACTATGGATATTGGCGGTGACAAACCCGTTGATTATCTGAACATTCCGGCAGAAGCTAACCCGTTCCTCGGTTATCGCGCGGTGCGTATTTATGAAGAATACGCCTCGCTGTTCACCACACAACTACGCTCGATCCTGCGCGCCTCTGCTCACGGCAGCCTGAAAATCATGATCCCGATGATCTCTTCAATGGAAGAGATCTTATGGGTGAAAGAAAAACTGGCAGAAGCCAAACAGCAGCTACGTAACGAACACATTCCGTTTGATGAGAAGATCCAGCTCGGCATTATGCTGGAAGTGCCATCGGTGATGTTCATCATCGATCAATGCTGCGAAGAGATTGATTTCTTTAGTATCGGCAGTAATGACCTGACGCAGTATCTGCTGGCGGTGGATCGCGATAACGCTAAGGTTACTCGTCACTACAACAGCCTGAATCCGGCATTCTTGCGGGCGCTCGATTACGCCGTGCAGGCGGTGCATCGCCAGGGGAAATGGATTGGTCTGTGCGGAGAACTGGGGGCGAAAGGTTCCGTGCTGCCGTTGCTGATTGGTTTAGGTCTGGATGAACTCAGCATGAGCGCACCGTCGATTCCGGCAGCGAAAGCGCGAATGGCACAGCTTGATAGCCGCGAATGCCGCCAGTTGCTCAACCAGGCAATGGCCTGCCGGACTTCGCTGGAAGTGGAACACCTGCTGGCGCAATTCCGTATGACGCAACAGGACGCACCGCTGGTCACCGCCGAATGCATCACGCTGGAAAGCGACTGGCGCAGCAAAGAAGAAGTGCTCAAAGGCATGACCGATAACCTGCTGCTGGCGGGCCGCTGCCGCTATCCGCGTAAACTGGAAGCCGACTTGTGGGCACGCGAGGCCGTTTTCTCTACCGGTCTGGGCTTTAGTTTCGCCATTCCACACAGCAAATCAGAGCACATTGAGCAATCCACCATCAGTGTAGCGCGTCTGCAAGCGCCGGTGCGTTGGGGCGATGATGAAGCGCAATTCATCATTATGTTAACCCTGAACAAACACGCCGCGGGCGATCAGCATATGCGCATTTTCTCGCGTCTCGCTCGTCGCATCATGCACGAAGAATTCCGTAACGCGCTGGTTAACGCCGCCTCTGCCGACGCTATCGCCAGCCTGCTGCAACATGAACTGGAACTGTAAAAGGAAACATCATGGAACTGTATCTGGACACCGCTAACGTCGCAGAAGTCGAACGTCTGGCACGCATATTCCCGATTGCCGGGGTGACAACTAACCCGAGCATTATCGCTGCCAGCAAGGAGTCCATCTGGGAAGTGCTGCCGCGTCTGCAAAAAGCGATTGGTGATGAGGGCATTCTGTTTGCTCAGACCATGAGCCGCGACGCGCAGGGGATGGTGGAGGAAGCGAAGCGCCTGCGCGACGTTACTCCGGGCATTGTGGTGAAAATTCCGGTAACCTCAGAAGGTCTGGCAGCAATTAAATTGTTGAAAAAAGAAGGTATTACTACACTTGGCACCGCAGTGTACAGCGCCGCGCAAGGATTGCTGGCCGCGCTGGCAGGGGCAAAATACGTTGCTCCCTATGTAAATCGCGTGGACGCTCAGGGCGGAGACGGCATTCGTACCGTCCAGGAGCTGCAAGCGTTACTGGAAATGCACGCGCCAGAAAGCATGGTGCTGGCTGCCAGCTTTAAAACACCACGTCAGGCGCTGGATTGTTTGTTGGCAGGATGTGAATCCATCACACTGCCCTTAGATGTAGCGCAACAAATGCTCAACACCCCTGCGGTAGAGTCGGCTATAGAGAAGTTCGAGCACGACTGGAATGCCGCATTTGGCACTACTCATCTCTAAAGGAGCAATTATGGACCGCATTATTCAATCACCGGGTAAATACATCCAGGGCGCTGATGTCATTAATCGCCTGGGCGAATACCTGAAGCCGCTGGCAGAACGTTGGTTGGTTGTTGGCGATAAATTTGTATTAGGTTTTGCTCAGGCAACCGTCGAGCAAAGCTTTAAAGATGCCGGGCTGGTTGTTGAAATCGCCCCCTTTGGCGGTGAATGTTCGCAAAATGAGATCGATCGTCTGCGCGGCATTGCGGAGACTGCGCAGTGTGGCGCGATTCTCGGTATTGGCGGCGGTAAAACCCTTGATACCGCCAAAGCACTGGCACATTTCATGGGTGTTCCGGTAGCAATCGCACCGACCATCGCTTCTACCGACGCGCCGTGCAGTGCGTTGTCTGTTATTTACACCGATGATGGTGAATTTGACCGCTATCTGCTGCTGCCAAATAACCCGAATATGGTCATTGTCGATACTAAAATCGTCGCGGGCGCACCTGCGCGTCTGTTAGCAGCGGGTATCGGTGATGCGCTGGCGACCTGGTTTGAAGCGCGTGCATGCTCTCGTAGCGGCGCGACCACCATGGCGGGCGGTAAGTGTACTCAGGCGGCGCTGGCGCTGGCTGAACTGTGCTACAACACCCTGCTGGAAGAAGGCGAAAAAGCGATGCTTGCCGCCGAACAGCATGTAGTGACTCCGGCGCTGGAGCGCGTGATTGAAGCGAACACCTATTTGAGCGGCGTTGGTTTTGAAAGCGGTGGTTTGGCGGCGGCTCACGCGGTGCATAACGGCCTGACCGCTATCCCAGATGCGCATCACTATTATCACGGTGAAAAAGTGGCATTCGGTACGCTGACGCAGCTGGTTCTGGAAAACGCGCCGGTTGAGGAAATCGAAACCGTAGCCGCACTTAGCCATGCGGTAGGTTTGCCAATAACTCTCGCTCAACTGGATATTAAAGAAGATGTCCCGGCGAAAATGCGAATTGTGGCAGAAGCAGCATGTGCAGAAGGTGAAACCATTCACAACATGCCTGGCGGCGCGACGCCAGATCAGGTTTACGCCGCACTGCTGGTAGCCGACCAGTACGGTCAGCGTTTCCTGCAAGAGTGGGAATAACCTATGTCAAACTCCCGGCTTATCCGGGAGTTTGAACACAAAATAGCCTGATGCGCTACGCTTATGTGGCCTACCTAATCTCTGCAATATATTGAATTTGCGTGTTTTTGTAGGCCAAATAAGGCGTTCACGCTGCATCCGGCACTCTGTGCCAGTAATCTGAAACTCCCACGTTGATTGGGAGTTTTTTTATCCGCTTCTGGACATTTTCTCCACAGAACAATCGTTAGCCCGGAAGGTCGAATCTGTGACTCTTATTTTCACGGATGAAACAGATGAAAGCTTCACTGGCGCTGGTCAGCCTGCTAACGGCATTTACCAGCCCCCCCTTAAAATCTCCCGCCGTTCCACCAGCCGTGGTACAAATCCAGGCCAACATCAATCTTGCCATCGCGGACGGTGCCAGACAGCAAATTGGCAGCACACTATTTTACGATCCGGCGTATGTGCAGCTTACCTATCCTGGCGGTGATGTCCCGCAAGAACGCGGCGTATGTTCCGATGTGGTGATCCGCGCCTTGCGCAGCCAGAAGGTCGATTTGCAGAAACTGGTTCACGAAGATATGGCGAAGAATTTTGCCGATTATCCGCAAAAGTGGAAGTTAAAGCGCCCGGACAGCAACATCGATCACCGTCGGGTGCCTAATCTGGAAACCTGGTTTACCCGCCACGATAAAACACGCCCCACCAGCAAAAACGCTGGTGACTATCAAGCGGGCGATATTGTCTCCTGGCGACTGGACAACGGGCTGGCACATATTGGGGTGGTTTCAGATGGCTTCGCCCGCGACGGTACGCCGCTGGTGATACATAACATTGGCGCAGGCGCGCAGGAAGAAGATGTGCTGTTTAGCTGGCGGATTGTGGGGCACTATCGCTATTTTGTTAAATAAGAGCTCGCCCCACGTGTAGAAAAATTCAGATCCTTTTTACACTGACGGCTTCTTTTTTCTTACGGCTCACCAGCGCCAATGCCAGCACAATCAGCACAATACCGCTACCTTCAACCGCACCAGGATTCTCACCGAGCAGCCACCAGGAAAAGAGTACGCCGCAAACGGGAACGGCCAGTGTGCTTAAGCTGGCAATACTGGCAGGCAAGTTTTTCAATACAAACAACCATAAGCTCCACGCCAGCGCCGTCGCCAGAATGGCACTGTAGGCCAGCGCCCAGAACACGGTGGGCTGCCAGTCAATTTCACGTTGCGGCACCAGCCAGGCGACTACGCTCATCACCAGCGCCGCATACAGCATCTGCCAGGATGTTAACGACAATAAATCCACGCGCGGATGACGGGCGTAAAGGCGTTTAGCGACAATGGCACTCGCCCCCCAACTGACGCCGGAGAGGATCGCCAGCATGGCGCTTTTCATCGAAGAGAAATCGAGTTGCCACGGCTGCAACACCAAAAATAAACCGAAAGCGGCAATCAGAATCGCGAAATATTGCCCGCGTCGCAGGCGTTCACCGAGAAACAACGCGGCGAAAATCACCACCCAGAACGGCATGGTATAGCTCAGGATCGCCACCTTCCCCGCTCCGCCGCTGACCAGCGCCCACTGCGCCAGACCAACCATCCCGCAGGTTTGTAGCAGGGCAATGGCTAAGGTGTATTTAAACGGCGTCGGGCGCATTCCGCGACCACGTAACAAAAGAACGATGAATAAAACGAGAGCGCCGAAAATGCAGCGTAAGGCGGTGAAGTCGAAGGCACCGATGTAGCTGGTGACTTGCTTCATGAAAATCCAGCTATAACTCCAGATAAGTGTGAGCGCAACCAGGCCACTGATTGCCAGTGGGTTGCTCTTTCCTGCGGCAGACATGAGAGATCCAGTGTGTAGTTTTCCTGTGGACACTATACGCCGGTAAAGAAACTTCAGCGACTGCCTGAAAGGCAGTCGCTGAAGAAGGTCAGATTACAGCAGGTCGAAACGGTCGAGGTTCATCACTTTCACCCATGCTGCCACGAAGTCTTTAACAAATTTCTCGTGGGCATCGCTGCTGGCGTAAACTTCTGCCAGTGCACGCAGAACGGAGTTAGAACCAAATACCAGGTCCGCACGGCTGGCGGTGTATTTCACTTCACCCGTTTCACGATCACGGCCTTCGAACAGCTCTTTCGATTCGTCGGTCGCTTTCCACTCGTAGCGCATATCCAGCAAGTTCACAAAGAAGTCATTGCTCAATACGCCCACACGGTCAGTGAAGACACCGTTTTTGCTGCCATCGAAGTTGGCGCCCAGCACACGCATCCCGCCCACCAGCACAGTCATTTCTGGTGCAGTCAGCGTCAGTTGCTGCGCTTTATCGATCAGCAGTGATTCAGTGGTAGCCTCGCCCGACGCAGCGCGATAGTTACGGAAACCATCAGCAACAGGTTTGAGCAGCTCGAACATCTCGATATCCGTCTGATCCTGACGAGCATCTACGCGACCTGGTGTGAACGGAACACTGATGCTGATACCCGCAGCACTCGCCGCTTTTTCGACACCAACAACACCGGCGAGAACAATAATGTCAGCGAGTGAAGCCGTGTGTGAGGATTTATAGATCCCCTCCAGCACCGGCAATGCGCGTGCTGCTGCGGCATTAACCTCCCAGTCGCGCTGCGGAGCTAATGCCAGACGCGCGCCGTTGGCACCGCCACGTTTATCCCCACCGCGGAAGGTGGAGGCAGAAGCCCAGGCAACAGAAACCAGCTCGCTCACAGAGAGACCAGACTCAGCAATCGCCGTCTTCAGGTTAAGGATATCTTCCTCGCTCGGGTTGAAGAACGCATGTGGCAGCGGATCTTGCCAGATCAGATCTTCTTTCGGCACTTCCGGTCCGATGTAACGAGATTTCGGCCCCATATCCCTGTGCGTCAGTTTGAACCACGCACGGGCAAAGGCTTCGTTGAACGCTTGCGGATCGTCAAGGAAGCGACGTGAAATCTTCTCAAACTCTGGATCAAAACGCAGCGTCAGGTCAGTGACCAGCATCGTCGGCTTACGTTTCTTCGACGGATCGAACGGATCCGGGATAATTTCCGGTGCATCTACAGCTTCAAACTGGATGGCGCCTGCCGGGCTACGAGTCTGTACCCACTCATACTTGAACAGGTTTTCGAAGAAATAGTTGCTCCACTGGGTCGGCGTCTGGGTCCAGACCACTTCCAGACCTGACGTAATGGCATCAGCACCGACACCGGAACCAAAATCACTTTTCCAGCCTAAGCCCTGGTTTTCGATCGGGGCCGCTTCTGGATCAGGACCTACGTGCGTTGCCGGGCCTGCGCCGTGAGTTTTACCTAACGTATGACCACCCGCGATCAGCGCAACGGTTTCTTCGTCGTTCATCCCCATATTGCCAAATGTCGCGCGAATAGCTGCAGCCGCAGAAAGCGGTTCGCCACTGGCATTTGGTCCTTCCGGGTTAACGTAAATCAGCCCCATTTCGGTTGCTGCTAATGGGCGTTTTGCCAGTTCTTCCGGGTTACGGTGGGCAAGCCAGGTTTTTTCATCACCCCAGTTAACATCCAGATCCGGTTCCCAGACGTCTTCACGACCGGCACCAAAACCGAAGGTACGGAAACCGGAGTTTTCCAGCGCCACGTTACCCGCGAGGATAAACAGGTCGGCCCAGGAGATTTTCTGACCATATTTTTGTTTGATTGGCCACAACAGACGACGCGCTTTATCCAGGCTGACGTTATCCGGCCAGGAGTTGAGCGGTGCAAAACGTTGCTGACCACGACCCGCGCCGCCACGGCCATCGATTGAACGGTAAGTCCCCGCGCCGTGCCAGGCCATACGAATAAACAGGCCAGCGTAGCTGCCCCAGTCTGCTGGCCACCACGGTTGAGACTCTGTCAGCAGATCTTTCAGATCTTTTTTCAGGCCGTAGTAATCTAGCTTGCTAAATTCTTTGCGGTAGTCGAAGTCCTCACCCAGTGGGTTAGAACGGTTAGAATGTTGGTTTAACAGGTCAACACGGAGTTGTTTTGGCCACCAGTCATGAGTGGTTGTTCCCGCACCGGCGCTCTGGTCATGACCGCCATGATGGAACGGGCATTTTCCGGCTGCTGTTGTGTTATGGATATCGTCTGACGTGCTCATCAATATACTCCCTCTACAGTGTTACCCTTACGATACACAGCGTTAGAGAGAAGTTATAATTGAATTAATCCACGGATGCGATAGTTGGGATCTTACATATCATTAGTTAAAGAGATGTAGATCAAATTGATCTTAAATAAGCCTTTTTGATTATGTCCGATTACGGACAAATACCTTATAAAAAAGGGTTTTATCCCTGTTTTCTCTCTGCTCTTTTAAGGAATGAAGGAGAAAAAGCGAGTCAATAGTTTTACTTGTCTGCCCCCTCGCTTCGAGGAGGCATTTTGTGCTTTGTTTTAATTTTGTGATCACCGTGTGATTTTTACAGAAACCAAAGCACTTATAAACCAGGTCGGACACCCAATGTGTGGCAAATCGCGTAACTCATTTCAGCGCGGTTAAGCGTATAGAAGTGGAAATCTTTCACTCCTTCACGGCTTAAAATCTTCACCATATCCATCGCAATATTCGCGCCCACCAGCTTGCGGGTTTCGGCGTCGTCATCCAGACCATCAAACATTTGCGCCATCCACGCCGGAATGCGTACGTTGGTCATGTCAGCAAATTTCTTCGCCTGTTTAAAGTTAGAGACGGGCAAAATGCCAGGAATAATTTCCACATCGATACCCGCCGAAACGCAGCGATCACGAAAACGCAGGTAGCTTTCGACATCAAAGAAGAATTGGGTAATCGCGCGATTGGCGCCGGCGTCCACTTTGCGTTTCAGGTTAAGCAAATCCGCCTGGGCGCTTTTCGCTTCCGGATGCACCTCCGGATACGCCGCCACGGAGATATCGAAATCCGCGACGTCTTTTAACAGCGTCACCAGGTCAGAGGCATACATTTCCGGCTTACCGCTTCCCGTCGGCAGGTCGCCACGCAGCGCCACGATATGGCGAATACCGTTATTCCAGTAATCGCGGGCGATGGTCCGCAGCTCGGCAGGCGTCGCATCAATGCAGGTAAGATGCGGCGCCGCTTCCAGACCGGTGCGATCTTTAATGCCTTTAATAATGCTGTGCGTGCGGTCGCGCTCACCGGAGTTTGCGCCATAGGTCACCGATACAAACTTCGGTTTCAGACTGCTGAGGCGATCGATGGAGTTCCACAGGGTCTGCTCCATTTCACTGGTACGCGGCGGGAAAAATTCGAACGAAACATTAATCTGCCCCTGGACTTCGGCCAGGCTCTGATTCAGGGCATCCCGCTGGCTGGCGTGAAAAAAGCTCATACCTTACCTCATCAATCGCTTGTAGTTATATGTTGTGTTGTGAACATCTATCCATTTAGACGTCCAGATGTAAAGATGAAGGAAAAGCTGAGGGGCGTCAACCGAAAAATGCCCCATGATGGTGAGGAAAAATCAGGGAAGATGAATTTTCTTCATTTGAATGTGGGAGTAAATGGGTTCTCTCACATTATCGCGCGCGAAGTAATGAATAAACGGATAAACCATCGGCTTCAAATTTATTTAAATAAGAGTTAATTAATATGCTCGTCTGTGTTAGCTGGACACTTATTTAAATAAAACAAATAGATACCATAATTTGCATTCAATACTGCATGTTTATTATTTGAACTACTTCAAACTATTAACAATTTCTCCAAAATTATGTTGCAGAGCAATTATGCATCCCCCACGATAAGTAGAACGTTCTACTAGAACGTTCTACTTATACAAAAAAAGACTAATTCGCGCAGATTTATGCGCTATTCGGGGGAAATCAGCATGAATCTGATGTCGAGTTTCGTGAAGTCACTTTCTAAATTGTCGATGATTGGTCGCGCCCTAATGCTGCCAATTTCGCTTCTGCCTGCCGCTGGGCTGTTACTGGCGTTCGGAGATAAATTCCATTTGCCGTTGATGATGAATGCAGGCGGCATTATTTTTGATAACTTGCCGATGCTTTTTGCTATCGGTTCCGCCGTAGGGCTGGCTTCTGAATCAGGAATTGCGGCGTTATCCGCAGCCGTTTCCGTTTTTGTCACCAATATCACCATCAGCACCGTACTTAGCATCACGCCAGAAATGGCCGGGCAAGGCGGCAAATACGCGATGGTGGTGGGTATCCCTACATTGCAAATGGGCGTTTTTGGCGGCCTGATATGCGGGATCCTGGCGGCGTGGTGTTACAACCGTTTTCATACCATGCAATTGCCAGAATTCCTTGGTTTTTTCTCCGGGAAACGCTTTGTCGCTATCGCGACGGCTTTTCTCTCCTTCATTCTTGGCCTGTTACTGCCCTATGTCTGGCAACACATTCAGTCAGGAATCGATGCATTATCGGTTATCGTTAATGGTAACAACCAGGCGGCATCGACCTTTATTTTTGGTGTAACTGAACGGGCGCTCATTCCGCTTGGCTTGCACCACATCTGGTATCCGTCGTTTTGGTATTCTTTTGGGGATTACACTACCCATGCCGGGCAAATGATTCACGGCGATCAGACGATTTGGTTCAAGATGTTGGAAGAAGGGGTGAAATCATTTAGCAGCGACAGTTATCATGACGCCGGTAAATTTATGCAAGGCGAATTCCCCCTGATGCTGTTTGCCCTGCCTGCGGCGTGCCTGGCGATGTACCATGAAGCGCACACAAAGAATAAGAAAATTGCCGCCGGTATTCTGTTCTCTGCCGCATTAACCTGTTTTCTGACCGGTATTACAGAACCCGTTGAATTTACATTTATCTTTGTCGCCCCTGTGCTGTATATCTTCAATGCCATCATGGCGGGCCTTTCCTATATGGCGATGTATCTGCTGCATGCACATATTGCCAAATCCTTCTCTGCGGGGCTGATTGACTATATTTCGTTTGGCATCCTGCCATCCTTTAACGGCTATAAAACCAACTTCCTGAGCGCCATTATCGTCGGCGTGCCAATGGCGGTGATCTACTACTTCACCTTCCGCTTTGTTATTCGTCGTTTTGATGTGAAAACGCCTGGTCGTACTGAAACTACGGTTAGCGCTAATGATAAAACCGATGACGAGCTGGCAACAGAAATCATCACGCTGCTTGGCGGTCAGCAAAACATTAAATCGGTAGGCTCCTGCATCACGCGTTTACGTCTGGAAGTCTCTGATAAAGAAGCGGTGGATCAGGATGGTCTGAATAATATTGGCGCCCGTGGCGTGGTTTTTGTCGGCAATAACGGCATTCAGGTCATTTTTGGCGCGCGAGCGCAATTTATCGCGCAAACCATGTCGACGATGATCGGTAAATAGCCTTAAGATTACTCGATGTCAGAGGTTCTGGTCCCTGACCAGAACCTTCTTGCTATTTAAAGAATCAACGTTGTTCAGGGAGTGAGTTTGAAGAAAGTCAGCATAATTGATGTTGCCAAAAGAGCCGGAGTTTCCGTCTCTACCGTGTCGCTAGTGCTGCGCCAGAAAGGGAAAATCTCAGAGGCGACCATCGGGAAAGTTCATGCTGCTATTGACGAACTGGGCTACGTGCATAATGTTGCCGCCGCCAATTTACGTTCCCACACGTCAAATATTATCGGACTGATTTTACGTGATTTTAGCGATAGCTTTTCCATCAAAGTGATGGCCAGTATTGTTCAGGAACTGGAAGCCAGGGGCTATATGGTATTCCTTGGGCAACCACAGAACGAACATGAACATCTTGAACGTTGTTTACTTTCCTTCAAGCAACAAGGTGTTGCCGGAGTGATTTATCTGGCTTCCGATGCGCATCGTGAAACCCTCCCCACGCTAATCCGCCAGTGTTCGCTTCCCCTTGTTGTCGCGTCACAAACGCCTATCAAAGATGAGTGCAACCTGGTGTTGCGTGACAACCAGCAGGCAGCAAGTCTTGCCACACGTTATTTAATTGAGCGCGGCCATCGTTACATTGCCTATCTCGGTGGCAGAGAAAGTGATCTTATCCGTCAGCAGCGACTGGTTGGTTTTCGCCAGACCCTGGCAAAATTTGGCATTGCTTGTCGTGACGAGTTCACGCCAGCCTGTGACGGTGACACCTGGGCTGCCAGCATGGCAACGCGCCAGTTGCTGGAAAATAACAACGCCATTACCGCCCTGCTCTGCCATTCGCCCGAGGCCATGATTGGCAGCATCAACGGCATACATCAGGTGGGGCGTACCGTCGGGAAAGACGTCTTTCTGACCCAGCAGGTAGCGCTAATTGGTTTTGAAGATATGCTGCATATCAACCTGACCTCTCCTGTTTTCACCTATGTATCTTCCGCCAGTGAAGAAACCGGACGCCAGGCAGCGACCCTGATGATTCGCAAATTAAAAGACCCGGATTTGCAAACCCAAAGAATTGCGCTTTCCGGGCAACTGGTGGTGCGGGAATCGGCGTAATACACATGCCGAATGAAATGTACGTCGATATCGTCATCCGGCAATAAGGTGTAAACCAACTCAATGCGTATGATTACTTGATATCTTTCACACGCATACCATTAAGCTGTTCATCCGTGATGGTGTTACCCGCTTTGAAGTAATCAACCACGGCGTGATAAACGTAATAACCGCCCGTTGTGTTGCGCGCTTTCCCCTCGGTAAAGGCGCTAAAACCATCTCCACCATCAGCAAGGAAACTCTGGGTGGCAATAGAATAAACCGTTGCATCTTCAATCGGTTTACCATTCAGAGTCAGTGAGATAACCCGCTGACCAACCGGCTTGCTGCTGTCGTACTTCATTTCCAGGCCTTTCGATACCTGTAAAACGCCATTACTTAAACTTGCGCCGTGTTCCATCAAACTGCGTAATTGTTTACCTGTGAGATCCATCGTCACCAGTTCGTTGGGGAACGGGAAGGTACTGATGACGCCGCCCATCGTAATCGCCCCCGAAGGGATCTCATTGCGGATACCGCCAGAGTTGGTTAAGGCTATTTGGGTGTTTTTACCTGCCGCTGCCAGTAAAGCGTCAGCCGCCAGGTTCCCGAGGGAAGCCGATTCACCATAGGCACGTTTTAATTCGACTGGCGATTGCGCCACCGTTTGTTGCACCACTTCATCCAGCTTTTTATTCCAGCCGTCGATCACCTGTTTTGTTTGTGGATCGGGCTTCCACTCGTCGGCGTAAATGGTTTTAAGCTCGAAGTTTTTCACCGTAAAATCATGCGGCTTCTCTTTGTAGTCGAGAACCAGTTTGCCCACATCAATCCCGCCGCTGTCCGTCGAGAGGATGAGCGTATTGCCGACTTTAATCGGTTCCGGCGTACCCACATGTGCATGTCCGGTGATCAAAATATCCAGTCCTTTCACCTGACTTGCCGTCTGAATATCTTTATCCAACGCGCGACGCACATCTGTGCCTCCCATACTGGACTGGCGGGCCGGAACACCTTCGTGGATCAGGGCGACGGTCAAATCAACCTTGCCTTTGAGTTCATCGATATAACGTTGTAGCCATTTAATTTCATCGCGCGCCTCAATACCCACTCGCGTGGCAGCGGATACCGTGTCATTAAAGGCAAATACTCCGTGCAAACCTATAACGCCTATTTTCACACCGTCTTTTTCGATGATGGTATAGGGCTTATCCCAGAATGATTTACTGCTGTTCTGATAAAAAACATTGCCCTGCACAATCGGGAATTTTGCCTGACTCAACTGTAATAATGTGTTGTCCCAGCCGTGGTCAAATTCATGGTTGCCTATTGTGGCGACATCAAATGGCATGGTATTCATAATATCGATAATAGCTTTGCCTTTGGTCAGGCTGCTGATATAGGGCCCGGTAAAATAGTCACCTGCATCAAAAAACCATGTCGCTTTATTTTTTGCTTTTTCTTGTTTAACCAGCGTAGTGATATTTGCCCAGCCGCCAATATCTCGTTTACCGTCAGCGATCCATGGCACTTTATAAGGCTCTACATGTGCATGGAGATCGTTGGTATAAATGATAGTGACATCTTTGGCGCAAGCCCAGAACGGCAGTGTTAATGCAATACCCGCAGCAAGCATTTTAATTTTCATAAATAGTCCCTTTCAGTGATTTAAAGGATTGCTACATTACGTTCTGAAAGAGTTATTTATGTGAGAGTAATCACATCCACAAGGGAGCGTTGCCGGACAAAATCAACGACCTTGTGAAATCGTTGGTGATATATGTCGACTCTGTTTACGATTAATGCCTGCAAGTCGTTTGGTTGCCGTAATTTAGGACGGTCAACATCGACAGATTACAGCTGGCCTGACTATCGACTGGGTTATGCAGCATTGCACTGCCGGGCATGTGGAAGCTATCCACCGTTGTTTGACGAACAACAATTTCGTGACTGGTTGACAGTTCACTTATCTACGTGGGCCTCTGAAAAGGGCCATTTCTGCCCGGTATGTTATGGCACAGAGACAATTTGTTATGGTCACAATCCACAGGGATCGCAACGCATTCAATGCCGTAACTGCAAAAAAGTCTGGACACCTAAACAATATCAGAAAGAAATAACGCCTCCCGAAATAATCGAAACGGTTGCTCTTCTGGTGCCATTTCAGGGAGCTAGCGGCGGGCAAAAATTGTATGTTTTAATGAGTTTTGATGCTCTTCGCGGTAATATTCTTCATCTTTCTACTAATTATACGCAGCATCAAGCTGGAGAAAGTCTGCATTATCGATACAGAGGAAATGCAGAACCAGAGTTACACAACAATAATATTGTACAACGCGTTGATATGCGCGAAGCACAATTTCTACGCCGCAGTCAGTTTGATGAAATTCAGTATGGCAGTGCAGCGCTCAAGCGCAATGCTAAAGGCGCTATTCTGCGTCCGGTTATCACAGCGCACGGGCATTTCAGGGTACTGAATATTCTATTCCCGACAGTTAAAACACAGGTTATTTCACACGAGTGTTTTTTAAGAGGCGCCATTATTACGGTTTGGGCTGATCTGTTTCGCCAACAGCAAGGTGAAATTTGGTTTATTGAAGAGGAAATAACTGACTGTACCGAAAATACGTCCTGGAGTTTTCAGGGAACAACTTATCACGGCTGGTGGAAAAATCAGTGGCAACTCTGGGTTCAGGGAAAAAATCGTAAAATGGTATGTGCATTAACGGGCGGAAATAACAGCAAAGCTGAAATGCTCTCATTAGCAACCAGCAGACATTTTATCCACTGGCTACATAAACAGGCAGAATTTACTCACAGCGCCCCGCTTTCCGCAGGGCGCGTAACGAAAATACTGCTTTCTCTGGCTCAGGATTACAACAACTGCGCCAGTCGGTTGATATCCGACTGAATCGCCCCGGCGGTGACGTCGCGCCCTGCGCCAGGCCCACGGATCACCAGCGGATTATCGCGATACCAGCGGCTTTCGATGGCAAAGACGTTATCGCACGGCAGCAATGATGCCAGCGGATGGTCTTCACGTACCGCTTCCACGCCTACACGCGCTTTGCCGTTGGCATCGAAACGCGCTACGTAGCGCAGCACCAGCCCCATTTCACGGGCAGCTTCCAGCCGTTGCACCATCTGCTCGTTAAGTTCATCGCCATTTTCAAAGAAGTGGTCGATGCTGCCGCCTTCGCAATGGGCAGGCACCAGCGACTCCACGCGTACCTGATCCGGTTCGATGTTGTAACCTGCTTCACGCGCCAGAATCACCAGCTTGCGCATCACGTCTTTGCCAGAGAGATCGTCACGCGGGTCAGGCTCGGTTAAGCCCTGCTGCCAGGCCTGATCCACCAGCTCGGTAAACGGCACGCTACCGTCGAATTGCAGGAACAGCCAGGAGAGCGTGCCGGAGAAGATCCCGCTGATCGACAAAATAGTATCGCCGCTGTCGATCAGATCGCGCACGGTATGGTTGATCGGCAAGCCCGCACCGACGGTGGCATTATACAGCCAGTGACGCCCGGTTTTTTCGAAGGCGTCGTGGATCTGGCGATATTTATTGCTGTCGCTGGCTCCCGCCAGTTTGTTGGCACTGATGACGTGGAAACCGTGGCTGGCGAAATCGAGATATTGATCAGCAAGCTGCTGGCTGGCAGTAACATCCAGCACCACTAAATCATCATACGGATGGGCGCGCATCCACAGGAACAACGACTCTTCATCCTGCTCGACCGCTTCATCGTTGAAGAAGGCTAACGCGCGGCTGGCGTCCAGCCCGTCGTAGCTCAACAGGCTGCGACGGCTGTCCACCACGCCTGCCAGCACAAATTCAAAGCCGGTGCGTGCCGAGAGCGTACTCTGCTCGCGGGCGAACAGTTCCAGCCAGCGGGAGCCGATATTGCCCTTGCCGAACAGCACCAGGCCGATGCGTTTTTCTGCACGGAAGACGGACTGATGCAGCCCCTGAATCAGGCTTTCGGTCGGTCCGGTGCGCAGTACTGCTACCAGGCTGATGCCGTCATCCGACTGCCAGGTAAACTCGACCGGCTGGCCTTTCAATTGCTGCCAAAAGCGGTGGCAATGCAGCGGGTTACGGGTGACGCCCGCCCCAACCATCGCCACCAGTGCCAGCCCCTGACGCAGGCGCAGTTCGCCGGGTAATCCCGCTTCGTCGAGGATTTTCAGCGCACTGTCAGCGACTTCTGCGGTGTAGCAAAATTGCAGCAACTGGCGATCGTTATGCACGCCAACTGCCAGTGGACGCACCTGAGCACGTTTCAGGATTTGGTCGATCTCTTTCTGCGCCAGTTTGAAATCCTGGCTGGTAGGCACCTGAAACTCAATCAAACAGACATCATCATGGCTGGTGACAATACGCGCACCAGTACCGGAGGCCAGCACACGTTCAATACGCGTGGAACCTTGGTCTGGCGTGTAACTACAGCGCAGCTGCAGGTCGATTTCGCTACCGGATACTGGCTGTAAAGTACGGGCGTGAAGAACGGGAGCCGCCAGACGCGCCAGTTCGCTGGCTTCATCCAGACGCAGCAACGGCAGCAGACAGGCATCTTTCACTTTACGCGGGTCGGCGCTGTATACCCCGGCGACGTCGCTCCAGATGGTTACGCGAGAAACGCCCGCCAGCGCACCGATTTGTGTCGCGGAATAGTCGGAACCGTTACGCCCCAGCAGCACCGTTTCACCAGCGTTGTTACGGCTGATAAACCCAGTCACCACCAGACGTTTGCCCGGATGTTGTACCAGTAGCTGTTGCAGCAACGGATAAGAAAGCCCTTCATCAACCTGCGGTTGTGCGGCGCGTTCGGCGCGTAAAAACTCGCGGGCATCAAGCCAGGCCGCAGGCAGCCCTTGTTGATTAAGCACCGCAGACATTAAGCGTGCCGACCACACTTCCCCGTGGCCCACCACTTCTGCATACACCGCATCGGTGATACCGCTGTCGAGCAGCGCCGCCAGCCGCTCAAGATCGCTGACAAAAGCGCTAATGAGGCTATCGGCTTGTTCGGCGGGTAACAGGCCGCTAATCAGATCGCACTGATAACGACGCAACGTTTGTTGAACCTGATGCGCAGAGAGACGATCGGTCTGGCTTAGTTTCAACCAGTTAATCAACTGGTTAGTGGTGCTACCGGCGGCGGAAACCACCATCATATCGTCGGGCTGGGAGTACTCAGCCATAATGCCCGCGACACGCAAATAACACTTCACATCAGCCAGACTACTGCCACCAAATTTATGCAGTTGACGACCTTTCGCCCCTGCCTGCGCAATCACACTCATTTTTACCCCTTGTTTGCAGCCCGGAAGCCATTTTCCAGGTCGGCAATTAAATCTTCGCCATCTTCAATACCGGTGGAGATACGCAGCAGCGTCTCGGAGATCCCGGCGGCAGCACGCGCTTCTGGCGCCATGCCTGCATGTGTCATGGTTGCGGCGTGAGAGATTAAACTTTCCACTCCCCCTAACGATTCCGCCAGCGTAAACAACGACAGCCCGCCCAGGAAACGACGCAGCGTCTGCTCATCGCCATCCAGTTCAAAACTCAACATTGCGCCAAAGCCTTTTTGCTGGCGCGCGGCAATTTCATGCCCCTGATTTTCCGGCAGCGACGGGTGATACAGTTTTTTCACCAACGGCTGGGTTTGCAGATATTTCACAATCGCCTGCGCGTTGCGCTGGGCCAGCTCCATACGCGGCACCAGAGTACGCAAACCGCGCAGCAGCAGATAGCTGTCAAATGCGCCGCCCGTCACGCCAATATTGTTTGCCCACCAGGCCAGTTCGGTGACAACGTCCGGGTCTTTAGCAATCACCACGCCGGCCACCACGTCTGAGTGACCATTCAGATATTTCGTACATGAATGCAACACCAGATCGGCACCCAATGCCAGCGGATTTTGCAATGCCGGGCTTAAGAAGGTGTTATCCACCACGCTCACCGCCCCGACTTCCCTTGCCAGATGGCAGATTTTCGCAATATCCACGACGCGTAACAATGGATTACTTGGGCTTTCTACCAGCACCAGTTTAGGTTTTTCCGCCAGTGCCGCCTGCAATGCCTGCTCATCACCTTGATCAACAAATAGCACGCGATAACAGCCGCGTTTTGCCAGGCTGTCAAACAGGCGATAGCTGCCGCCGTAGCAGTCGTGCGGTGCAACCAGCAAATCGCCAGGTTTCAAAAAGACGGTAGTGACCAGGTGGATCGCTGACATCCCGGTATTTGTAAGTACCGCGCCAGCACCGCCTTCCAGTTCCGCCAGCGCCCGCTGAACCACATCGCGCGTTGGGTTGCCGCGACGCGAGTAATCATGCGCGCGCGGCTCGTTAAATCCGGTAAAGTTATAGGTGCTGGAAAGATGGATCGGTGGGACAACGCAACCATACTGTTCGTCGTCATTTAACCCGCTACGCACTGCGATGGTGGCCTGTTTACGCGTCATGTGATGAAGTTCCCTGGGCTTTGTCGGTGAAATGTCAGGCACCAGAGTAAACATTGTGTTAATGGACGTCAATACATCTGGACATCTAAACTTCTTTGCGTATAGATTGAGCAATTCACCAATAACCGTTAAAATTACATGCATTATCACGCCGACAGGTGCATTACACGATGTCACGGTAGCGCCTGTACGGTAAACTATGCGGGTTTATGGCCATTACCCACATTAATTGTGTGGTCTGGTTTCAATTTATTGACGAAGAGGATTAAGTATCTCATGGCTGAATGGAGCGGCGAATATATCAGCCCATACGCTGAGCACGGCAAGAAGAGTGAGCAAGTCAAAAAGATTACGGTTTCCATTCCTCTTAAGGTGTTAAAAATCCTCACCGATGAACGCACGCGTCGTCAGGTGAACAACCTGCGTCACGCTACTAACAGCGAACTGCTGTGCGAAGCGTTTCTGCATGCCTTTACCGGGCAACCTCTGCCGGATGATGCCGACCTGCGTAAAGAGCGCAGCGACGAAATTCCGGAAGCGGCAAAAGAGATCATGCGTGAGATGGGGATTAACCCGGAGACGTGGGAATACTAATGCTGAAAAAAGCGGTCTGGCGTTAACCAGCCGCTTTTTTTATACATGGACGTTTAACTATGAAAAACAGGCTGCTGATCCTCAGCCTGCTGGTTTCTGTACCTGCCTTTGCCTGGCAACCACAAACCGGCGACATCATCTTTCAGATCTCTCGCTCATCGCAAAGCAAAGCGATCCAACTGGCGACCCATTCCGATTACAGCCACACCGGTATGCTGGTGATACGCAACAAGCAGCCCTACGTTTTTGAAGCGGTCGGTCCGGTGAAATACACACCGCTCAAACAGTGGATAGCCCACGGTGAAAAGGGCAAATACATTGTGCGCCGCGTTGAAGGCGGACTGAGTGTTGAACAACAGCAAAAACTGGCGCAAACCGCAAAACGCTATCTCGGCAAACCGTATGACTTCAGCTTCTCGTGGAGCGACGATCGCCAGTACTGTTCGGAAGTGGTGTGGAAGGTTTATCAGAACGCGCTGGGAATGCGCATAGGTGAACAGCAAAAGCTGAAAGAATTCGATCTTAGCAACCCGCTGGTCCAGGGAAAGCTTAAAGAACGATACGGTAAAAATATCCCGCTTGAGGAAACGGTGGTTTCGCCACAAGCCCTGTTCGATGCGCCACAACTCACTACCGTCGCCAAAGAGTGGCCGCTGTTTTCGTGGTAATGGATTACTGTGAACACGGCTGGCGTTCCCGCCGCAAACGTTAATCGCGTTTTGCCATAACTCGAAATGCGCTTTACGCAACCAAACGGGTACGAAATCGATGATGAAAGGCAATTGTGCGGAGAAGCGAGTGGGCCAATCACATCGTGACTGGCCCTAAAACTTAGCTTTTTTGGGTCTGAAGCTCTGGTTGATACGTCTCAGCATCATTATGACGTTGTTTTTCCATAGCGATCGCACCAAAGTGCGTTAACGTACAGAAAATGATGCAACAGATAACACCAGCAAGCAGAAGATAAAAACCACCATCCCAACCAACCTCATCGACCATAATACCAAACAGGCTTGTACCAAGCGTCGCGCCAAGAATATAGCTCATGAAACCACGCAAACCGACAGCGGAGCCCACGGCAAAACTGGGAACAATTTCCATTGTCTGAACAGAGGCCAGGAACTGCGGAACATAGATAAGGCAGCCCACGCAAGCAGCGAAAATAGTAATAGAGAGTAGAGAATCGCTTTTCCAGTAGCCCAACAGGCAGAAGAAAATCAATACCATACTGATAATAGCTGGCGGCATACGGCGACCATGAAATAATTTATCACTCAACCAGCCAGCAAATAATGTCGTTGGAATAGCCGCCCATTCGAAGATTAAAAATGCCGTACTCATTTCGGTCTTTGTAAAATGCTTCACGCTTAACAGATAAATAGGTAACCAGCTGATAATTCCGAAACGCACCATATAGACAAAAACATCAACGAAAGAGACAAACCAGGCATTCTTATTTTTAAGCACATAGGTACAAAAAATTTGCCAGGCCGTCATATCTTCCGGCGCACGATCATCTTTTGCTTTAATGCTGACGTCGTCCGGAACGATTTCGTTTAATGGCGGCAAACCTTCACTTACCGGTGAACCTTTACCTGACATCAGTACCACGATAGCAATGACAACAGAGACAATCGCTGGAATAACATATGTTGCTATTTTCCAGTGTTCAGTGCCCAGTACGGCAAATGCGCCGCCGACAATCGGAGCAACAATACCACCACCCACGTTGTGCGAAATATTCCAGACCGCGCCGACAATGCCCCGTTCTTTACGAGGAAACCAGTTAGCGATCGTAATAAATGACGGGCCAACACCCATTCCCTGAAAGAAACCATTCAGAATGACAAGTCCTGCAAACATCCAGAATGCGAAACTAAAACCAAGTGCCACGTTAACGAGAGCACAAAGTATTAAACCCACTGCCATATATACTTTAGGATTAGCTTTATCCGCCAGACTGCTCATTATCCCTTTACTAATACCGTAGGCTATCAGCATACAACTGCTTAACAGCCCTATTTGCGTCGCAGAAAGATTAAGCTCTTGTTTTAAATACGGTGTAGAGAGAACAAAGTTATTCCTGACAATGTAATACGAAAGATAACCGATAAATACGCTGAATAACGCCTGCATACGGTAACGATTATAGGTACTTTTCACTTCACTTTCAGGAACCTTATGTGTTGCCACTTTAGGTTTCAATAAAGAAAGCATATATCACCTTCCAGTTCATAGTGTTGTTTAATCAAATAATAATATTCATAGCAATGCTCATTACTACTCTCTGAAGAGTATTTAAAAAGCCTTTGCTTAGTGAGTTTTGAAGATAGTGAAGCAAGAGAGTTTAAGTTACAATACAGGGCAAATGAGTCAAAACTGACTCAAAAAAACAAATTCAATGTTCCATTTCTTTCCCATATTTGATTTTGGAAAATGCAACATGGTTATTATTTAAACCTTAACGTGTTACAACAGGCCCAATTTTAAAAAAAATTAGTTTTATTAAAATTTTCATTTTTTGAGTTCAATCACATATTTTGCTTCTATAATCGGGATCATTGAAGATACTTGTTCTTGTTATGCCAGAGAACCATGCTGCACAACATGAAAACCTTCATCACCGCACAACAAAAAGCAGAGTCTGAACACCTTCAGGATATCCGTCGTAACACGCTGATTTGCGCTCAAATTAAGGCCTTTTTTATGGTTTCTGAAGACTGGAACTCCGTCATGATTACTGAGACGCTAAGTCTGCATCAGGCCACCGCAGATGACCCTATTTACGATAGTGCTTGTTATTACCATCCTCAACGAGTAAAAAAATGGGATGAAGCCGCCAATAACAAATTTCATTTTTTACTGCTATACAGTCAGAACCTGAATCTGAGAGCGAAAATGTGGAAATTAATTAATGCGCATTTCCGTAACAGTCACTTGCGGATATAGTAATGCTGGTTGCTTGCCGAATTAATGATAATTTACAAATACAAAAACACATGGCTTGAAGTTCGTTGCTTATGTTAACTAATGGATAACAACATGGATTACAGCCCAGGAATTTATCTCTTATTAATGGGATTTTTGACATGATTCGCATTATACAAAGAGCACTAATCTATTGGATTTTATATATCAGCGTTGCCTCAGCGCATGAATTAGTGATTGCTACAACGCTTTCTTCGGAAGCGACAGAGCACATTATCAGTCAATGGCAAAAGCAACCACAGGCAACCAAAATCCGTACGCTCAACCGAACCAGTGCATCTATTGAGCGCCTGCTGGAAAATCCATTGGGTGAAAATATTGATCTAGTACTGAGTTCATCCCCAATGTTGCTACAGCGGTTACAAAGTAAAAATCTGCTCCAGCCATTTAATAATCAAATAGAAACAAGTAGAAAGTTAGTACCGGAATCCATTCGTTCAACCACCGTTGCTGTTGCCATATCGGGCTACGGCATTCTTATCAATGTGGCGCATCTGGAAGACAAAAAAGAGCCTGTGCCAACGTCATGGCAGGAATTAAGTAAGTCGCGTTATCAAGGAACGCTATTAATGAGCAGTCCTTCTCGTTCAGATACTACTCATCTGATGATTGAAGATCTTCTGCAGCAACAAGGATGGAGTAGCGGTTGGAGTACACTACTGAAAATAGGCGGTAATCTCGCCACCATTTCATCACGTAGCTTCGGCGTAGCAAATAAGATCAGTACAGGACTGGGGGACGCTGGTCCGGTAATCGACAATTACGCTAACGTACTGCTTAATAATTCAACTTTACGTTTCAGCTATTTCCCCAACTCGCGCGCAGCGCCTATGTTTATTGCCATTACAGAAGGCAGTAATCATCCACAAGAGGCGGGACGTTTTATTGATTTCTTGTTGAGTCCGGAAGGTCAGCAAGCACTGAGCGATTCTGATTCAGGGAAGTATCCGGTATATCCTCTGCCCTCCGGCACTCCACTCGCTGACCAACAAATGCGGTTATTTGCATCTCCTTCGCTTGATTACCCGTTGATCATGCAACG
Organism: Escherichia sp. E4385; assembly: GCF_963883145.1. Lineage (NCBI taxonomy): Bacteria > Pseudomonadati > Pseudomonadota > Gammaproteobacteria > Enterobacterales > Enterobacteriaceae > Escherichia > Escherichia sp. E4385. The sequence continues at coordinate 50,235 of NZ_CAWOOJ010000016.1, forward strand.
CCAAAAGCTCGTGCAATTGTTATTTGATTATGCGATTACTTTTCGCCTTACCGAGCTTCAGAAAAGTTGGAAAGCATTATATGCCGCAGAACATCGGCTTAAGCGGACATTGCCAGAGGTGCGCGCACTATTAATCGCAGTTCCCGTTACTCCACAACAGTCTGTTAATCCTACATATCTACAGCAATTCGAACTGCAATCAGGTTTTCGTGAAGCCCAGATTATGGCATGGCAGCATTTTTTCCTGCAGCAGCAGCAATTAGTGAATACGCAACTTGAGTCATTAAAGTGAAACAACTACATACTATCGGGACGAGCTTGCGGCTCGCCTTTGTTTTTAGTGCCGTTCTTACGCTATTTGTTAGTGTGGTTAGCCTTTATTCCTGGCATGAACAAAATTCTCAGGTTCGTTACGCACTTGACGATTATTTCCCACGAATTCAGGCTTCATTTCTTTTTGAAGAAAATCTCACGGCATTGGTAAATGAATTCAATGAGCTACAACAGACAACCAACACCGATAGCCGCCTTCAGGTAAGAGAGCAAATTGAACAACGGCTACAAAAAATTCAGTCAATTAATCCCCATCTTGATTCAGTACATCAAAGTGCGCTTAACCAACAGGTCGCCAGTAGTCGCAAATTGCTTGGCAATCTCGATAAGGCATTGAATGAACATAATAAGGAAAACGGAAAACTCGACGTTATCTCTTCAAGAGTTAACTGGTTGCATGACGATTTCAATAATGAACTCAACTCCCTGACTCAGGATTTAAGTTGGCAACAATCATCATTGCTCAATCAACTCAGCCAACGGAAAAATCTTCACGAAAACCAGGGGTTGCAAAATGCACTGCAATCTATTCAAAACGAGTTGCAGCTCGTTTTCGAACTCTCACATATAGAAACTGAAATCGTCAGTACCTTAAAGGAGATGCTTAACACGCATAACAATGATACCGAGTCGTTAAGACAACATATTCAATACCTGGATTTTTTGAAGCATAGCATTGACGAAAATGTGCGGTCGTTAGCGTCTTATTCCAGCACTATTACATTACACCAGACAGTTTATTCCCTGTGGGAACTGGGTACACAGCAAAATTATCTACCCGGAACTCTGGCCGCCTGGCAGCAGGCTCAACAGACCCTTATGAATACCATCAGGGATAAAGAGCGTGTATTTACGCAAATACGTGGCCAATTAGAAACGCAACTGGGTAATAGCCATCAACAGCTACAAACTTTCAATCTGCGATTAGAAAAAATAATGCAAATCAGCGGACTACTGATTTTTGCCGCTATGGTGACGGCCTTACTGTTCGTTATTCTGGTGAATTATTTCTACATTCGACCAAGGATGATCCGCCGTTTTCGCTTACTGAATGATGCCGTCGTCAAATTAAGTAACGGTGAACTCGATGCAGATATTCCAGTCTCCGGCAATGATGAGCTTGGTAGAATTGCCAACCTACTCCGCCAGACGATAGAGAAAATTAATCAACAGCAACGTCAACTGGGGCAGGAAATCTGTGATCGAATCGCGACAGAAAAAAATCTGCGAACCGCACAAAGTGAATTGATCCAAACCGCCAAACTGGCCGTAGTTGGGCAGACAATGACAACACTGGCACATGAAATCAATCAACCGCTTAATGCATTATCTATGTACCTGTTCAGCGCCAATCGCGCTATAGAGCAACAAGACACTGGTTTAGCGAAAAACTATATCGTTACGATGCGATCGCTGGTTGAGCGCATGGATAATATCGTTAAACGACTGCGAAACTTCGCCCGCCGACGCGATAGTGAACTCGTAGGCGGAGCAATTAATTTACAGCAGGTAATTTATTCATCCTGGGAGCTTCTGGCATTAAAACATCGACCACTGAAAGCATCTCTTCACTACCCGGATAATTTTCCTGCCGTTTATGGCGACGATGTTTTGATTCAACAAGTTTTAGTTAATTTATTTACGAATGCCCTGGAAGCCAGTCAGGAAAAACCGCCCACAATAACCATTAACTTTGAAGAAGAAGACACCACGTTAACGCTCTATATTGCTGATAATGGAAAAGGCTGGCCAGTGCTTCTGGCTGATCGACTATTAACACCGTTTACGACTGACAAAGCTGTAGGTTTAGGTATTGGTCTTTCGATTAGTCATTCTATTATGCGTCAGTGCCAGGGAGAGCTATATATTGCGTCTACCCTCGACCGCCATGCGTTGGTTATTCTATGTTTCAGGAAACTTTAAGCATGACAGATACAACTCCAACAATACTGCTCATTGATGACGACAATGATGTTCTGCAAGCCTACAGTTCTCTCTTACAGCAAGAGGGTTATGCAGTATGTACCTGTAGCAACCCTTCAGAAGCGCTGCAATTGCTGCAAGATACCTGGGAAGGAATCGTGGTATGCGACGTTTGCATGCCGGATATTTCAGGCATTATGCTGCTGGAAAAAATAATGCTGATTGATCCTAATCTTCCCATTCTGATGATCACCGGCCACGGCGATGTCCCAATGGCCGTTGAAGCGGTAAAAAAAGGCGCGTGGGATTTCCTGCAAAAACCGATTAATCCGGAACAATTTTTATCGCTTATCGAGAAAGCGCTGGCAGAGCGTGAAGATTATCTGGAACAAAAAAAATGGCGACGAGCGCAATTTAATCGGCACTTAATCGGCAACAGTGGCTGGGTTCGTCAGACGCGTCAGCAGCTTGAAACTCTGGCAGAAACCGATCTTCCCGTCTGTTTTTACGGCGAACCTGGAACCGGCAGAACATTAGCCGCCCATTATCTTCACCAATTTAGTTCTCGCAAGGAAAGGCCTTTAATTGAACGCACACTCAGCGCTAATAGTCAGCAACCGCTGGAAGAATGGGTGGAAGAAGCAAAAGGTGGCACGCTGTTATTAAAAGAACTTGAATATTTAACGCAAGAAAATCAGCGTCTCTTGATTCAACTCCAGGAACGCCCACAGGATCGATCGTTTCGTCTGATTGTTGTTAATCAAAGCCCTCTGGCTGCACTTGCCGCCACACAAAAAATTATTCCCGCATTGTATTTTCTTTTTTCACTTACCCACATCGAATGCCCACCGCTAAGTCAACGCCCGGGGGATATTGAGCCTATTTTTCACCATTATCTGACTCTCACCTGTAAACGATTAAATCGCCAACAACCGCTGCTGGGAAAAACGTTTTATAAACGACTGATGGCGCGAACCTGGCCCGGTAATATCATTGAATTAATAAATGCAGCAGAATTGGTGGCTGTGGGTGTTTTAATGCTGGACGATTCAGTCAGTTTGCAGATGATGGATGCTGATCCAACACCACTTGATGAACGTGTAGAAAGCTATGAAAGACAAATAATTATTGATGCACTCAACTTCTTCCAGGGACGTATCAACGACGTTGCCGATTACTTTCAGATCCCCAGAAAAAAGCTGTATTTGCGCATGAAAAAATACGGTATTGATAAAATGGATTTTCGCGATGTAAAGGAAAGATAAAGATCCAATACGTTATCCTGCTAATGAAAGTTTTCAGGCACAAAAAAAGCGCCGTTCGGCGCTTTTTTCGGAAATCCGGTCTTATTTGCTGCCCGGGATGTTGAAACGCTTGTTGAAGCGGTCAACACGGCCACCGGTAGCAACATCACGCTGTTTGCCAGTGAAGAACGGGTGGCACTTGCTGCACACGTCGAGGTTCAGGTCATGACCAACGGTGGAGCGGATTTTCATTACGTTACCGCAAGAGCAGCTAGCAGTAATTTCTTCGTATTTCGGGTGAATATCTTTTTTCATGGGAAAACCTCGGTTTAAGGCCGCGTCGCTCTTCCAGCCCTAACGCCAGACACCACGCGATGTTTAAAGTATAGTTTCAATACGATCATTTCGTATCAAAGGCGCCGAATCATACAGAAATTAACCAGCGTATGCAAACTGATCCGCACTCCTCTACCGCAATGTGTATACTGTTCCACCGAATTTCAAGTCAGGATGATGCTATGCCCGTTGCCCACGTTGCCTTGCCCGTTCCGCTTCCCCGCACCTTTGACTATCTCCTGCCAGAAGGCATGACGGTTAAAGCCGGGTGTCGCGTGCGCGTGCCGTTTGGCAAACAGCAGGAGCGCATCGGGATTGTCGTGTCAGTTAGCGACGTCAGCGAGTTGCCGCTCAACGAACTGAAAACCGTAGTAGAAGTGCTGGACAGTGAACCCGTTTTTTCCAGTTCCGTCTGGCGCTTACTGCTTTGGGCGGCGGATTACTATCATCATCCAATTGGCGATGTATTGTTTCATGCCTTGCCGATTTTATTGCGCCAGGGGCGGCCTGCGGCGAACGCGCCCATGTGGTACTGGTTTGCTACCGAACAAGGCCAGGCGGTGGATATCAACAGCCTGAAACGTTCGCCTAAGCAACAACAGGCGCTGGCGGCGTTGCGACAAGGGAAAATCTGGCGTGACCAGGTAGCGGAACTTGAATTCAACGATGCCGCACTACAGGCGCTGCGCAAAAAAGGTCTTTGCGAGCTGGCAAGCGAAACGCCGGAATTTAGCGACTGGCGAACGAACTATGCTGTTACTGGCGAACGTCTACGGCTGAATACCGAACAAGCCACCGCCGTTGGCGCAATTCATAGCGCGGCGGATACTTTTTCTGCCTGGCTGCTGGCGGGCGTTACCGGTTCCGGTAAAACAGAGGTTTATTTGAGCGTGCTGGAAAACGTGCTCGCTCAGGGCAAGCAGGCGCTGGTGATGGTGCCGGAAATCGGCCTGACACCCCAAACGATCGCCCGTTTTCGTGAACGGTTTAATGCGCCAGTGGAAGTTCTGCATTCCGGCCTGAATGACAGTGAGCGCCTTTCGGCATGGCTGAAAGCGAAAAATGGCGAGGCGGCGATTGTGATTGGCACCCGTTCCGCACTGTTTACACCGTTTAAAAATCTCGGTGTGATTGTTATCGATGAAGAGCACGACAGTTCCTACAAGCAGCAGGAAGGCTGGCGCTATCATGCCCGCGACCTGGCGGTGTATCGTGCGCACAGCGAGCAAATCCCGATAATTCTCGGCTCGGCAACACCCGCGCTGGAAACGCTATGCAACGTGCAGCAGAAAAAATACCGCCTGCTGCGCCTGACACGTCGGGCGGGTAATGCGCGTCCGGCAATTCAACATGTACTGGATTTAAAAGGTCAGAAGGTGCAGGCGGGGCTGGCTCCGGCGTTAATCACCCGTATGCGCCAGCATTTGCAGGCCGATAACCAGGTCATTCTCTTTCTTAACCGCCGTGGTTTTGCGCCTGCACTGCTGTGCCACGACTGCGGCTGGATTGCCGAATGTCCACGTTGCGATCACTACTACACGTTGCATCAGGCGCAGCAGCATTTGCGCTGCCATCATTGCGACAGTCAGCGTCCAGTACCGCGCCAGTGTCCGTCCTGCGGCTCTACCCATCTGGTGCCGGTGGGTCTGGGAACAGAACAACTTGAACAGACGTTAGCGCCGCTTTTCCCTGGTGTAGCCATTTCACGTATCGACCGCGATACCACCAGCCGTAAAGGCGCGCTGGAGCAGCAACTGGCAGAAGTGCATCGCGGCGGCGCGCGAATTTTGATTGGCACGCAAATGCTGGCGAAAGGTCACCATTTCCCGGATGTAACGCTGGTTGCATTACTGGACGTGGACGGCGCGCTGTTTTCTGCCGATTTTCGCTCGGCGGAGCGTTTTGCCCAGCTATACACCCAGGTGGCAGGCCGTGCCGGACGCGCAGGTAAACAAGGCGAAGTGGTGCTGCAAACGCACCATCCGGAACATCCTCTCTTACAAACCTTGCTGTATAAAGGTTATGACGCTTTTGCGGAACAGGCGTTGGCTGAGCGACGCATGATGCAGCTGCCGCCATGGACCAGCCATGTGATTGTGCGTGCGGAAGATCATAACAATCAGCACGCGCCGCTGTTCCTGCAACAGTTGCGTAATCTGCTTCTCTCCAGCCCACTGGCGGATGACAAATTGTGGGTTCTCGGCCCGGTTCCGGCTCTGGCGCCTAAACGCGGCGGTCGCTGGCGCTGGCAAATCTTGTTGCAGCACCCTTCCCGCGTGCGTTTACAACACATCATCAATGGCACACTGGCGCTTATCAATACCATACCGGATTCACGCAAAGTGAAATGGGTGCTGGATGTTGATCCCATTGAGGGCTAAACCACTCACGATGCGAGGCGGATCGAAAAATTAAATATTCATCACACTTTTCATGAAAATTCTGTAACCGTTTTCACGCACTATCTGCTAAAAATGTTGCCGATATGAAGTAAACATGGATGTAGTACGCCTGACGTGCCAGGCGAGGAGTGAGTGTGAAAGCGAAGAAGCAGGAAACTGCCGCAACAATGAAAGACGTTGCCCTGAAGGCAAAAGTCTCTACAGCGACCGTCTCCCGAGCATTAATGAATCCAGATAAAGTCTCCCAGGCCACCCGTAATCGGGTTGAAAAAGCGGCCCGGGAAGTGGGTTATTTTCCGCAGCCAATGGGGCGTAACGCTAAGCGTAATGAATCCCGAACGATTCTGGTGATTGTCCCGGATATCTGCGACCCCTTCTTTAGTGAAATTATTCGCGGTATCGAAGTCACGGCGGCAAGTCATGGATATCTGGTACTGATTGGCGACTGCGCACACCAAAATCAGCAGGAAAAGACCTTTATCGACTTGATCATCACCAAACAAATTGATGGCATGTTGCTGCTGGGTTCAAGGCTGCCGTTTGATGCAAGCATAGAGGAACAACGTAATCTGCCGCCGATGGTGATGGCGAACGAATTCGCACCAGAGCTGGAACTGCCTACGGTTCATATCGACAACCTGACCGCTGCCTTTGATGCCGTAAATTATCTGTATGAACAAGGGCATAAACTGATTGGCTGTATTGCCGGCCCCGAAGAGATGCCATTGTGTCACTACCGTCTACAAGGCTACGTGCAGGCACTGCGTCGCTGCGGCATTATGGTTGATCCGCAATATATCGCCCGGGGCGACTTCACCTTCGAAGCCGGAAGTAAAGCCATGCAACAGCTGCTCGACCTTCCGCAACCGCCAACTGCCGTCTTCTGTCATAGCGATGTAATGGCGCTCGGCGCACTTTCTCAGGCGAAACGCCAGGGGCTGAAAGTCCCTGACGACCTTTCCATAATCGGTTTTGACAACATCGACCTGACACAATTTTGCGATCCGCCGCTGACAACCATTGCACAGCCGCGCTACGAAATTGGTCGAGAAGCTATGCTGTTACTGCTTGATCAAATGCAGGGGCAAACGGTCGGAAGCGGCTCACGTTTAATGGACTGCGAGCTTATTATCCGGGGATCGACGCGCACGTTATCTTAAAGTAAACCTTTAAGGCTTCCGTGACTGGTCAAAGGCCCGCCGCTTAAGTAACATGGCGGGCTGACGAACGAATAAATACAGCGAAACGATAGTGGCACAACGAGATTATGTACGCCGCAGCCAACCGGCACCTTCGCGGCGAAAAAAGAGCACCTCACGGAAAAAGCAACGAAATATGCCTGCGGTTTCTCCCGCAATGGTCGCTATTGCTGCAGCCGTTCTTGTGACCTTTATCGGGGGTCTGTACTTCATTACGCACCACAAGAAAGAAGAGTCTGAGACGCTGCAAAGCCAGAAAGTGACCGGAAACGGACTACCTCCGAAACCGGAAGAACGTTGGCGCTACATTAAAGAGCTGGAAAGTCGCCAGCCGGGCGTGCGTGCGCCAACAGAACCGTCTGCAGGCGGCGAAGTGAAAACGCCGGATCAGCTGACTCCGGAGCAGCGCCAACTTCTTGAACAAATGCAGGCTGATATGCGTCAGCAACCAACGCAGCTTGCCGAAGTCCCGTGGAATGAGCAGACACCGGAACAGCGCCAGCAAACGCTGCAACGCCAGCGTCAGGCGCAGCAGTTAGCGGAACAGCAACGCCTGGCTCAGCAGTCGCGTACGACCGAGCAAAGCTGGCAGCAACAGACGCGTACGTCGCAAGCCGCGCCGGTACAGACGCAACCGCGCCAGTCTAAACCGGCTTCTACCCAGCAACCGTACCAGGATCTGCTGCAAACGCCTGCGCATACAACCTCGCAGCCGAAGCCACAGCAGGCCGCACCAGTAGCACGCGCAGCTGAAGCGCCGAAACCAACAGCGGAGAAGAAAGATGAACGTCGCTGGATGGTTCAGTGCGGTTCATTTAAAGGTGCTGAACAGGCTGAGACTGTACGTGCGCAGTTGGCTTTCGAAGGCTTTGACTCGAAAATTACCACCAACAATGGCTGGAATCGTGTGGTCATCGGGCCGGTGAAAGGCAAAGAGAACGCTGACAACACCCTCAATCGTTTGAAGATGGCAGGCCATACAAACTGCATTCGGCTCGCCACCGGGGGTTGAAACCCTCAAAATCTCCCCCATCTATACTTGCATTATGCCCCGCACAATTGTGCGGGGCTTGAATTCTGTATTCCTAACCAAGGGGTCTGCTCGTGACAACTATAGTAAGCGTACGCCGTAATGGCCACGTAGTAATCGCCGGTGATGGTCAGGCCACACTGGGTAACACCGTAATGAAAGGCAACGTTAAAAAAGTTCGCCGCCTGTATAACGATAAAGTGATCGCAGGCTTTGCCGGCGGCACGGCGGATGCCTTCACGTTGTTCGAACTGTTTGAACGTAAACTGGAAATGCATCAGGGCCATCTGGTTAAAGCGGCAGTTGAGCTGGCAAAAGACTGGCGTACCGATCGCATGTTGCGCAAACTTGAAGCATTGTTGGCGGTCGCGGACGAAACTGCATCGCTGATCATCACCGGTAACGGTGACGTGGTACAGCCAGAAAACGATCTTATTGCTATCGGCTCCGGCGGCCCTTACGCCCAGGCTGCGGCACGCGCTCTGTTAGAAAACACAGAACTTAGCGCCCGTGAAATTGCTGAAAAGGCGTTGGATATTGCAGGCGATATTTGCATCTATACCAACCATTTCCATACCATCGAAGAATTAAGCTACAAAGCGTAAGGATCTCCCATGTCTGAAATGACCCCACGCGAAATCGTCAGCGAACTTGATAAGCACATCATCGGCCAGGATAACGCTAAGCGTTCCGTGGCGATTGCACTGCGTAACCGCTGGCGCCGCATGCAGCTCAACGAAGAGTTGCGCCATGAAGTAACCCCGAAAAACATTCTGATGATCGGCCCGACCGGCGTCGGTAAAACTGAAATCGCCCGTCGTCTGGCTAAGCTGGCGAACGCGCCGTTCATCAAAGTTGAAGCAACCAAATTCACCGAAGTCGGTTATGTAGGTAAAGAAGTCGATTCTATTATTCGCGACCTGACCGATGCCGCAGTGAAAATGGTACGTGTACAAGCTATCGAGAAAAACCGTTATCGCGCTGAAGAATTGGCAGAAGAACGTATTCTCGACGTGCTGATCCCACCGGCTAAAAACAACTGGGGACAGACCGAACAGCAGCAGGAACCTTCCGCTGCCCGTCAGGCATTCCGCAAAAAACTGCGTGAAGGCCAACTCGATGACAAAGAAATCGAGATCGATCTTGCCGCAGCACCGATGGGCGTTGAAATTATGGCGCCTCCGGGAATGGAAGAGATGACCAGTCAGTTGCAGTCTATGTTCCAGAACCTGGGCGGTCAGAAGCAAAAAGCGCGTAAGCTGAAAATCAAAGACGCCATGAAGCTGCTGATTGAAGAAGAAGCGGCGAAACTGGTAAATCCGGAAGAATTGAAGCAAGACGCTATCGACGCCGTAGAACAGCACGGGATCGTGTTCATCGACGAAATCGACAAAATCTGTAAGCGCGGCGAATCCTCCGGCCCGGATGTTTCTCGTGAAGGAGTTCAGCGTGACCTGCTGCCGCTGGTAGAAGGTTGTACTGTTTCCACCAAACACGGGATGGTCAAAACAGACCACATTCTGTTCATCGCTTCTGGCGCATTCCAGGTTGCGAAACCGTCTGACCTGATCCCAGAACTGCAAGGTCGTCTGCCGATCCGCGTTGAGCTGCAGGCCCTGACCACCAGCGACTTTGAGCGTATTCTGACCGAGCCGAATGCCTCTATCACCGTGCAGTACAAAGCACTGATGGCAACCGAAGGCGTGAATATTGAGTTCACCGACTCCGGTATCAAACGCATTGCAGAAGCGGCATGGCAGGTAAACGAATCTACCGAAAACATCGGTGCGCGTCGTTTACATACCGTTCTGGAGCGTTTGATGGAAGAGATTTCCTACGACGCCAGCGATTTAAGCGGTCAAACCATCACTATTGACGCAGATTATGTGAGCAAACATCTGGATGCGTTGGTGGCAGATGAAGATCTGAGCCGTTTTATCCTATAATCGCGTTCAATCATTTTCATCATTGTTTGATGGGGCTGAAAGGCCCCATTTTTATTGGCGCGTATTATGACTGAACAACAAATTAGCCGAACTCAGGCGTGGCTGGAAAGTTTACGACCTAAAACCCTCCCCCTCGCCTTTGCTGCAATTATCGTCGGGACGGCGCTGGCATGGTGGCAAGGTCACTTCGATCCGCTGGTCGCTCTGCTGGCACTCATTACCGCCGGGCTATTACAGATCCTCTCTAACCTCGCCAATGACTACGGTGATGCCGTCAAAGGTAGCGACAAACCTGACCGCATTGGACCGCTGCGCGGCATGCAAAAAGGGGTCATTACCCAGCAAGAGATGAAACGGGCGCTCATTATTACCGTCGTGCTCATTTGCCTCTCTGGACTGGCGCTGGTCGCAGTGGCGTGTCATAACCTGGCTGATTTTGTCGGCTTCCTGATTCTTGGTGGGTTATCAATTATCGCCGCTATCACCTATACCGTGGGCAATCGCCCTTATGGTTATATCGGCCTGGGTGATATTTCCGTACTGGTTTTCTTTGGCTGGTTGAGCGTGATGGGCAGCTGGTATTTGCAGGCGCATACGCTGATTCCGGCGCTGATCCTTCCGGCAACGGCCTGTGGTCTGCTGGCAACGGCGGTGCTTAACATTAACAATCTGCGCGATATCAATAGCGACCGCGAGAATGGCAAAAACACACTGGTAGTGCGCTTAGGTGAAGTGAACGCCCGTCGTTACCATGCTTGCCTGCTGATGGGCTCGCTGGTGTGTCTGGCGCTGTTTAATCTCTTTTCACTGCATAGCCTGTGGGGTTGGCTGTTCCTGCTGGCAGCACCGTTGCTGGTGAAGCAAGCCCGTTATGTGATGCATGAAATGGACCCGGTGGCGATGCGTCCGATGCTGGAACGCACCGTCAAAGGAGCATTACTAACTAACCTGCTGTTTGTTTTGGGAATATTCTTAAGCCAGTTGGCTACATAACTGACAAATATCAATTAACAATTGATGATTTTGCCAACAACCCACATAGCGCGATATACTGAAAATTCTCGCAGCAACTGAATGTTAAGCCTATGAAATACGATACTTCCGAGCTTTGTGACATCTATCAAGAAGATGTCAACGTCGTGGAACCGCTGTTCTCCAACTTTGGTGGACGGGCGTCGTTTGGCGGACAAATCATCACGGTAAAATGTTTCGAGGACAACGGGTTGCTGTACGATCTGCTCGAACAGAATGGCCGTGGTCGTGTCCTTGTCGTCGATGGCGGTGGTTCTGTTCGTCGCGCACTGGTCGATGCTGAACTGGCACGTCTGGCAGTACAAAATGAATGGGAAGGTCTGGTCATTTACGGCGCGGTGCGTCAGGTAGATGATCTGGAAGAGCTGGACATCGGCATCCAGGCGATGGCCGCAATTCCGGTCGGTGCCGCTGGCGAAGGCATTGGCGAAAGCGATGTCCGCGTCAATTTTGGCGGCGTCACTTTCTTCTCCGGCGACCATCTCTATGCCGACAATACCGGGATTATTCTTTCTGAAGATCCGCTGGATATTGAATAAGTATCTGCCATGCGTTAAAAGGGGAATTAAATTCCCCTTTTTTATACATGGACGTATTCATGCAGAATATTATTCTTTTAATTATATATTTATTTCTTATAGCCGTTAACCATTTCCGCTACAAATTCCTTTTATCTGGCAACACTGGTGAAATGATTTTATATTTTGCTAACGTGTTTTTTAACCCACTTGCCCTATCATTTATTACCGCCACAATCATCTGTATAACGATAAAAAAAAGAAGCAGCCGCAGCTTTATTCGCGGCACTTGTTGGTTAATGGGATTATTTCTTATCTATAGCAGCTATACGGTGTGGGAACGGCACAGCACATGGGATTATACTTTCCCGGGGCCAGGTATCACCGTCACGGTTCCGAGCAAACAGTGGGTTGCCAATATAGTAAAACAAGGACCAACCCTGGTGACTCGGGATGCCCATGCTATTTTAGCTATTGTTGCCTTCTCACAAAATGAACTCGGTGTACATTCAATCGAGGAACTTACCAAGACTCAAAACGGAACTGCAGAAATGCATGTTTGTGATGTTCAGGGATTTACCTGCGCTTATCAGGAAGGAGTGCAAACAATGAGTGATGGCAAAGTAAGACATGCTATTTTCATGACTCTACTGGATAACACTAATTTGATACAACTGGTCGCAGCCATCGACCCAGATTATTTGGACGAATATCAAGAAGAAGTAATGAAAATGATGCTTTCTGCCCGTCAATGATCTGATTGATATATTATTGATACGAGATGCATTATCTTATTAATACTATGGATATTAGTTGTTTTTCTTAGTCACCTTCAGCACAGCAATCTGTGGTCCGGGGTCCCTGGCATGGCTGGAAAATATATCAGTTCAGTCTTTCTGGGGTCACTATTACGTCCCGTGCTTGTGTCAGGTCTTTTATGCGCATTCGCTCAAAAAACACTGAAGTAAAAAATAAGGCGCCTTGCGGCGCCTCTGCGTGGAAGAGATTAAACCTCTTCCATACGACCCAGCAGGGCCTGCAGACGTTCCTGCCAGCCGTTCTGCTGTTCTTTCAGATGGTTGTTCTCACGCTCCAGCTCCTCGCGCTGATGCTGGGCATTTTGAACTTCCTGCGACAGTGAGTTGTTTTTTTCTTTCAGCTCTTCGATTTCCATCTGCAACAGAGTGATGGTATCAATCGCCTGCTGTACTTTTGCTTCCAGTTTCTCAAACACTTCTAATGACATTGTCATACCTCTCCTGAATTGCAAGGCGTTGATGGATAAAAATCCTCGTCCCGATTACCGGTGACGCCTTAATAAATACGAGCGCATTTTAGTTAGCTCCGATTGTATGAAGCCGCGCCATCGCTGTCCAGCGGCACGCCTTGCAGATTACGGTTTGCCACACTTTTCATCCTTCTCCTGGTGACATAATCCACACCAATCGAAAATGTTAACAAAATTGTTGCACGAATGATCTAACAAACATGCATCATGTATAAACAGATGAAAAAAATAGCGCGATAACGCTCATTTTATGACGAAGCACACACATTTTAAGTTCGATATTTCTCGTTTTCGCTCGTTAACGATAAGTTTACAGCATGCCTACAAGCATCGTGGAGGTCCGTGACTTTCACGCATACAACAAACATTAACTCTTCAGGATCCGATTATGAGTCAAACATCAACCTTGAAAGGCCAGTGCATCGCTGAATTCCTCGGTACCGGGTTGTTGATTTTTTTCGGTGTCGGTTGCGTTGCTGCACTTAAAGTCGCTGGCGCGTCTTTTGGTCAGTGGGAAATCAGTGTTATTTGGGGACTGGGGGTGGCGATGGCCATCTATCTAACCGCAGGGGTTTCCGGCGCACATCTTAATCCAGCTGTCACCATTGCGCTGTGGCTGTTTGCCTGTTTCGACAAGCGCAAGGTTATTCCTTATATCGTTTCACAAGTCGCCGGAGCTTTCTGCGCTGCGGCATTAGTTTACGGGCTTTACTACAATTTATTCTTCGACTTCGAGCAGACCCATCATATTGTTCGCGGAAGCGTTGAAAGTGTTGATCTGGCGGGTACTTTCTCTACTTATCCTAACCCTCATATCAATTTTGTGCAGGCCTTCGCAGTTGAGATGGTGATTACCGCTATTCTGATGGGGCTGATCCTGGCGTTAACGGACGATGGTAACGGCGTACCGCGCGGCCCTTTGGCTCCCTTGCTGATTGGTCTACTGATTGCGGTCATTGGCGCATCTATGGGTCCATTAACGGGCTTTGCCATGAACCCAGCACGTGATATCGGTCCGAAAGCCTTTGCCTGGCTGGCGGGCTGGGGCAATGTCGCCTTTACCGGCGGCAGAGACATTCCTTACTTCCTGGTGCCGCTTTTTGGCCCTATCGTTGGCGCGATTGTTGGTGCATTCGCCTACCGCAAACTGATTGGTCGCCATTTGCCTTGCGATATCTGTGTTGTGGAAGAAAAGGAGATCACAACTCCTTCAGAACAAAAAGCTTCGCTGTAATGTGACTACGGGACAATTAAACATGACTGAAAAAAAATATATCGTTGCGCTCGACCAGGGCACCACCAGCTCCCGCGCGGTCGTGATGGATCACGATGCCAATATCATTAGCGTGTCACAGCGCGAATTTGAGCAAATTTACCCAAAACCAGGCTGGGTAGAACACGACCCGATGGAAATCTGGGCCACCCAAAGCTCCACACTGGTAGAAGTGCTGGCGAAAGCAGATATTAATTCCGATCAAATTGCAGCTATCGGTATTACGAACCAGCGTGAAACCACCATCGTCTGGGAAAAAGAAACCGGCAAGCCTATCTATAACGCTATTGTCTGGCAGTGCCGTCGTACCGCCGAGATCTGTGAGCATCTCAAGCGTGACGGCATGGAAGAGTACATTCGTAACAACACCGGTCTGGTGATTGACCCGTACTTCTCTGGCACCAAAGTGAAGTGGATCCTCGACCATGTGGAAGGTTCCCGCGAGCGTGCACGCCGTGGTGAACTGCTGTTTGGTACGGTTGATACCTGGCTTATCTGGAAAATGACTCAGGGCCGCGTTCACGTCACTGATTACACTAATGCGTCTCGTACCATGTTATTCAACATCCATACTCTGGACTGGGACGACAAAATGCTCGACGCGCTGGATATCCCGCGTGAGATGCTGCCAGAAGTACGTCGTTCTTCCGAAGTGTACGGTCAGACCAACATTGGCGGCAAAGGCGGCACGCGTATTCCGATCGCCGGGATTGCGGGCGACCAGCAGGCGGCACTCTTCGGCCAGTTGTGCGTGAAAGAAGGGATGGCGAAGAATACCTACGGTACCGGCTGCTTTATGCTGATGAACACCGGCGAGAAAGCAGTGAAATCAGAAAATGGTCTGCTGACCACCATCGCCTGTGGCCCGAGCGGAGAAGTAAACTACGCACTGGAAGGTGCGGTATTTATGGCGGGCGCATCCATTCAGTGGCTACGCGATGAAATGAAGTTGATTAACGACGCCTACGATTCCGAATACTTTGCCACTAAAGTACAAAACACCAATGGTGTGTATGTCGTTCCGGCGTTTACCGGGCTGGGTGCGCCCTACTGGGATCCGTATGCGCGCGGGGCCATTTTCGGCTTAACGCGTGGGGTGAACGCCAACCACATCATCCGTGCGACGCTGGAGTCTATTGCTTATCAGACGCGTGACGTACTGGAAGCGATGCAGGCCGACTCCGGTATTCGTCTGCACGCACTGCGCGTGGATGGTGGCGCGGTGGCAAATAACTTCCTGATGCAGTTCCAGTCCGATATTCTCGGCACGCGCGTTGAGCGCCCGGAAGTTCGCGAAGTGACTGCGTTGGGTGCGGCCTATCTTGCTGGTCTGGCGGTTGGCTTCTGGCAGAATCTCGACGAGCTGCAAGAGAAAGCGGTGATTGAACGCGAGTTCCGTCCTGGCATCGAAACCACTGAGCGTAATTACCGTTACGCTGGCTGGAAAAAAGCGGTCAAACGCGCGATGGCCTGGGAAGAACACGACGAGTAATGTCAGGCACCTGAACCGATTGCCTGATGCTGATTGCCTGATGCGACGCTTACGCGTCTTATCAGGCCTACGAGCCGATGCCATTTTGTGTAGACCGGATAAGGCGTTCACGCCGCATCCGGCATGTCGCAGACTCTGAAATCGTGCGGGGGCAACCCCCGCACACATCAATAATCCGCTCCCTCCCCTGTGCTACACTTCGCGCCATTCCTTACTGCTTAGAGTTTGCTATGAGACGAGAACTTGCCATCGAATTTTCCCGCGTCACCGAATCTGCGGCGCTGGCTGGCTACAAATGGTTAGGACGCGGCGATAAAAATACCGCTGACGGCGCAGCGGTTAACGCCATGCGCATAATGCTCAACCAGGTCAACATTGACGGCACCATCGTCATTGGTGAAGGTGAAATCGACGAAGCACCGATGCTCTACATTGGTGAAAAAGTCGGTACTGGTCGCGGTGATGCAGTGGATATTGCTGTTGATCCGATTGAAGGCACGCGCATGACGGCGATGGGCCAGGCTAACGCGCTGGCGGTGCTGGCAGTAGGCGATAAAGGCTGCTTCCTCAACGCGCCAGATATGTATATGGAAAAGCTGATCGTCGGACCGAGAGCCAAGGGCGCCATTGACCTGAATCTGCCGTTGGCGGATAACCTGCGCAATGTTGCCGCTGCGCTCGGCAAACCATTGAGCGAACTGACGGTAACGATTCTGGCGAAACCACGCCACGATGCCGTTATCGCAGAAATGCAGCAACTCGGCGTGCGCGTGTTTGCTATTCCAGACGGCGACGTTGCGGCCTCAATTCTCACCTGTATGCCAGACAGCGAAGTTGACGTGCTTTACGGCATTGGCGGCGCGCCGGAAGGCGTGGTTTCTGCGGCGGTGATTCGGGCGTTAGATGGCGATATGAATGGCCGTCTGCTGGCGCGTCATGACGTTAAAGGCGACAACGCAGAAAATCGCCGCATTGGTGAACAGGAACTGGCACGCTGCAAAGCAATGGGCATCGAAGCGGGTAAAGTGTTGCGTCTGGGCGATATGGCGCGCAGCGATAACGTCATCTTTTCCGCCACCGGTATCACCAAGGGCGATCTACTGGAAGGTATTAGCCGCAAAGGCAATATCGCCACCACCGAAACGCTGCTGATCCGTGGTAAATCCCGCACTATTCGTCGAATTCAGTCGATTCACTATCTGGATCGTAAAGACCCGGATATGCAGGTGCACATTCTCTGAGTGATTTGATCGATTGAGCCTTCCAGTCCTTCGGGACTGGAATTTTTTTGTTCGGAGAACGAAGATAAGGCAAGTCAATCAAAACAGGAGAAAAACATGGCTGATTGGGTAACAGGCAAAGTCACTAAAGTGCAGAACTGGACCGACGCCCTGTTTAGTCTCACCGTTCACGCTCCCGTGCTTCCGTTTACTGCCGGGCAATTCACCAAGCTTGGCCTTGAAATTGACGGCGAACGCGTTCAGCGTGCCTACTCTTACGTTAACTCGCCCGACAATCCTGATCTGGAGTTTTACCTGGTCACCGTCCCCGATGGCAAATTAAGCCCGCGACTGGCGGCGCTAAAACCGGGTGACGAAGTGCAAGTGGTTAGCGAGGCGGCTGGCTTCTTTGTGCTGGATGAAGTGCCGGACTGCGAAACACTGTGGATGCTGGCAACCGGTACAGCGATTGGCCCTTATTTATCAATTCTGCAATTGGGCAAAGATTTAGATCGCTTCAAAAACCTGGTGCTGGTTCACGCCGCACGATATGCCGCCGACTTAAGCTATCTGCCGCTGATGCAAGAACTGGAAAAACGCTACGAAGGGAAACTGCGCATTCAGACGGTGGTCAGTCGGGAAACGGCTGCGGGTTCGCTCACCGGGCGAATACCGGCGTTAATTGAAAGCGGTGAACTGGAAAACGCGGTTGGCCTGGCAATGGATAAAGAAACCAGTCATGTGATGCTGTGTGGTAATCCGCAAATGGTGCGCGATACGCAACAGCTGCTAAAAGAAACCCGGCAGATGACGAAACATTTACGTCGTCGACCGGGCCACATGACAGCGGAGCATTACTGGTAAGCGGTTACTTATCGATAAACGGCACGATGAGCAGGTCCGCATTCAACTTATTGATCATCCCGCGGTATGCCGGCATCAAACGGTTGATAAATGAGTGGTGATGACCACAGACAAGGAGGTCGCACTGCTCTTGTTGCATAATTTCCAGCAGTGTTTCCGGCATTTCTCCGCGCTCAATACGCAGTTTGGTTTTCGGCCACTGAATATTTTTCGTCAGTTTATACAGCTTGTTATCTGACTTATCTTTCAACAGTTGAAGAATATCTTCTGTTGCAGGGAAGTAAATGCCCGGATACAACTCGCTTAAGCCATCATCAATATGAATCAATGTCAGGTGAGCGTCATTATGTCTGGCGAGATCCAGGGCTTTGTTCACCAGTAAGGCATCTTCTTCATTTCCGGAAATTGCCACGCCAATGTGTTTATAAGCCATGTTTAACTCCTTCTAAAGCGACTCCATCAAGCTAACGAACGCAGGGATAACTCAAAAATAATCATCTCGGCCTGGCATGAGAAGGTGAAGGCCGCATCAAGCTCAACTTGCCCCTCCAGGTCCTTAATCTTATAGGCCACGCTGGCCCCTTCATCCGCAGAGGATGCAGTGGCGGCAAGCTCTTTCAGTTTGGTCATAAAGGACTCTGCTTCTTCGCGGGTGGCAAAAAAGCGCGAAAACTTACTGGTACAGTTGTCGTTATCAATCACCGTACCGATATCAATCGCACATCCTTTAGTACTGCATTTATCTACGACATCTTTCATAGGGCACCTCTGTATATTCGCCTCTCTGTCGATTACGACTTAAGAATAATGCGCCGTTAAGAGAAGAACAAACAAGTAATGATCTTATGGATTACCATTTTTTTTGATATTGCTTAAGGTGAGGAAATGAGGAGGATTTTCCGGGCATTGTCATTTCCAGCGTGGAAATAACGATCCCGGAAAAAAATAGCAATAAAAGATATATTAAAGGTTAATTACTTGATTTATTGTCGGCTTTATACTTCACATCCAGAGTATCTTTGCCAAATTTATTTTCGCCCTGCGTACCGACAAATGCGCCAAGATCAATAAGCATCATCACCAGAATCAACGTCGGGACAAAACGCCCCACCGTCCATTGCCAGACGCCCGGTAAAATCGCCCAGTTACCCGCCAGCAGCATCCACGCTACAATCATTAAAAATGCCCATGCGCCGGAACGCCCGCGATCGTGCAGTCGTTTGACCGTTACTGCCGCGGTCGGCCAAAGTAAGCACACCAGGCAAAACGCGGCGGTCTGGATATCGAGTAAGTTTTTACCTGCCAGTGAGAAAAGCACCAGCATGCCAACGAACCAGAGGCCAATCCAAATCCAGAAATCACGGCGCCCAATACGCCCTTTAAACGAGAATAACCATTGCTGTATGGTCATGTAAGTTCCTTGATGGTTGTCTTTTCCAGGATTCTACCCTTTTGACAAGGGAGACAGATATCGTTTTAATCGGAGCCAGTCATAACAAAAGGTACTGTCGATGAAGCCAGGGTTTACGCTGTTTTTTCTCTTATGTTCTGCATCAGCCGTTAGCACAACGGTGCATGCACAAACACCAGGTACGGCGACCACTGCGCCCTATCTACTTGCTGGCGCCCCTACCTTCGATCTCTCCATCAGCCAGTTTCGAGAAAACTTTAACAGCCAGAACCCCAACCTGCCACTGAACGAGTTTCGCGCCATCGACAGCAGCCCCGACAAAGCCAATCTGACTCGCGCCGCCAGTAAAATTAACGAGAACTTGTATGCCTCTACGGCGCTGGAGCGTGGCACTTTAAAAATCAAAAGCATTCAAATTACCTGGCTACCAATCCAGGGACCAGAGCAAAAAGCCGCCAAAGCAAAAGCTCATGAATACATGGCGGCGGTGATCCGCACACTCACCCCGCTGATGACCAAAACACAAAGCCAGAAAAAGCTACAGTCGCTCCTTACTGCGGGGAAAAACAAACGTTATTACACAGAGACAGAAGGCGCACTGCGCTATGTTGTCGCGGACAACGGCGAAAAGGGACTGACCTTCGCTGTTGAACCGATTAAGCTGGCGCTATCTGAATCGCTTGAAGGGTTGAATAAATGACAAAAAGCAAAGCCTTTCCAGTGATGAATCTCTATACTGTTTCACAGACCTGCTGCCCCGCGGGGCGGCCATCTTCCTTTATTCGCTTATAAGCGTGGAGAATTAAAATGCGACATCCTTTAGTGATGGGTAACTGGAAACTGAACGGCAGCCGCCACATGGTTCATGAGCTGGTTTCTAACCTGCGTAAAGAGCTGGCAGGCGTTGATGGCTGTGGCGTTGCAATCGCGCCACCAGAAATGTACATCGATATGGCGAAGCGTGAAGCTGAAGGCAGCCACATCATGCTGGGTGCGCAGAACGTGGATCTGAACCTGTCCGGCGCATTCACTGGTGAAACCTCTGCTGCTATGCTGAAAGACATCGGCGCACAGTACATCATCATCGGTCACTCTGAACGTCGTACTTACCACAAAGAGTCTGACGAACTGATCGCGAAAAAATTCGCGGTGCTGAAAGAGCAGGGTCTGACTCCGGTTCTGTGCATCGGTGAAACCGAAGCTGAAAACGAAGCGGGCAAAACTGAAGAAGTTTGCGCACGTCAGATCGACGCGGTACTGAAAACTCAGGGTGCTGCGGCATTCGAAGGTGCGGTAATCGCTTACGAACCAGTATGGGCAATCGGTACTGGCAAATCTGCAACTCCGGCGCAGGCTCAGGCTGTTCACAAATTTATCCGTGACCACATCGCTAAAGTTGACGCTAACATCGCTGAACAAGTGATCATCCAGTACGGCGGTTCTGTAAACGCGTCTAACGCCGCAGAACTGTTCGCTCAGCCGGACATCGACGGTGCGCTGGTTGGCGGTGCTTCTCTGAAAGCTGACGCCTTCGCAGTGATCGTTAAAGCTGCAGAAGCGGCTAAACAGGCTTAAGTCTGACTGGTGCCGGATATCGCATCCGGCACTTAGCTTTCCTCAACAACTCCTCGCTTTAACGCAAAATCTCACACTGATGATCCTGAAGTTCCTCGGCTGAAGCACGATTCAGCGTCAGCAGATTGCGCTGCGTCGCCAGCAATACAAACGAGTTATCACTCTGCCGCACCATCGCCAGCGCGTAACTGCCCATATGTTCCCGTGCCTCTGGCACTTCTTCTGCCAGCATCATAAACGGACTCCGTTTTACCAGCTCGCTTTCAGTTACCCTACGTGCCAGGTATTCATGCCCACGCAGCCCTCCGGGCAGCGGTAACCAACGGGTGCTGATATTCGCCAGATTATTATCCAGTTGTTCGCGCACATCAGGACGAATACAAGAGATATGGATATGAAAATGGTTTTGCGTGCGTCCGGTACGGGAGTTAATCGCCAGAGATACCGCGCGATCGGGGATTGGCTGGCCGTATTTTTTGCTCATAAAATCACGCGCCTGCCAGGCTAACCAGAAGAAATTAGGCGTTGAAGGATCGGTTAACAATGGACTTTCAGTGCCGTTAATACGATACGTTGGCATCAACAAATATTGCAGAGGACCGTTGAGGTCTTTTAAAACCACATATCCGGCATTGGGTTTGACTTCCGCACATGGCGAAGGGCTTTGGTTTTGCTGCTGGTTGGGTAAACATTGCTCAAGGGCAATCTGGCGCAACGTGTCCGACTCTTCACCGGTCAATTTCCAGTAACCAATGCCTGCAGCAGCAACAGCGATAACCATCATCGCTAAAAAAAGAAGACCTGCTTTTTTCATCTTTTTTTCCTGTACCTCAAAGAGATGCAAGGGTAACGCAAAATCGTGACAAATAAAAAACCCGGTCGCGAGATGCCACCGGGTCTGATTGCCTTCAACAAAATTAACGTTTGCTGATTTGGTCAAACGTACCGCCGTTAGAGAAATGCTCTTTTTGCGCTTTCGTCCAGCCACCGAACTCTTCATCAATGGTGAATAACTTCAGCTTCGGAAAGGCATTTTCATATTTTTTCGCTACCTGAGGATCGCGCGGACGATAGTAGTTTTTAGCCGCAATCTCCTGGCCTTCTGGCGAGTAGAGATAGTTCAGGTAAGCTTCCGCCACCTCTTTAGTGCCTTTTTTCTCTACCACTTTATCGACAACTGACACCGTAGGTTCTGCGAGAATAGATTCGCTCGGCGTGACGATTTCGAATTTATCTTTCCCCAGTTCATTCGCCGCCAGCAGAGCTTCGTTTTCCCAGGCAATCAGCACGTCGCCAATGCCGCGCTCAACAAAGGTATTCGTTGAACCGCGCGCACCAGAATCCAGTACTTCGACGTTTTTATACAACGACTGCACGAATTCCTGCGCTTTTGCCTGATCGTTGTTGTTGTGATGCAAGGCGTAGCCCCAGGCGGCCAGGTAGTTCCAGCGAGCACCACCAGAACTTTTCGGGTTCGGGGTGATCACCGAAACACCAGGCTTAATCAAATCGTTCCAGTCGTGAATCTGCTTCGGATTGCCCTTGCGCACCAGGAAGACAATGGTAGAAGTATAAGGTGCGGAGTTATCCGGCAGACGCTTGATCCACGCTTTATCGATACGACCACGTTCAGCAATGGCATCCACGTCATAGGCTAGCGCCAGCGTGACGACATCAGCTTCTATGCCATTGATTACCGACGTCGCCTGTTTACCCGAACCGCCGTGCGACTGGCGAATCACCACGTTATCGCCGGTTTGCTGTTTCCAGTGGGCGCTGAAGGCTTTGTTGTACTGCTCGTACAGTTCGCGCGTTGGATCATACGAAACGTTAAGAAGCTGAATATCCTTTGCCATAACGCTGGTCGCTGCCAGTAATAAAGTTAACCCTACGCCCCACTTGTTCATCGCCCGGCTCTCTTATGTTGTGTTGTGATGAACAAAGCGTGCCAGAAAGGGATTCAAACATTAAAGAATAAAAAAAGATTGGATATAACTTGCGGGTATATATGGGGGAGTTAAAAAGGCGGAAGAAATCCGCCTCATATTGCTGACAAAGTGCGCTTTGTTCATGCCGGATGCAGCTTATCCGACCTACAAAAGCTTGCAAACTCAATAGATTGCAGAATTCATGTAGGCCTGATAAGCAAAGCGCATCAGGCATTTTTGCCTCTGTCATCGGTTTCAGGCTAAAGAAATCTGCCTTTTTCCGAAATCATTAATACAGTTTTTTCGCGCAGTCCAGCCAGTCACCTTTGAACGGACGCTTCATGTTTTCGATAGCATCGATGATGTCGTGGTGAACCAGCTGTTCGTTCTGGATACCTACGCAACGACCGCCGTAACCTGCCAGCAGCAGATCGATAGCGTAAGCGCCCATACGGGAAGCCAGAATACGGTCGTAAGGTACCGGGGAACCACCGCGCTGGATGTGGCCCAGCACAGTTGCGCGGGTTTCACGGCCAGTTTCTTTTTCGATGAAGTGTGCCAGCTCGTCGACGTCACACATATGTTCAGTGATCGCCACAATCGCGTGTTTTTTACCTTTCGCGATACCGGCTTTGATTTCGTTTACCAGATCGTCACGGCTGAATTCAACTTCCGGAACCACAACGAATTCACAGCCACCAGCAATAGCCGCAGCCAGAGTCAGATCGCCACAGTAGCGGCCCATCACTTCCACCACGGAAATACGTTGGTGAGAAGAAGAGGTGTCACGCAGACGGTCGATAGCTTCAACAACGGTGCTCAATGCCGTGAAGAAACCAATGGTGTAGTCAGTACCTTTGATGTCGTTGTCGATGGTGCCCGGCAGGCCGATGCACGGGAAGCCCATTTCGGTCAGACGCATTGCCCCCATGTAGGAACCGTCACCGCCGATAACCACCAGCGCGTCGATACCACGTTTTTTCAGGTTTTCGATAGCCACGGCGCGGATGTTCTCGTCGCGGAATTCCGGGAAGCGCGCAGAACCGAGGAATGTACCACCACGGTTGATCATGTCAGACACGCTGTAACGGTCTAGCTGTACCATACGGTCTTCATACAGACCCAGATAGCCGTCATAAATACCCATTACTTCCAGACCTTCTGTCAGCGCAGAACGAACAACCCCGCGAATTGCGGCGTTCATGCCTGGCGCATCACCGCCGCTTGTCAACACACCGATTTTCTTAATCATGACTACCTCTGAACTTTGGAATGCAAAATGAAATCTGTTGCCGGAAGTCTTCTTGCACATCGAAGTGATCCAACGAATGTACAAATAGTATAACAATCACTTCCTGCTGAATTGATTCAGGTCAGGCCAAATGGCGGTATTTTATACACAAAATGCGGGTCTGGCTCTCTTTTGTACGGATTATGAAAGCGTAGACCGTTTACTCTCCCTGGGTACGACAGAACAAGGATCCTGATGGATAATCACATCTGAACCCGGAAAACGCCGTAAAATAGCCTGCTCTACCTGATCCGCCACCATATGTGCCTGAACCAAAGGCAGAGAGTCTTCCATTTCCAAATGAATCTGAATAAAGCGGGTCGGCCCTGACTGCCGCGTGCGAAGATCGTGAGCGCCGCTAACTCCCGGCCAGGAAGTCACGATATCAATAATTTCCTGTCGTTCGCCATCGGGCAGCGCGCGATCCAATAATGACTGGACCGCCTCATACCCCATGCGTAACGCGCTATATAAAATATAGATGCCGATTCCCAAAGCAAACAGGGCATCAGCACGATGCCAGCCGTACCAGGACAATCCCAGCGCCAGCAAAATCGCGCCGTTCATCATAACATCAGACTGATAATGTAGCATATCTGCCCGCACTGCCTGACTTTGCGTCCGGCGAACGACCCAACGCTGAAACGAGACAAGAATAATCGTACAAATTAGCGCCACAATAGTCACGATAACCCCAACACCCGGGTCTTTCATCGGTGTCGGAGAAACCAAATGCTGAATACCGGTCAAAAACAGGAACAGCGCGGAGCCGGAGATAAACATACTTTGCGCCAGCGCGGCGAGCGATTCAGCTTTACCGTGACCAAAGGAGTGATTATCGTCGGCAGGTTGCAGTGAGTAACGCACGACCAATAAGTTAGTTAATGACGCGCCGATATCCACCAGCGAATCCACCAGCGCAGCGAGAATACTCACTGATCCGGTATACCACCATGCAAAAATTTTAATCAGTAATAACAGCGAAGCCATCGCCGTTGCAGCAATCGCTGCCCGACTGACCAGCTGCCCATAAGATTGATTCATAAATACTCCCGCTATCAACTGACGGTAGTATAACGGATGCAAATCATCTGCAATGCATCAAGTAACAGGCAAATTGCGGATAAAAAAAACCCCCACATCATGTGGGGGAAGACAGGGATGGTGTCTATGGCAAGGAAAACAGGGTTTACTACTGGGAACGTGAGTTGCTACTACTCAATAGCTTCAACGATGAACTTTTTTGCCATTGCGTCACGTCGCGCAACTGTTCCATTCGTTGTTTATGTTTCTTGTTTAAAACCGCTTGCTGCTCCGGCGTTAACAGGCGATACATTTGGTTGCGGACTTTTGCCATCTCAACCTGACGAGCTATTTGCTCGTTCGCCATTTTTTCTGCCTGTGCGCGCACAGCGTTTTCATCAAAATTTTCTGCGGTGACAAGGCGATGCATTGTCTCCAGTTCGCTAACATTAACAGGTGGCTGTTCGTGCCGGGCCTGTTGCATAAGATCTCGCATCTGCTGACGCTGATGTTCGGTTAAACTTATGCCGTCGAACATATGGCTCTGCGTACTGCGCTGCGTAAGTTCTTCTCCCGGATGCCAGTTATCGCCTGAACCGACTTCAGCAGCGTGGCTTAATGAACTGACTGCCAGCGTTGAGGCCATGACGGCAGCGGTAACTATGCGCATCATTTGCTCCCAAATCTTTCTGTCGCGATTCAACGATAGAGAGTTTACGATTCAGGCTGCAAACATGCGTCAGGGGGTGTAAAACAACGTAAAGTCATGGATTAGCGACGTCTGATGACGTAATTTCTGCCTCGGAGGTATTTAAACAATGAATAAAATCCTGTTAGTTGATGATGACCGAGAGCTGACATCCCTGTTAAAGGAGCTGCTCGAGATGGAAGGCTTCAACGTGATTGTTGCCCACGATGGGGAACAGGCGCTTGCTCTTCTGGACGACAGCATTGATTTACTTTTGCTTGATGTGATGATGCCGAAGAAAAATGGTATCGATACGCTGAAAACACTTCGCCAGACACACCAGACGCCAGTCATTATGTTGACGGCTCGCGGCAGTGAACTTGATCGCGTCCTCGGCCTTGAGCTGGGTGCGGATGACTATCTCCCGAAGCCGTTTAACGACCGTGAACTGGTTGCGCGTATTCGCGCGATCCTGCGCCGTTCGCACTGGAGCGAGCAACAGCAGAACAGCGATAACGGTTCGCCGACGCTGGAAGTTGACGCCTTAGTGCTGAATCCAGGCCGTCAGGAAGCCAGCTTCGACGGGCAAACACTGGAGTTAACCGGTACTGAATTTACCCTGCTCTACCTACTGGCGCAGCATCTGGGTCAGGTGGTTTCTCGCGAGCATTTAAGCCAGGAAGTGCTGGGCAAACGCCTGACGCCTTTCGACCGTGCTATCGATATGCATATTTCCAACCTGCGTCGTAAGCTGCCGGATCGTAAAGACGGTCATCCGTGGTTTAAAACATTGCGTGGTCGCGGCTATCTGATGGTTTCCGCTTCATGATAGGCAGCTTAACCGCGCGCATCTTCGCCATCTTCTGGCTGACGCTGGCGCTGGTGTTGATGCTGGTTTTGATGTTACCCAAGCTCGATTCACGCCAGATGACCGAGCTTCTGGATAGCGAACAGCGTCAGGGGCTGATGATTGAGCAGCATGTCGAAGCGGAACTGGCGAACGATCCACCCAACGATTTAATGTGGTGGCGTCGCCTGTTCCGGGCCATTGATAAGTGGGCGCCACCAGGCCAGCGTTTATTACTGGTGACCACTGAAGGCCGCGTGATCGGCGCTGAACGCAGCGAAATGCAGATCATTCGCAACTTTATTGGTCAGGCCGATAACGCCGATCATCCGCAGAAGAAAAAGTATGGTCGCGTGGAACTGGTGGGACCATTCTCCGTGCGTGATGGCGAAGATAATTACCAACTGTATCTGATTCGCCCGGCCAGCAGTTCTCAATCCGATTTCATTAACTTACTGTTTGACCGCCCGCTATTACTGCTGATTGTCACCATGCTGGTCAGTACGCCGCTGCTGTTGTGGTTGGCCTGGAGCCTGGCAAAACCGGCGCGTAAGCTGAAAAACGCAGCCGATGAAGTTGCCCAGGGGAACTTACGCCAGCATCCGGAACTGGAAGCGGGGCCACAAGAATTTCTTGCCGCAGGTGCCAGTTTTAACCAGATGGTGACCGCACTGGAACGCATGATGACCTCCCAGCAGCGCCTGCTTTCTGATATCTCTCACGAGCTGCGCACGCCGCTGACGCGTCTGCAACTGGGTACAGCGTTACTGCGTCGTCGTAGTGGTGAAAGCAAGGAACTGGAGCGTATTGAAACCGAAGCCCAGCGTCTGGACAGCATGATCAACGACCTGTTGGTGATGTCACGTAATCAGCAGAAAAACGCGCTGGTGAGCGAGACAATCAAAGCCAACCAGTTGTGGAACGAAGTGCTGGATAACGCGGCATTCGAAGCGGAACAGATGGGCAAGTCGTTTACGGTTAACTTCCCGCCAGGGCCGTGGCCGCTGTACGGCAACCCGAACGCCCTGGAAAGTGCGCTGGAAAACATTGTTCGTAATGCTCTGCGTTATTCCCATACGAAGATTGAAGTGGGCTTTGCGGTAGATAAAGACGGTATCACCATTACGGTGGACGACGATGGTCCTGGCGTTAGCCCGGAAGATCGCGAACAGATTTTCCGCCCGTTCTATCGTACAGATGAAGCGCGCGATCGTGAATCTGGCGGTACAGGTTTGGGGCTGGCGATTGTCGAAACCGCCATTCAGCAGCACCGTGGTTGGGTGAAAGCGGAAGACAGCCCGCTGGGCGGTTTACGTCTGGTGATTTGGCTGCCGCTGTATAAGCGGAGTTAAACTCCGCTTTTGTAGATCGGATAAGGCGTTTACGCCGCATCCGGCGTCTGAGCATGATGCCTGATGCGACGCTGATAGCGTCTTATCAGGCCTACTCTCCGGGGGTTATTTCCCCCACAACCGCCGCGAATTATCTTCAATCTTGCCGCTAAGTCGGCGTTTCTGCATCGTCCGCGTCCAGCTTTTCGATAGCCCGGCTGCGGAAAGCAAGCGGTGATACTGCTCATCATCAAACGGCATATGCCATGCGATGGCGGCAGCCTCTTGCACGGTCACATCGCTAACGCGGGAAACCAACTCCAGCGGCGCATCAGCAGATACCAGCCCCGACGCAATCACGCTATACAGCCAGCCGACTTTACCCGTGTTTTGCATCAACTGAGCTATATCACTGATATCAAAGTGGTAATTGAGTTTGTAGCACGGAGAGCGCGGCTGGGTGACCTGAATCAACGCCTCTCCCCAGCGGAAAATATCGCCAATATAAACATTGCTTTCCGTCAGACCGTCGGTTGAGAGGTTTTCACCAAACGCAGGTGCAACAAACAACTCTGCCTGTTCCGGAAATTCCCGCGCCCAGTAGAGATAATGCTCGCGAGGATAATGACACAGCGCCCTGTCTGGCCCGCCGTGAATCTTTTTCTCTGCCTGTTCGTCGCCTTCCAGCCCCAGTTCTGTCAACATCAACTCGCCATCGACCTGCATTTTCGCAATTGCACTTGGACGGCTTTCCGGATAATCCCGAATTTTGCCTACGTATACATCAACTGGATATCGCATCTGTTCCCTCTCCACCGAGAAATTTCCCCATTAGACCATATTTATTTTACGTCAGGCGCGCAAAATGAGAGCACGGTTCACATGACAAAACTGTAGACATGTTATCAATGAGATGTTTTTTGAAACACCATTTCATTATGAGGAGTTTACCGCGTGGCTGATAAATCACTGTTTTCTGGCGTCTGGTGTCCTTCCATCACGCCGATGGATAAAGACGGGAATGTAGACCTTAACGGATTGAAGCAGCATCTGCAGCGACTCACTGACGCTAATATCGATGTGATATTGCTAATGGGAAGCATTGGTGAGTTTGCCTCCTTCACCCTGGAAGAGAGGCTCATGCTTATTCGTGAAGCACGAGCCATGAGCAAGCTAAAAATGGTGGCCAACGTCTCGTCCACATGCACGCATGATGTACTGATTATGGCGCAAGAAGCGTATCGCACGGGCTATGATGCAGTGATGATCCTCCCGCCTTATTACTACGGCCAGACGGCGAAGCAATTATTAAGCTATTTCCGCCATCTGGGTCGCGAATTACAGGGCAAATGGTTCGCATATAACTTCCCGGCGCGGACCGGTTGTGATTTAACCCCTGACCTGGTCGCCACACTGGCGAGTGAGTTTCCTGAGTTTGCCGGAATTAAAGATACCGTCGATTGCCAGTCACACACCCGCAGCATGATTCAGGCAACTCAGGCTGTGCGTCCTGATTTTGCGGTGCTTTCGGGGTATGACGAATATTTCATTCCTAATTTGCTGGCTGGCGGTGCGGGGATAATCTCTGGCTTAAATAACGTTATGCCAGAGCTGTTTGTCGAAGCCCGCGAAGCCTTCAAACGCGGCGACCTGGCAGCTTTACAAGATATTCAGCAACAGATCGGCACCTATATGTCCATCTACGCCATCGGTGAAGATTTTGTCACCACCATCAAGACGGTGGTATCACGTAAGTTTGGTTACTGCACAGGTGTGTCGCGCAATGCCGGTGGGGAGTTAACAGAAAGCGAATGTCGGACGATTGATGAGGTATTTGTTATTTAAGGTAAAACGCCGGATGAACGTCAATTCATCCGGCGATGATATGGAATAAGAGAGGTTATTTCACCGTACCCAGAATTTCGATCTTCGCCACTCTGGCTTTGGCTTTACGTGACCAGACAGAGGTAAGAATTGGCACCAGAATCGACGTCACAATTACCGCCGTCGCCACCAACGAAGTTGCCGCAGGCGCCATCGGTTTAAAGGCCGGGATCATTTCCGCAATCAGTACCGGCGTTGCCACCGCGGCCCCGGCAGAACTGGAGGCGGCAATTCCGGCAGTGCCATCGCCACCGCCAATCAATTTATCGGCAATAATCAACGGAATACCGGTCACGATAATCACCGCCACACCCAACAGGATCCCCAACAAACCGGTCTGGGCAATCACGGTTAAATCAATGGTATTGCCCAGCGCGAAGGCAAAGAACGGAATCAGCGTCTGCACCGCTTTGCTAAAAAACTCGCGCAATTCAGAATCAAGGTTCCCCAGCGCGAAGCCCACCAGGAACGGCAATACTGCGCCAACGAAAACATGCGGTTCAAACGAAGCAATCCCGGCGGTTCCCAGAATAATCATCGTCATTAGCGGACCAGATTCCAGCGACATCAACACAAATGCCCCGGCCTCTTCTTTGGTGCCGTACTGTTGCATGATAGAGGCATACAGACCGCCGTTGGTCATGTCCATTGCCGCCACCAGCGCCAGCGTTGAAAGCCCGGCAAAAAATCCAACTTCGACACCGTGCTCAGGAATAATGCGCGAAGCAATGGCCGCAACCACCCACGCAACGGCAATTTTGGTTATCACCAGCGTACCGGATTTACGCAACACTGTTCCCGTCGCGCTTAATTTGATAGACGCCCCCATGCAGAAAAACCACACCGCCAGGATAGGCACCGTGCCAGTAATCATCCCGTTGGTGAATGATCCAAAATATTTCCCCGCCCCCGGCGAGAAGGTATGACACAGTGCGCCAAGGAACAGCGGGATGAGCATCATCCCCCCCGGGATTTTCTCTATCGTGCGTTTTATCTGCATTTCCATCACCTGTTGGCATATTTTTATAGGCTGATGCGAAGTTCCTTAACGGAGCATCAGTGTTGATGGAAACGAAGATAGACATTCATCATGGCAATAAAAGTGATCAACACCACACCAATTGAAACATCGTTTTAATTTTATAGGATCATTGTTTTTCTTTTGAAATTGATCACAAAAAAACCACCGTTATGCACGATGGTTTGTTTTTTATGCTGACAAGAGGCGTAAACGCCTCATTGCAGCAGGCAAGATGCGATTATTTTTTCGCCGCGAAACGTGCCGCAGCTTCATCCCAGTTCACTACGTTCCAGAACTCTTTGATGTAGTCCGGACGACGGTTCTGGAATTTCAGGTAGTAAGCGTGTTCCCACACATCCAGGCCCACAATCGGGAAGCCGGAAGCGCCAGAAATGGCTTCGCCCATCAGCGGGGAGTCCTGGTTAGCAGTAGAAACCACCGCCAGTTTATCGCCTTTCAGCACCAGCCATGCCCAGCCGGAACCAAAGCGGGAAGCTGCCGCTTTTTCAAATTCTGCTTTGAAGTTATCAACGGAACCGAAATCACGTTCGATAGCCGCTTTCAGATCGCCCTGCAGGGTGGTGCCTTTTTTCAGACCTTTCCAGAACAGACTGTGGTTAGCGTGACCGCCAGCGTTGTTGCGCAGAACGGTTTTTTTGTCTGCTGGCAGCTGGTCCAGTTTGGTGATCAGCTCTTCAACCGGCAGGTTAGCGAATTCTGGCAGGCTTTCCAGCGCCGCGTTGGCGTTGTTGACGTAGGTCTGATGGTGTTTGGTGTGGTGGATTTCCATGGTCTGCTTATCGAAGTGCGGTTCCAGGGCATCGTAAGCATACGGCAGGGATGGCAGGGTATAGCTCATATTCATCTCCAGTATTGTCGGGCGGCCGATTGTTAATGCCGCGTAAGCAGTTGGTTCATTATAGTTAATTAAATGATATTGAAAATGATTATCAATGCCGTACTTTTCATAGGGGAATGCCCGAGATGATTCCGGTCAGTTTTTCTACCCAGTCAATTAAAAACGCCAACTCACGCCGGTGACAAAAGTAAAACTTTCATTACGGTCAATCATTGGGCTGTTAGTAATCTCTTCTGGCAGCTCACTGTATCCGGCACTCGCCATTAATACGACGTGTTCTCCGATGGGGTATTTTGCCGTCAGGCTGACATAAGGCACCCAGGCATCCTGCGCGGTATAACTCGCCAGACCGCTGCGACGAGACTCGCTCTCTGAAATGCCATAGTAATAGTCACTGAAATTCTCGTCATAATAGAGAACGCCAAGAGCAGGTGTCAGCGACAGGCGACCTATCTGCATTTTGTGGAATAACGATAACTCACCTACCCAACCGTTACTGTTATCCAGAACATCAGCTGCCGCAGAAGCTTTCACGGTCCCCCAACGCTCATGGTGATACCAGGCAACTCCCGCCATTGCCGTACTGTCACGCTTATCGAGTTGTTGCATAGCATGGTCGTCATTATCGGCAGGATCAAATTCCAGCGGCATCCAGGATGCAGTCAGGCTAAGTTCATTTTTTTCACTTTGCGACAGAATAAAACCCAACGTCGTCTGGCGGACATAAAAAGAATCGCCCTCATAACTGATCAGCGGAATTGCTTTGGTATTTTCATTATAACCGCGATAAGGCGATTCATTATAAACTGCGCCAGCACCAACAGATAATTCTGCGGCAGTTGCACTTGCCATAAAAGGCATAAAAAATAACGCCACAATATTGCGGTTAATTAACATGTCCGACATTCCATTTTAAATTAAGATAAAAAAGAGTCGGCATAGTAATACTTACAATTTCTCCGGTGCAAGATTCATATTTATATAGTAATATATAAAATTATATATAAATTGGACTGTTGCGATGACAAAATTACAACTCAAGTACCGGGAGTTAAAAATTATCTCGGTAATCGCTGCCAGTGAAAATATCAGCCATGCGGCCACCGTGCTTGGCATCGCGCAGGCCAATGTCAGTAAATATCTTGCTGATTTTGAATCAAAAGTGGGCTTAAAAGTCTTTGACAGAACCACACGGCAATTGATGCTGACGCCTTTTGGAACCGCGCTATTACCGTACATTAATGATATGCTCGACAGAAACGAGCAGCTTAATAATTTTATTGCAGATTATAAGCATGAGAAACGTGGTCGGGTTACCATCTACGCACCAACTGGCATTATTACCTATTTATCCAAACACGTTATCGACAAAATTAAAGATATCGGTGAAATCACCTTATCGCTAAAAACCTGCAATCTTGAGCGCAACGCCTTTTATGAAGGTGTCGAATTTCCCGATGATTGTGATGTTTTAATCAGCTACGCGCCGCCAAAAGATGAATCGCTGGTTGCCAGTTTTATTACGCAATATGCAGTAACCGCCTATGCCAGCCAAACTTATCTTGAGAAACACCCCATTAGCCGACCAGACGAACTTGAACATCACTCCTGTATTTTGATCGACTCGATGATGATCGATGACGCAAATATCTGGCGCTTCAACGTCGCCGGAAGTAAAGAAGTACGTGATTATCGTGTTAAGGGAAATTACGTCTGTGACAATACTCAGTCGGCGCTGGAGCTGGCGCGAAATCACCTGGGGATAGTGTTTGCGCCAGACAAAAGTGTGCAGAGCGACCTGCAAGACGGCACGCTGATCCCCTGCTTTCAGCAACCGTATGAATGGTGGCTGGATCTGGTGGCTATCTTCCGTAAACGGGAATACCAGCCCTGGCGGGTCCAGTATGTGTTGGACGAGATGCTGCGTGAAATTCGCCACCAGCTTGCCCAGTCGCAGCAACTGCGGCCTGAACAAGCGGCGGAAAACAAAGATTAATGGTCGAGATAAAGGTAATGCACCCAGCTGGTCATGCGTAACAGCACTTTGCGCATGACCGAAACATGGCTGAAATGATCGGAATAGACCGCCACCTGGGCGTAAATACCGTCTGGTAATGCGCTCAAATCAGTATGCTCATCCAGCTCAATAGTCGCGATAACGCCATCAGAACCTGGTGCTGTATTTAAGGACTGTAAAGTGCCGGTCGACTGATAAGCCCCGCCGGGAACGGCTGGACTAATGGCAGCCAGCTTACCGCTGAAGACCTTACCTGGCAGGGCATTAAACACCACTTCCGCATCGTCGCCAGGAGCCAGTCGCAGCAAGGAGTTCTGGCGGAACTGCGCCACAATTTGTCGTTTCTGATCGGGTATAAACACCATTACCGGACGCAGCGGCAGCGACGCGGCATACGTTCCTGGACGAATCAGGACCTGGGTCACGTAACCATCGCTCGGCGCACGCACTACCGTCTGCTCAAGGTTATATTTTGCTTCCGCAAGCTGCGCTTTCAGGCTGGCGATTTGAGAATGTTCCCCCAACACCAGGCTATCCAGTTGACTCTGGATCTGTTTTTGTTCCGCCGCCGATGACTTCACTGAGGCTTCCTGCGCCAGATAGTTTTGCCGCGCCACATCGATATCCCGTTCTGAAAACGGATTTACTTTCGCCTGGCTGCCGCGTGCGTAACGCTGGTACTCTTTGGCAAATTTATCCCGTGTGGCCTTTGCCTGCTGGGTATTCGCCGCCATCTCATCTAACTCTGCCCCCAATGCCCGCTGTTTATGTTCTGCGGTGACGATATCCGCCATCAGTCGATCCACCCGCGCCTGATAACGCGTCGGATCCAGTCGAAATAGCACTTCACCTTTTTTAATCAGCGTATTTTTCTTGTCCGTCACTTCAATTACTACACCCGTCACCTGCGGAACAACCGGAATGGAAATAACCGCTTTTTGCGCTTTAAAGGTGTATGGATGGTTATAGTTCATTAATAGAATTAAGCCGCTGACAATAAATATGCCACCCAGTGCCGCAGTAGGGATGGTCCATTTATTCACGGGGATTTTAAAAATCTTAAACATTGCCCATGCGAAAGCCACATAGGTCAAAATAATCAGTAAATCCATAAATATTACTCGGCAGAAGGAGCTTTCATGTCGGCGAGCTGTTTCTCCAGCCCGGCAATGCGCTGTTGCAGTTGCATAACGGATGAATCATGGCTTTGCATTCCCCATCCCCGCTCCGGGCGGTAAAGCGTGGCCCAAATCCACAAAAAGGGCCAGATAACATGCAGCGTAAACAAACTCACCCAACCGGCAACATGAATGGCATCGGCATGAGGATGGTTGCGTTTTTTCGCTATCAGGTAGGGAATATCATGTAAAATAATAATCCCATAGAAGATTACCAGGAATACAAAAATAAGCACTCCCAGTGCAAAATAATCCAGGAACATATTTTCCTCAGAGAATATAAAAAAGAACAATTAACGCATATTATGAAATGCCATGATGCAGTGCAATTTCCTTATTTATATAACGACATATTGTTTTTTATATACTTTCTGAAATGTGCTGTCTGGCTTTTAAACAGGTTGAGGCTTATCATATTGAAATAATGGAACTATTGGCCAAACTAATGAATAACTCCAGTAAAACATCCACAGTACAGATTAAGCGTATTAAACCTTCAATTATCTACCGTTTATTATTGATTGGTCTCGGAACACCAATGGTGATTTACGGCCTGGTTTGCGGCGTTTTAGGCATGTTTGGCTACGATCAGGTCAGATGGAACGACACCGTAATCCACGGCCTGCTGGCCCTGCCCGCAGGAATGCTTGCAGGCCTGTCAGTCAGTGTGTTCCTCACCGTGGTGATTGGCACTATCGCTTGTTTTGGTTTGTGGTTGTACAGCCTGGTTTGCCCGCTCACCATCGAAACGCGAGATTAAACTCCTGGCAAAACACGCCCCAGAAATGCACTTCTGTTGGCGTAGTCTGGGTTATTGCGCACGTAGGTTTAAAACGTAAATTGTAACAACGTGCGCTTTGTTTATGCCGGATGCGGCGTGAAGGCCTTATCCGGCCTACGGTCAGGTGTAAAAATATGCACCCCCGTAGGCATAATAAGACGCGTAAGCGTCGCATCAGGCAATGAATACCCGATGCGATCAGCTTCTTACATCAGAACAGCCCCAACGGTTTATCCGAGTAGCTCACCAGCAGACACTTGGTTTGCTGATAATGCTCCAGCATCATCTTATGGGTTTCGCGTCCGATGCCCGACTGTTTGTAGCCGCCAAACGCTGCGTGTGCCGGGTAAGCGTGATAACAGTTGGTCCACACGCGCCCGGCCTGAATGCCGCGCCCCATCTTATAGGCCAGATTGCCGTTACGACTCCAGACGCCTGCACCCAGGCCATATTGTGTGTCGTTCGCCAGCTCCAGCGCCTCGTCCATCGTTTTAAAGGTGGTTACCGCCAGCACCGGGCCAAATATTTCTTCCTGGAAAACACGCATATTGTTCTGACCAAACAGGATAGTCGGTTCAAGGTAGTAACCATCTTTCAGCTCGCCTTCCAGCAACTTGCGCCGCCCGCCGGTGAGCACATCTGCGCCCTCTTTTTTACCGATATCAATGTAATTGAGGATGGTTTCCAGTTGCCCGTGAGATACCTGCGCGCCCATTTGTGTCACGCTGTCGAGCGGGTTACCGCTACGAATACTTTCAACACGGCGGATGGCGCGTTCCATGAAGCGTTCGTAGATAGACTCCTGCACTAAAGCACGGCTTGGGCAGGTACAGACTTCGCCCTGGTTAAAAGCAAACAATGCAAAGCCTTCCAGCGCCTTATCGAAAAAGGCATCTTCTTCATCCATCACGTCAGCAAAGAAGATATTGGGCGATTTACCGCCCAGCTCCAGCGTCACCGGAATAATGTTTTGCGTGGCGTACTGCATAATCTGCTGACCCACTTCCGTTGAGCCAGTAAATGCCACTTTGGCAATACGTTTTGAAGTCGCCAGATATTCGCCAATTTCGCCGCCCGCACCGTTGACCACGTTCACCACGCCCGGCGGCAGTAAATCACCGACGATTTCCATTAGCAGCAGTACAGAAAGCGGGGTAAGTCGTGCGGGTTTCAGCACCACGCAGTTGCCCGCCGCCAGCGCGGGAGCCATTTTCCAGCTCGCCATCAGCAGCGGGAAGTTCCACGGGATAATCTGCCCCACCACACCTAACGGTTCGTGGAAGTGATAAGCCACGGTTTCGCTATCAACTTCACTGATCCCGCCTTCCTGCGCCCGAATACACGAGGCGAAATAGCGGAAATGGTCAATCGCCAGCGGCACATCGGCAGCACTGGTTTCGCGAATGGGTTTGCCGTTATCCCAGGTTTCTGCCGTCGCTAACAGCTCGAGGTTCTGCTCCATCCGATCGGCAATCTTAAACAGAATCGCTGCGCGATCCTGCACCGAGGTATGCGCCCATTTATCTTTCACTTTATGCGCAGCATCCAGCGCCAGATCGATATCTCGTTTGCCCGAAGACGCCACTTCGCACAACAACTGCCCGGTTACCGGCGTCAGGTTCTGGTAATACTCGCCATCGGCGGGCGCGACCCACTCGCCGCCAATAAAGTTGTCATAGCGGGCTTTTAACTTGAGGGGGAAACCATACTCGCCGGGCTTAATCTGTGCTGAAGGGGGATTGTTGGTCATGATCGTCTCCTTGCGGTGTGAGGTATAACAAGGGTAGACGTGACTGGCGAAATCTTCGCCAGTCGGTAACAGCTTTACGACGGCTATCACGAATTTACTGGCAAGGACTACAGCGGGTAATGTGCGACGTACACTACTTGCTGGTCATTAATTTTCTTCTCTTGCGCAAATCCTTCTTTAACAATCGTCCGTAAATCAGTTCGCGCTGTATTATCAGAGACGCCCAGACTCGCGCTGGTTTCAGAAACTGTGTACTCTTTCCCCGGATTGGCGAGCATCACATTCAGAAGCGTCACCTGACGCGGATTCAGTCGCCTAAGCACACCAGAACTAAACAATAGGCGGTCAAGTTTTGCGCTTCGTTGCATAATTTCATCAATATGCTGCTGCCAGTTTTGCACAGCACGTTTAATGACACCCGCCTGATATTCAAGGAAATAAGTCAGATCCATACCATCTGATTCAGTGTACTGGTAGCTGGTGGCATATTTGACTGGTGCAACATGAAGCAAACGGCTGATGGAAATATATTTAAAGACATCGTAGCCCGATTTCAGCATATACCAGTAAAACAGCGCCCGACTGGTGCGCCCGTTGCCATCGCGAAACGGATGTTCATGGGCCAGCATAAAATGCAGAATGCAGGCGCGGACCAGCGGGTGAATATACCCTTCATGGCTGTTTAACCACTGGCAAACTTTTTCCAGTCGTTCCGGCAACAATGCCGCAGCGGGCGGTTGGTGCACAATATTGCCGTCATAATCGGCGATCACGACATCATCTGTTTCACGAAATTCACCCGGACGATATTTCGCGTCATTTATTCCCCCCATACCAATAGCATGTAACTGACGTATAAGCGCAGGTGTCAGCGGTTCTGTGAGTAATTGCGGAATTTCCGCCATCAGCCGGGCATTTCCCGCAATCATATGCTCGTCTTCAGTGCGTGGCGCCCGCCCTGTTTCCAGCATTTTTCTCGCCACCAGCGTCGTGGTATTCGCACCTTCCAGTTGGGAACTGGTAATCGGCTCTTCCAGGCGTAACTGGCTTAACTCGGCGCCCGCCCCGCGTAACCGTTCAGTCTGATCTTTCAGCGCCAGCGCGGTTGCATGTTTGTCGACAAGCTCGCACGCTTCTGCAATCACTGGCGTAATGTTGAATCCGGCCTGCTCACCCGCTTCATTGCAATAATTGATTCGCTGGATCGCCGCGTTGCGCGCCAGCCGGGTAAGCGTCCACGCCACTTCAATGTTTTCCCCTTTTTTGATGCGGTACTGCAACTCATCAAAAGGCAGATAACGTCCTTTTTCATCGGTAACCCGGTTAAAGCGTAAGTGGGCCTGGAGTTCCTCACCCGATAAGTGTGATAAAGGAATCAGTCTGGGAGGTGATTTGATAGCCATTTGCTTATCTCAAAAAAGCGCAATATTGAGATAGTGTATAGCAGACTAAAGAAACTATCTCAAAAATCGCAAATTTTGAGATAGCGGCTGACAATACGCCAGCCGCAAGAGAATGGGGATTACATTGCAGCGCGATAAATCGCCACAATTTCTTCCTCAGTTGCCTGAATCGGGTTAGTAAAGCCACAAGCGTCTTTCAGGGCATTGCTTGCCAGCTCCGGGAAATCTTCTTCTTTAATGTTCAGGTCACGCAGACCTGCCGGGATATCCACTTTCTGCGCCAGGTCGCGAATCGCGTTAATACAGGCTTCTGCCCCTTCAGCATCATTTTTACCTGTGACGTTCACACCCATCGCCGCGGCGCAGTCACGCAAACGTGATGCAACAACTTTACTGTTATATAACTGCACGTGCGGCAGCAGAATGGCATTACAAACGCCGTGCGGCAGATCGTAAAAGCCACCTAACTGATGCGCCATCGCATGAACATAACCCAAAGAAGCGTTATTGAATGCCATACCTGCGAGGAACTGGGCATAAGCCATTGCTTCACGCGCTTTAGTGTTGCTGCCATCTTCGACGGCTAACGGTAGATTTTCCGCAATCATGGTCATTGCTTTCAGCGCGCAGGCATCAGTAATTGGCGTTGCCGCAATAGACACATACGCTTCGATGGCATGAGTGAGAGCATCCATCCCGGTAGCTGCGGTCAGTGACTTAGGCATACCGATCATCAGCGAGGAATCATTAACCGAAAGCAGCGGGGTAACGTGTTTATCCACAATCGCCATTTTGATATGTCTCACTTCGTCGGTGATGATGCAAAAACGGGTCATTTCAGACGCTGTACCCGCCGTGGTATTAATGGCAATCATCGGCAACTGTGGTTTTGCAGAGCGGTCTACGCCTTCATAATCACGGATATCACCACCGTTGGCGGCTACCAGTGCAATACCTTTTGCGCAGTCGTGCGGAGAACCGCCGCCTAAGGAGATCACGCTGTCGCAGTTATTTTCCTTCAACATTTTCAAACCTTCTGCGACATTCTTCGTGGTCGGATTAGGTTGGGTACCCTCATAAATAATGCTAAAAATATTGCGGTCATATAAGGCTTTTTGTACCTCTCCCGCCATACCTAATTTCGCTAGCATTCTGTCAGTAACAATTAATATACGGCGAAAACCATATTCCTCCATCATATTCTGCGCATCTTTTAAAGAATCTTCGCCAATGACATTAACAGAAGGAATAAAAAATGTGGAAGCTGCCATAACACACTCCAGAACGAGGGTAAAAGGGCGGGCAGCTTACAGAGGATTTATATTTAAAAAGTTGATCGATATTATTCTTTTTAGAATCGTATATTAAAAAAAGCACATTAGACTCATGTTCTAATGCGCTTTTTCAAAATTTATAAGACTTTTAAAGTAATTCGCATTTAATATGAATTAATCATTATCTTATTTATGCGGAAATAATAATGCGTCACGCAATAAATGATCATTTCCCCGACGACGCGTAAAACCAATGCGGTCAAAATATTCCAGAATTTGAATTGCCAGTTTTCGACCAACACCTAAGCGATCGCGGAAATCCGCCGCACAGGTCGAGCCACACTCCTGATCGAGATCGCGGATCATGTTGGCAAACTCGACAATCCGATCGTTACGGTAATAACGATCTTTAACGATCGCCGTAATTATCCCCTGCTGCGCCGCCTGCCGTAGTGTCAGGCGCATTGCCTGTTCGTCAGTTCCCGTCTCTTTTGCCAGGTCACGCACCCACCACGGCTCGTTGCCAAACAGCGGTTCCACTTTTTGCCAGATTGCTTGCTGCTCTTCGCTAAATCCCGCTTTGTGATCCGGCAGATGCAGCCAACCATGATGGCTGTGAATGTCGCCGCTTTCGCGCATCTTTTCAATCAGCAACAGCACCAGTGCTTCATCTTCCATCGGCAACGCCATGCGCCGCAGACGCTCACGCCCTGGACCTGGTTCATCGCGATGTTGCTCATGATAAGTTGCTAATGTGTCGAGAATTTTACGTTGCCAGCTGGCGGCAACTGGAGCGTTCAACAAACTGTAACCAGCCTGAATATAGCCCGGCTGTTGCAGCAGTTCGCGCATCCCTTCACCATTGAGCTGACGCGCCCAGGCGAAATCGGCAAGGTTAACCGCACCGCGCTCCAGATGAACGGTCAGTGCGTCGGCATCGCTTTGTGTGCGTGCCAGTGACGCCAGCCATTGCAGATATTCCGGCTTACGTTTACCGCGACGCGGCGGGTTAAGCATCACCACCCGCGCCCCCGCCAACGTGTTACGGGCAGAGATATCGCGCAGCACCAGGCGATCGTTATCCGCCAGCCACAGCGGCGTGTCGAACACCAGCTCGGCAAGGTTATCTTCCAGCAGCGAAACGCGTCCCGTAACGTGGCTGGCGGCGTGGTGAATATGCAGCGGCTGCCACTGGGTCAGCGGCGTATGGGTTTGTAACTCGACAATCACTCGTGTGAACGGCTCTGGCGGCACATCGGCAAGCAGCCAGTCGCCACGGTTAATCTGTTCTTTTTCCGCATCACCAGCGATGTTAAGCGCGATACGCTGCCCGGCATGGGCGGTTTCAGTTGGCTGGTTTTGCGCATGCAGCGCACGCACGCGCATCGGTTTATTTACACCTGTCAGCCATAGTGAATCGCCTACCTTCACTTCCCCGCTTAACGCCGTACCAGTGACCACCAGCCCGGCACCTTTTACGGTAAATGCGCGGTCGATCGCGAGTCGGAAACTATGTTGGCTGGCGTGTTCGCGTTCCGGCAACTGAAGCAGATGTTCGCGCAGGGCATCAATTCCCCGTCCTTCGGTCGCTGCGGTGATAAACAGTTTTGCCTCAGCAAAACCGTATTCCCGCAGCGCCTCCTTTACCTGGCGTTCAACCTCATCAACACGCGCTTCGTCCACGCGATCGGCTTTAGTCAATGCCACTGTCAGCATCGGGTTACCGGTAAGCTGCAAAATCGCCAGATGCTCACGGGTCTGTGCCATCACGCCGTCATCACACGCCACCACCAGCAGCGCGTGATCGATACCACCAACGCCCGCCAGCATATTAGAAAGAAACTTTTCATGGCCGGGAACATCAATAAATCCAGGCACGCGTCCATCCGGCTGCGGCCAGTAGGCATAGCCGAGATCGATGGTCATCCCACGCTTCTTTTCTTCCGGCAGACGGTCGGCATTTACGCCCGTAATCGCCTGTAATAACGTCGTTTTGCCGTGGTCAACGTGTCCGGCAGTCGCAATAATCATTTCAACAACATCTCCAAAAACCGTTGCTCATCTTCGAGGCAGCGTAGGTCCAGCCACAGACGCCCGTCGTAAATGCGCCCAATCACCGGAATCGGCAATTCACGCCAGCGAGCAGCTAATGACTCAAGGTGGCTACCGCGTCCGTCATGAGGCGTAAACGTCAATGCCGCGCTCGGCAGACGATCCACCGGCAGCGAACCACTGCCAATCTGCGACAGGCATGGCATAACCTGTACCGCAAACTCCGCGCCATAGTGAGCGGCAAGGGGTGCCTGCAACCGTTGCGCCTGGATTTGAATGACCTCTGCGCTGCGGGTAAGCAGACGCAGGGTCGGTAATTTTTCACTCAGTGCTTCAGGGTGTAAATAAAGACGCAACGTGGCTTCCAGCGCCGCGAGTGTCATTTTATCTGCACGTAATGCACGTTTCAGCGGGTGACTCTGCAAACGCGCGATCATCTCTTTTTTACCAACGATAATCCCTGCCTGCGGCCCGCCTAACAACTTGTCGCCGGAGAAGCTCACCAGGCTGACGCCCGCCGCAATCAACTCCTGCGGCATAGGCTCTTTTGGCAAACCATACTGACTGAGATCCACCAGCGAACCACTGCCTAAATCAGTCACCACGGGAACATCCAGTTCTTTGCCGAGCGCCACCAGCTCAGCTTCGTCTATCGCTTTGGTGAAGCCTTGAATGCTGTAATTACTGGTATGCACCTTCATCAGCAGCGCGGTATTTTCATTCACTGCCTGACGATAATCATTCGCGTGCGTGCGGTTGGTGGTCCCTACTTCATGTAGGGTGCAGCCTGCCTGACGCATGACATCGGGAATACGAAACGCGCCGCCAATCTCCACCAGTTCGCCGCGAGAAACCACCACTTCTTTACCACTGGCAGTTGCTGCCAACATCAGCAGCACCGCCGCCGCATTATTATTGACGATACAGGCATCTTCTGCGCCGG
The DNA here is from genome assembly GCF_963883145.1 of Escherichia sp. E4385. Taxonomy (NCBI): domain Bacteria; kingdom Pseudomonadati; phylum Pseudomonadota; class Gammaproteobacteria; order Enterobacterales; family Enterobacteriaceae; genus Escherichia; species Escherichia sp. E4385. The sequence continues at coordinate 93,591 of NZ_CAWOOJ010000016.1, forward strand.
TGATACGACATAACAACTGCGCCAGCGCACGATCGCGATGCCCGCGTCCGGCGTCATCCAGATCATATTCCAGCGTCACCGGCAAACGCATAACTTGCGTAACAGCCTCAACCGCCGCTTCCGCCTGCAATGCCCGCCCAAGGTTCGTATGCAGCACGGTTCCCGTCAGGTTGATCACCGGACGCAGTGCGCTCTGCGCCTCTTTCGCCAGACGAGCATCAACCTCTTGCGCCCAGTTTTCACACCATGCAGGCAGCGACTGGCTGTCGCGAATCATTTCCCGCGCTTCGTCGAGCATTTGACGTAGCAACTCCACGACACGGGTATGGCCATAAGTATCACGCAAAGAAAGGAAAGAGCTATCACGCAATAAGCGATCGATAGCTGGAAGTTGACTATAGAGGGAACGCGTTTCGGTTGTCATAGGAAACCAGGCTCATCAAGGCCCTCTCGCACGGAGAAGGGCGTTTAACATAACCACGGATTGTAACGTGAGATGGGTCAGGAGGACATATCGCGCATCAAGCCTTTGGCGGTTCGGTGCGAGCGAAGCTTTCGCGGCTAAAGAGATTCTCGACCAGTTTGACTAAGTGTGGGCGGTCCACACACCAGCCCGGCGCAACGCGGCGGAAATTGAGATACCCGACGGCACAGGCAATGGCGATAGTCGCCAGATTGACTGTATCAGTTTTGAGCGTGCCATCGACCAGATATCCTTCCAGCACATCCAGGCTGCGGTTGATTTTCTCCCGCTGGCGTAACAATTCATCTTCAGACTGCTGCGCCGCCGGACGCGCCTGTTCACGCACCGACACCAGCCCGGCATCCATAATGCCATCCGCCAGCGCCTCAATTTTGCGCACTCGCAACGACTCCAGCGGATCGCGCGGCAACATCGCCGGAGCGACATTCATTAATTCAATATATTCAGCGATGATCGGCGAATCAAACCAGCATTCGCCCTCTTCGGTCACCAGCACCGGCACTTTCCCTAACGGGTTAAATTGCGCCACGCCATTGTCCGCGCTATAGGGCAGTTCATTAATAAATTCGAAAGTTATGCCCTTTTCTAACAACAGAATAGAAAGTTTGCGTACAAACGGGCTGGTGTAGCTACCGACGAGTTTCATGCCGAGTCCTTTGTGCGAGGAAAAATATCAGTATGGCCTGGTGATGGGAAAAAGGGCAGAAAATGTTGATGGTTTGTTACTTCCAAATAAATTACATATTTATCATGGTGATATAAATATTTTCCTAATAGTTATTATCTGACAGATATCTCACTTAAGGCTTTCTTATAAATCTGTAGGGTTTGCACCATGAGTGCGGTAGCTATGGGGTTTATATGTCCTCAGAAGGATTACGTTTCACGCTGGCAGTGGACGGCATTGTGGAGATGGCGACGGCGGTGGTGAGCTTCCGTCTGTACCAGCACCACTGCACGCCGTTCATCCTGGATGTGGATATCGCCAGCGGACTGTCTGCCCTGACGGCGGAGGATTTTCTGGAGAAGAGCGCGGTGCTGACGGTCTGGCAGGGTGATATCCCGCAGCGTTACGTCAGCGGTATCGTGACGGATGTGCAGACTGGTGAGAACAACGACTGGCAGATGCGTTATTCCCTGAGTATCAGCCCGCCGCTGTGGCGTGCGGGGTTACGGCAGAACTTCCGTATCTTCCAGCAGCAGGACATTCAGACGATATCAGCACAGCTTCTTGAAGAGAACGGGGTGACGGCATGGATGCCGCTGTTTTATGAAGACCATCCGGCGCGGGAGTTCTGCGTGCAGTACGGGGAGAGCGACCTGGCGTTCCTGACCCGGCTGTGGGCGGAGGAGGGTAT
>NZ_CAWOOJ010000017.1:0-222135 GCF_963883145.1 Escherichia sp. E4385
GCAGTATGTGCCGCCGTGGCTTCGAAATGGACTTCGCTGAACTGTTACTGGAAGACTACAAAGCCTCACTGAAATACCTCAGCGATCACCCGAAACTGCAGGGTATTGCCCAGCAGAACAGCTTTAAACATACCTGATAACAGGATGTCACCTGCATGCCAGGAGCATGCAGGTTTAATGCCTTCATGGTAAAGAAATATATCCTATAAATAAGAGCAGTGGCGTAATGATCAGGATGCTAATTCTGATCATTTTTTTGTTTTTTGGGAAATTCATATAATTGAATAATTTGCAATGTAAATTAAATCTTGTACAAATTACAATAGGATGCATCAGCTATTATTCATATCCGTTATTATTGCTTATTTTTGCTCTAATAGATTGAAAAATAAGTGACCTGGAACAATGCTTCTAACCACTTAGGATGCTATTATTTTTTTTCGTTTAAGCTTTTTTTAAATCGCGATTTGACTTAGGGTGTTAGCGTGCTACATTAAATACAATAATATGTTTCTGTTATAGTGTATTAATGATGCAATCACTACATGGAACTTGTTTAATTGCGTACGCAAAGCATAAATATATTCTTACCATGCAGAATGGTGAATATCGCTGTTTTAACGGTGGTGATTTGGTTTTTGCGGATGCAAACCAGATTTTAGTTGATAACTGTGCAGAGAACGTCGTCTTTGTCACGAAGGAAACACTTTCATTATTTCTCCCAATGCTCAAGGAGGAGGCATTAACTCTTCATGCCTGTAAAAAAGTTCCTTCGTTAATCGTGCATCACTGTACCCGAGATATCCCCGTTTTTCAGGAAGTTGTACAGCTTTCACAGAGTAAAAATCTCCGCTATGGTGAGATTTTACGTAACAGGGCATTAATATTCGCAATATTGTCGGTTTTTCTTGAAGATGAAAAGTTTATAGCGCTACTCATGAATATCCTACAGCCCAATATGCGAACTCGGGTTTGTACGGTCATTAACCGTAATATTGCTCATGAATGGTCATTGGCGAAAATAGCCAGCGAGTTATTGATGAGTCCAAGTTTGTTAAAGAAAAAATTGCGTGAAGAAGAGACGTCTTATTCGCAACTGCTTACCGAATGTAGAATGCGACGCGCGTTGCAACTAATTGTAATACATGGCTTTTCTATAAAGCGAGTGGCCGTGTTGTGTGGCTATAACAGTGTGTCGTATTTTATTTATGTTTTTCGCAATTATTATGGCATGACACCGACTGAGTATCATGAACGAATAGCTGAAAGAGGGGGTGATAACCCTCTGATGATGGACATTTGTTTAGCAGGAAAGTGTTGTCATCCTGAAAGGATAGTAAGGTTATAATTGCTTTTTGAAGATAAAAAAAACCCGGCATAGGGGACCGGGAAGAGGATAGTCTGCCGTCTCCAGACTAATAAGCCGTTATAACACTCCATGTTGGCACGGGAAACTTTGTGCTCTCAATGGGTTAAATATAACTTTTGCTGGAGATAAGATCAGCCAATTTTTTATAAACATAAGCTATACACAAATTTAAGATATATCACGCATGCATTTACTTTTTATGGCTTAACTGATATATGCGCTTATGTATGTGATTACTTTTTGGTCCTACCAATTTTGGCAGTTTTGGATTTTTACAGGAGTCATACATCATTTCATTTGTATACTGAAATTGTAATGGTTGTAGTAATGGAATATAAGGGCTTGTCATGACACACGTTTGCTCAGTGATCCTCACCCGCCGTTCATTTGATATTTATCATGAGCAGCAAAAACTCTATTTGCAAAAAGAGAGTATTCTTTTGATGGATAAATATATGGTGGAGAATTTTCCTTTTGATGAATCCCATGCCCGTAGACTAGATATCGATGAAAGGATCATTAGCCATTATTTGCACAATGTCCGTCTTTCGGGTCGGTGTTTAGGGCTGCATGGTAAAAAACGGTTGCTAGTTAACCCAACACCACCAATGCCGCTGGTCACTGCGATATTTGATAGTTTTGCTCAAGAAGATATTGCGTCCAGAACATTAAGTAATATGCTTTACTTTTCCTGTCTTTCGATGTTTTCACGAAATAAAGAACTTATTCCCTTCCTTTTTAATAGCATTAGTACTGTTTCAGGTAAAGTTGAACGCATTATTAGCTGTGATATAGCCAAACGTTGGTATCTGCGTGATATCGCCGAAAAAATGTATACCAGTGAAAGCCTAATCAAGAAAAAATTGCAGGATGAAAATACTTGCTTCAGTAAAATATTGTTGGCCTCGCGAATGTCGATGGCCAGACGATTACTCGAGTTACGACAAATCCCGCTGCCGATGGTCGCAGAAAAATGTGGCTATAGCAGTACGTCGTACTTTATTAATACTTTCCGCCAGTACTATGGCGTAACACCGCACCAGTTTGCGCAACAGTCAACTGGGACCTTTAACTGACTGGATTTCTCATTCGAAAGTCGGTCAGGATCTCCCTCACACTTCATGTGAAAATCTTTCCTCATTAACTCTGCCGGGTCACCGGCAAGTTTGCTTTCGCAGTTTGCAAAACACTAAACGTATTTTCAGGAGGAAAAGACGCGGCATGTTCAGGATTATTAAGTTTGCAATTCATACAATTACGGGAATTCTGGTCAGTGTCGTGTTGTTTAAATTGATAACCAACGGTTGGAGCGGGTTCTACTTTCAATGCTGTTTACTGAGTCTGATGTTCCTGGCGGTAAGCTGGCTGTTGAGTGGCGAGTGGTTAGCGGGAAAGAGTAAGGCTGAACCCTCACGTTCAACCTTACTCTCGTTTACGCGTTACGCTTTTTTAAAGCGGGCAAAGAGATGTTCCACCACAACGAAAAAGACCGGAACGAAGTAAATCGCCAGCACCGTTGCTGCAAACATCCCCCCCATAACGCCTGTACCTACTGCGTTTTGCGCACCGGAGCCTGCGCCATGACTGATAACCAGCGGCAGTACGCCGAGAATAAAGGCCAGAGAGGTCATCAGGATTGGGCGTAAGCGCATCCGTGCCGCTTCGATAATCGCTTCCATCGGTGTCTTCCCTTCTTTTTGCATCATCTCAACCGCAAACTCGACAATCAGGATGGCGTTCTTGGCGGAAAGCCCAATGGTGGTCAGCAGACCAACCTGGAAGTAGACGTCATTGCTTAAGCCGCGCAGGTCTGTAGCCAGTAACGCGCCAATTACCCCAAGCGGTACGACCAACATTACCGAGAATGGAATCGACCAGCTTTCATAAAGTGCGGCGAGGGCAAGGAACACCACGACCAGCGAGATGGCATATAGTGCCGGGGCCTGGTTGGAAGATAACGCTTCCTGATATGACAGTCCGGTCCATGAATAGCCAACGCCAGTCGGAAGTTTTGCGACCAGATCCGCCATAAATTTCATTGCGTCACCCGTACTTTTTCCTGCCGTCGCTTCACCTAAAATCTCCATTGCTGGAATACCGTTGTAGCGTTCCAGACGTGGTGAGCCGTAGGTCCATTCTGTTGAAGAATAAGCAGAAAGCGGCGCCATCGTGCCGGAGGCGTTGCGCACATACCATTGGTTTATATTATCTGGCAGCATGCGGAACGGTGTTCCCGCCTGGACATACACTTTTTTCACTCGTCCCTGGTTAAGGAAGTCGTTCACGTAGCTACTACCGAAAGCGGTGGAAATGGTCTGGTTGATATCGGACAACTCCACGCCCATCGCCTCAGCTTTCGCAGCGTTGACGTTGACTTTGAACATCGGTGTATCTTCCAGGCCGTTCGGGCGTACCCCGGTGACCTGGTCAGGGGATTGTGCTGCCAGAGACAGCAACTCATTTCTCGCCTGGGTCAGCTTTTCATGTCCCAGGTTACCGTTGTCCAGTAGTTCCATATCAAAACCTGACGCTGTCCCCAGTTCTGCTACCGCCGGTAAGTTGAACGGGAAAATAACTGCTTTATTGATGCGGCTAAGAGCCACCATCGCCCGCTGAATAATCGCGGTCACCGAATTTTCTTCGCCGACGCGTTCAGACCACGGCTTCAGGCTGATAAACGCCAGACCGTTGTTTTGCCCCTGGCCGCTGAAACCAAAGCCGCCAACGGTAAACACCGACTGAACATTATTTTTCTCTTTTGTCAGATAGTAATCGGTCACCTGCTGTAGCACTTTAGTGGTGTTAACCATCGTGGAACCTGATGGTAGCTGTGCAGTGGTCATAAATACCCCTTGATCCTCTTCCGGCAAGAAGGAGGTCGGTGTACGCAGAAACAGCACCGCCATCCCGGCACAAATCAGCAGGTAAACCACCATATAACGACCCGTGCAGCGCAGCAGTGAGCGGGTACTGTCGGTATAGTGTTGAGTTGATTTTTCAAACAGATGGTTAAATCGCACAAACAACGCATTCTGTTTGTGACCGCCTTCTGGAACGGCTTTCAAAATGGTGGCGCAAAGGGCAGGCGTTAGACTCATCGCCACAAACACCGAAAGCAACATGGAGGAGATCAGCGTAATGGAGAACTGACGGTAAATTTCCCCGGTCGCGCCGCTCATAAAGGCCATTGGCATAAACACCGCGGAAAGCACAACGGCAATCCCGACCAGCGCACGTTGGATTTGCCCCATTGATTTATGCGTCGCTTCCTTCGGCGGCAGCTTATCTTCTGCTATCACGCGCTCGACGTTTTCTACCACCACGATAGCATCATCAACCAGCAACCCTATCGCCAGCACCATCCCGAACATGGTGAGGGTATTGATGGTAAAACCGACCGCCGACAAAATCGCGAACGTGCCGAGAATAACGACCGGTACGGCAATAGTCGGGATGATCGTAGCGCGAATGTTTTGTAAAAACAGATACATGACCAGGAAGACGAGGATGATGGCCTCAACCAGCGTTTTGAAAACTTCCTGGATTGAAATTTTAATAAATGGTGTCGTGTCGTAAGGATAAACCGTCTTCAGGCTGGCGGGAAAATAGGCCGATAAACGGTTGAGCTCTGCTTTTACCGCCCGCGAAGTATCGAGCGCGTTTGCTCCGGTAGCCAGTTTGATGGCGATACCGGCGGCAGGTTTGCCGTTATAGCGCGCCACGGTGGAGTAATCTTCCGCTCCCAGCTCGACGCGGGCAACGTCGCGCAGCAGCACTTGTGAACCATCTTGCTGAACTTTCAGCAGGATTTTGCCAAATTCTTCCGGTGTTTGCAGACGTGTCTGCACAATGATCGAGGCGTTCAGTTGTTGGTCTGCCGCCTGTGGCATTCCGCCCAGTTGACCGCCGGAAATCTGGTTGTTCTGTACCTTGATTTGGGAAATAACATCGGCAGGAACAAGGTTGTATTTATTGAGTTTTTGCGGGTCCAGCCAGATACGCATGGCGTACTCTGAACCAAAGAGCTGCACGCTACCGACACCTGCGGTACGACTTAATGGGTCTTTAATATTAGAAGCCACATAGTCCGCAATGTCGTACTGGTTGAGGCTGCCGTTTTCAGAGATAAACGCTGCCACCATCAGGATATTGCTGCTCGACTTATTGACGCTAATCCCTTGTTGCTGTACTGCTTCGGGGAGTGATGGCATAGCAAGTTGCAGTTTATTCTGCACCTGAACCTGCGCAATATCGGGCGACGTTCCTGTCTCAAAGGTCAGTGTGATGGAGGCATTACCCGCCGCATCACTGGTTGATGACATATACATTAAGCCATCAAGTCCATTCATATTTTGCTCAATCACCTGAGTGACTGAATCTTCTACCGTTTGCGCATCAGCACCCGGATAGGTGGCGCTAACGGTGATGGTCGGTGGTGCAATCTGCGGATATTGCGCCACCGGTAAGTTCATGATCGCCAGCCCGCCTGCGAGCATCAAAATAATGGCAAGTACCCAGGCAAAAACCGGGCGATCAATAAAATAGTTAGCCATGAAAGTCCCCTTAAGCCTGCAACGTTATTGTTTCGATTCGGTGCTGGCGTTTTCCTGGCTGGAGGAAATTGCGCGTGCTTTGATACCTGGGCGAATGCGTTGCAAACCGGAAACGATCACCCGATCGCCAGCTTGTAAGCCAGAGGTAACAACCCACTGGTTGCCGATGGCTTTGGTAGCGTCAATTTCGCGTAACTGCACGACATCATCTTTATCAAGAATGAGCGCCGTTGCTTTGCCCTGAGCGTTGTGAGTAACGCCTTCCTGCGGCACCAGTAACACATTCTGGCGACTACCTTCATCCACTAATGCTGTGACGTACATGCCTGGCAGTAAGTCACCATTTGGATTGGGGAAAATCGCGCGCAACGTGACCGAGCCAGTAGTTTCATCCACCGTCGGGTCAGAGAATTTCAGCGTACCGCTCTGGCTGTAACGTTTGCCATTTTCCAGATTGAGCTGTACTGGCGTACTGCCCTGAACCTGTTTGATTTGCCCACTGGCAACCTCTTCTTTCATGCGCAAAAAATCTTGTACCGACTGCGTGAGATCGACATAAATCGGGTCCAGACGCTGCACTGTAACCAGCGAATCTGCCTGATTAGCAGTAACGAGTGCGCCGACGGTCACTGATGATTTCCCACTGACGCCCGTAATGGGCGAGGTGACATTTGCGTATTGCAGATTGATCGTCGCCTGCTCAACAGCCGCTTTAGCAACGGTGACATTGGCTTCAGCCTCATTCAGCTGGGTGCGCGCGGTGTCGTAATCCTGACGGCTGACGTAGTTGGTTTTCAGCAACGATGCCTGGCGATTAAAGGTAATGCGGGCATTGCTGGCGGTAGAGAGGGCTTTCGCCAGCGAACCTTTGGCTGAGTTCAACTCTGCCTGCAAGGGCGCAGGGTCAATCTGATACAACGAATCGCCCTGGTTAACTTTATCGCCTTCGATAAAATTGCGCTTAATGATGATGCCACCCACCTGCGGGCGAATCTCAGCAACTTCATAAGGAACAGTTCTGCCGGGCAATTCGCTCATGACATTGATTGAGCCGGGGGAGAGCGTCACCACGCCCACTACTGGCGTCATGGCGGCAGCATTTTGCGCTGATTTGTCGTCGCATGCGGTGAGTATTACGCCGCAGAATAACAACGGTATTAACAGTTTTCTTTTTCTGTTCATTTTATTCCCTGAAAATTCGTGAAAAATTACGGATTTTTTGAATGTGTGCGGGGAGAGGCATGAGGGATTTACAGACCTGCGGCATAGTGCAAGCCATGGGGATGTATGCCTGTGATGGCGCATGCAGGCCGAGTGACCAATGTGGCGATTTAGATGGCAAAAAAAATGTTGCCGTTCTGCTGACAGTCTCTGCCTGCGTCCGGGCAACGAATGTTTCTACTGGTGGATACATAAACCAGGGGAATAAGTTCGTTTTTGCTTCTCCTTTGGTTATCACCGGGAGTAATGGAGTCAGCATTTGCATCCCTCGTCATGCCAGCCGTCAATTTCAGGCACTTATCGCTGGGCCACATCAACGCCTTCTTAAAAATAAGAAGAGATCCCCAGAGTCACGATGTCGCTCATACGTCTAAGTTTCAGCTTGTACATAATATTGAATTTCTGGATCTTTAATGTCTGCTGCGAAATTTTCAGTGTTGACGTGATATTACTTTCATTTTTGTTCTTCAGGATTAATTGCATAATTTTGAATTGATTATGCGAGAAACATAATTGAGAATTCTTATGAGGCAAGTGTTTTCCATAAGTAATATCAATCAGATTTTTAATGCTTTCTTTACGGCTGATAAAAAAGATAGGCGACTGACTTTTAAGTTTGCTGATGTGGTAAGGTGCCAGAACAATGATTCTTTCAGCATCTAACTTCTCAAGAAACTTAATCGCTTCTTCATCAAGGATATGATTATGATAGGTATCAATGATCACCTTGAATGGTTTGTTACCTATGCTTTTTATCTCTGACAGGGAATTGATTTTTATCATTTCGTGATTATCTTTCAACTGCAAAAAGCCCTGTAAAAGAAAAGAATCCTTCGTCATGAGAAAAATCATAACTTGCTCCTTAGCCGTTATTGTTTCGAACATGTCATCCTTTTCATTATTTACATCCATGTCCGAATTCGTTGTTCAATATAGTAAACGCCTATAAGAACGTTGCCCTTCGTGAACTAATACGTCTATTAACACTAATCAAAACTTGAGATTTATCCATCACGCACTCCATATATTGATCCTAGGTAACATTCCTGGGTGTTATAAATTTGTTAGTGCCAACATGAAATTAACAACTCCCATATTTTTACCAAGAATAAGTTATCAATTTAAAGTTTGTGATTTCTGAATGATAAAACTAAAATAAAAAAGTAATCCGATTTAAATATCGAGTCTCCTTGTTTCTACTTAAGCTGGCAATTGGATTGCCAGCTTTCTTTTTAATTTTTGGGGAAAATTAACATAAACTGCATTAATTACCTTCTTATTGAGTCAATGCTTGCCAAATCTTGATTTCATTTTCCCACAGCACTTTTAAACATTAAACCTGACTACAGAAAATATCAGCCATGATAATGTTTGAAATGGCTAATTTGCTGTGAAATTTATAAAACCATAAAGGTTTCAGCGAGTTGTTTAATGAGTCGCACGGTAATTATTTCAACGATGGTTTATGTTTTGCCATGGTGGCGATATGAAGCGGGAGTGTTATATGCCTCATAGTCACCATAAGTGATTATGAGGCGGTGTGGGAAATACTGTGCCGACGGTCTGATATTGATTATTTTTTAACGAATAAACTAGCGAAGCTAAACAAGCTGGCAGCGCTGAATATTAGTTCTATCCCCACCAGTGTAGAAACTAGTGTTACAGAAACCATTGGCGTTGCACCCAGGAATATCCATGCAATGATGATATCCAGGATACCAATGACTAGTTGTAGCCAGCTGCCTTTCATTGAACGCTGGCGATACCAGCTCATCAAGCGAATAACCCCAGCGACACAAAACAAGCCAGCAATAAACGCCGCAATAGCAAAAATTCCCAGTTCTGGTGCGCGGATGAAGAAATAGCCGATCAACAAATAGGCGACAGCGACAAGGAAGCCGGATAATACAGGCCAGAAATTATGACTCCGGTTGCTGAATAAACCGACAATAAGCGCAATGCCTGAGCAGATTAATAATGCGCCAACGACTGTGCTAAGGATATCGCCAGAGACAAACGGGAAGCTTATACACAGCAAACCGACAATAAACAGTAGCACAGCAATAAACTGGATTGCTCTCCGATGCTTCTTAAGCATATCCAGATCAAATTTCAAAATTGTTGCCTTATCTATATATAACATAGAACCACCCTATAAATTTAAGAAGAAAAATCCCTACTATCAATCTATGCCAAAAATGCATCCAGGAATGCATGTGATTTAATAAAAATTTCCTAATTAATGTGTCCAACACCCATGTAACTTGTTGTATTTAAATAAAAATATCTGATTTTGATATTTTATCTCAACATGACATACCCAAAAAACCAGGTTATAACCTCAATGTCGAAATTGATTCGTGACGGCTCTTTCACTTTATAGTTGAGGATATTACGATGAAAAAAGTATTAGGTGTAATTCTTGGTGGCCTGCTTCTTCTGCCAGTTGTGAGCAATGCCGCGGATGCACAAAAAGCAGCTGACAATAAAAAACCTGTCAACTCCTGGACCTGTGAAGATTTCCTGGCTGTGGACGAATCCTTCCAGCCGACTGCAGTCGGTTTTGCTGAAGCACTGAATAACAAAGATAAACCAGAAGATGCGGTTATGGATGTTCAGGGCATTGCAACCGTAACCCCAGCTATCGTTCAGGCTTGTACTCAGGATAAACAAGCCAGCTTTAAAGATAAAGTTAAAGGCGAATGGGACAAGATTAAGAAAGATATGTAATTCATGGAATGCGTTGCATCGTATTTCCTTGAATATTGAACAGGCAGGAATACCTCGCGTTAAAAGCAGATAATCCTCCTGTTCATATATACTTTATTTGTTGAATGGGTTGTAAAATGAATATTTCATCTCTACGTAAAGCCATGATTTTCGTTGGCGCTGTAGCGGCACTTTCACTGGTTAATGCACAATCTGCACTGGCTGCTAATGAATCTGCTAAAGATATGACTTGTCAGGAATTTATTGACCTGAATCCAAAAGCGATGACACCGGTTGCATGGTGGATGCTGCATGAGGAAACGGTTTACAAAGGTGGTGATACTGTAACCTTAAATGAAACTGATCTGACTCAGATTCCTAAAGTGATTGAATATTGTAAGAAAAATCCGCAGAAAAATTTGTATACCTTCAAAGATAAATTGGCAAATGTCCTGCCGAATTAACAGGAATAAAGCAAAAAGGAGTAGCAAGTTGAGCCATCTTGCTGCTCCTTTTTGCATTTTTATATGACTGCAGAATTTATTATTCGTCTAATCCTGGCTGCTATTGCCTGTGGTGCTATTGGCATGGAAAGGCAAATCCGCGGCAAAGGGGCAGGGCTTCGTACACATGTCTTAATCGGTATGGGTAGCGCCCTGTTTATGATTGTGTCGAAATATGGTTTCGCTGATGTGCTGGCGCTGGATCACGTCGGGCTTGATCCCAGCCGTATTGCCGCTCAGGTTGTCACTGGCGTCGGTTTTATAGGCGCGGGTAATATCCTCGTTCGTAATCAAAATATTGTCGGCCTCACCACCGCTGCGGATATCTGGGTAACAGCTGCAATCGGTATGGTGATTGGTAGCGGCATGTATGAGCTGGGGATTTACGGTTCTGTAATGACCTTGTTGGTACTGGAAGTCTTCCATCAATTAACTTTCCGGCTGATGAACAAGAATTACCATTTACAGCTGACATTGGTGAACGGTAATACGCTGTCGATGCTCGACTGGTTTAAACAACAAAAAATAAAAACTGATTTAGTTTCGTTGCAAGAAAATGAAGATCATGACGTAGTTGCTATTGATATTCAGCTTCATGCGGCGACGTCGATTGAAGACTTATTAAAGTCGCTAAAAGACATGACGGGTGTGAAAGGTGTTTCAATCAGCTAATGTGAATATTAATGATATCGACGGGAGTACACCCGGTACTCCCGTCGTATTTAACTATCGAGGACAATCAGCGGAGAATGATTGGCAGGGGCGTTTAATACAGTAATATCCGCGCCGTAGAGCATAGTCAGCGCCTGCTGTGTCAACACGTCCTGCGGTTTACCATTGGCGATAACCTTTCCTTTTTGCATCAATACAACACGGTCGGCATAGCGGGCGGCAAGATTAAGATCGTGCAATACACAGCAGACGTTGAATTGCCGTTCGCGAACTAACTGACGTAATAAACGAAACAGATGCTGCTGATGGTGAATATCCAGCGCCGACGTTGGTTCATCAAGAAATAACCATTTCGGCGAGGGTATTGCTTCCCAAAGTTGTACCAGCAGGCGCGCTAATTGCACACGCTGTTGTTCACCGCCGGATAATTGCCGATAGTCGCGGTTTGCTAACGCCTGACAGTCGCATAGCGCCATTATCTGTGCCGTTTCATCCCCCTGATTACCGGTACGATGCGGATGGCGCCCCATCTGGATCACTTCTTGTACGCTGAATGGGAACGCCATATGGCTATTCTGACGCATCACGGCCCGGTGTTTCGCCAGTTCGGTAATTGACCATTCATTTAATGGCTTATTAAATAACCGGCATTCGCCGCTATCAGGTTGAAGATAGCCGGTGAGCTGGCGAAGCAACGTGGATTTTCCCGCACCATTAGGGCCGAGAATGGCAACAATTTCCCCGCCGGGAAAAGTCAGCGAGACATTGTCAGTCAGGCGTCGCCCATGAAGGCTATAAACCAGGTTCCGGGCGCTAATCATGCGATCCTCCGGTTGCGCAGAATCAACCACATGAAATACGGGCCGCCAAGCAGGCTGGTTAGTAATCCGACAGGCATTTCTGCTGGCTGTACCAGTGTGCGGGCAAGCGTGTCTGCCATCAGTAATAAGCAGGCTCCGGCAAGGGCAGAGCAAGGAATTAGCCAGCGATGATTTGCTCCGGTTGTCATGCGAATCAGATGCGGGATCACCAGGCCAATAAAGCCGATAATGCCGCTTACCGATACGGCAGCGCCAACGAGCAGTGAGCTAATCAACAGTAATTGTTGGCGTTTACGCTTTACGTTCACGCCGAGGTAATGGGCTTCTTCATCACCAAGTTGCAGCAAATTCAGCGTTCCGGCGAGACACGTTGTTGCCATAATGGCGGGCAGAATGAAGGAGCTGGCAACCAATAACGTTGGCCATTGCGCCTGACCGAGATTGCCCATCATCCACAACGTGAGTTGTCGTAATTGCTGCTCATCGCCGATATAGCTCAGTATGCCGATCGCTGCGCCGCACAGGGCATTGATGGCGATCCCGGCGAGTAACAATTGCATCATGCTGCCATCGCGATGGCGCTGCGTGATGAGAAAAATGATGGTGCAGACCACTAAACTTCCGGCGATGGCAAACACCATTTGCTCATAGAGCACCAGCACCACGGGGAAGGAAAAGGGCAGCACAATAGCAACGCCAACCATTAATGCCGAACCGCTACTGACGCCGAGTAATCCTGGGTCAGCCATGGGGTTGCGGAAAAGCCCCTGCATAATCACCCCGGCGGTTGCCAACGCGGCGCCTACCAGCACTGCCAGTAAAACGCGCGGCAGGCGAATATTTAGCCAGATATCGCGGTATTCCTCATCAAGAAGGGCGCTAAAGCTGATTTTTAACGCGCCCTGACTGGCACCGAACAGCACCAGGGCAAGCAATAATAGTGATAGCCCCATAAAGACACTGGCGGATGAAAATGAATCCTTGAGCACGCAAAACTCCGTTATGACGTTGCGGCGCGGAGAGTCTGCGCCGCATGGGATTACGCCGGTTTCAGGTCAGGTTCAATCAGACTGTAGATCTGCTTGTTGAGTGCTGGCGCGTTTGCCAGTTCATGAATGTGTGCGGCGACATCGGCACGGCGGACAAAACCATGACACTCCTGATTTTGTATCCGTTGTGCTTTGCCTGTTGCTGCGCCGTCAAGCAGACCGCCAGGGCGGAGAATGGCGTAGTCTAGCTGGCTGGTTTGCAGCCAGCTTTCCGCCAGTGTCTTTTCGCGCACCGCCTGACCAAACGCGGCTTTTGCCCGATCCGATAAGAACGGCCAACTATCGCCGCATCCCAAAGAAGTCACCAGAATCATGCGACTGATGCCTGCCTTTTCGGCCTCATCAATCACCGTTCTGTGGGCCAGATAATCCTGTGCACCGCCCATTGTTGAGATGATAAGTGCTTGCGGACCAGCCGCGCGGCAGGCGGCTGCGACTACGCTGGCGTCACAAGCGTCGCCAGTAAAAGCCTGCACACCTTGTTGCGTCAGTTGAGCCGCAGCGTCTGCACGGCGAACGACAGCGACGACCGGACGTTGTTCCGCCAGCGCCAGTTCAAGCGTTCTGGCGCCCACACCTTTTCCGCCCGCGCCAAAGAGTAGCCACGGTGTCATCAGGCGTGTTCCTTTAACGATGCTGCCAGAGCATGGAAGGCGTTGACCTGTTCACTCAGGAGCTGACGATGGTCATCCCTGCCGAGGAAGATTTTCAGCATGGCGCTGCCTTCTTTGTTGAAAAAGAGAATGGATGCGGTGTCCATGCCCATAAATTTACGTTCGATTAAGGCAATATGCGTGCAGTTTTCTGCTTTGATATGCCCGGACATGCCGTGCTTTCCACGCAGATTGAAATAGCCGTGGCGGTGGAAACCCGAAGGCAGTTCGCCGCTAAATTCGAGGATCACATCGGCAGTATGCACCAGCGTGGTGACGTTGCCCCATTCGCAGACGGTATCCCAGACAGTATCGAATTTATCGCCTGACACAACTGTCGGAGAGGGCAGATTTTTCACTACCTCCAGCAGCGTGGTGTTGTATTGTTCGGCGATCGCCTCCAGCGTACCGTCTGGCTCCGTTTTCAAAAATTCCTGTAACGAGACATGGCTCATAAATCACTCCTGTTATGGTTTTTCAAGCGCAATCGCTGGCGCATTAAGTACCTGAATCAGTTCATTAAGAGACTGCAAAATGTTGCTTGCCCAGAAACGACCTTCATTGGTTAACCGCAGGCACGTTGAAGCATCGCGGCTTAAGCCTTTTTGGTGCCACTGGGCCAGTAATGGTGCGAGTTTTTCAGCATGTGGCGTAAGTTCGTCCAGCGGTACACGCGCCGTTTCAATGCCCGACTGCAAGGTATGACGCCACTGCGCGTTACGTTCGGCGTTACGCATGATCATCATCAGCGGTTTTTTGCCTGCCGCGACGGATTCATGCCAGGTCTGAAGATTGCGTTCGTTCATCCAGGAGTAACCATTAATCGAACCGCCGGCGCCGGAACCAAAGGCCAGACAATCGGCACCTTGTTTTATCAGCAGGTTATAGAGATTGCGTTCGCGTGTGGTACGGCCCCAGTGGCTGTTACTGATGCAGCGCCAACCGGCATCGTCCATAAAATCACACCCTTGCAGGTAAAGATCGCGACGCTCCGCCGGAGAGGGCACGGTAGTGCGCCCGTTTTCCACGGCTTTGCCCAGTGGCGTGTTGGGCAGGACGTTGAGCGCATAGAGGTCGACGCCGTCAAGACCGATATCGCGGGCAATAGCCAGATCTTCTCCCCAGGTTTGCGCATCCTGACCTGGCAGGCCAAACAGCAGGTCACAGACCACCGCAGCACGGTCGCGTTTGACCAGGCTTTCCATAAACGCAATGGCGGTTGGGCCATCCGAGGTGCGGGCCATTTTCTTGCGGATTTTGCTGTTAAACGACTGAATACCAATTGAGAAGCGGTTTGCTCCCGCATCAAGGCAAGCGTCGATTCGGTCAGCGTCAAAATTCAGTACCCGGCCTTCAATGGTGATTTCACAATCGGGTGCCAGTGGTAATTTTTCTCGTAGTGTGGTGATGATTCTTGCCAAATCGCGCGCGGAGAGTGCGGAAGGCGTACCGCCACCGAAATAGACCGCATGGATGGGCGCGGACTGATGCAATACGCTGTCTGCCTCCTGTTCGATTTCTCGAATCAGGGCATCGGTATAATGAGCACACGCATCTTCATTAAAACGATTCTGATAAAAACCGCAAAACGTGCAGTGTGTCGCGCAAAAAGGAATATGAAGATAAATCAGTCGCTTACGAGGTGAGGTTGTTTGACTGATCATCTCTTGCCAGGTCTGTGCCAGTTGTTCTTTGGCGACCGGAATGGCCCCACGAAACGGCATCATGGCACGCCTGTCTTTAAATGGCTGGTCACCGTCTAAAGCAAAATGAGGCGTGAGATCCAGGGTGTTTTTCATGTTCATACGTCTGATTTAAATCCGTTTATTACGGCCAAAGTTGTTGGTGTAAAGACTCAACGACATCAGCAATACGCGGGCCCATTCCCAGAATCAGGTTTTGATCAACGGTGATAATGCGCTGGTTCTTCCAGGCGGCGGTGTGGGTAATTCCGGCAATAGAACGTAGCCGATTAATATCGCCATCGACCATTTGTGAGGTTACGACAATCACTTCAGGGTTAGCCGCAATCAGCGATTCCGCGCTGTAGCTTTTGTACTGCTGGTGGGTAGCGACGTTTTCTGCGCCGGCAAGCGACAGAATGGCGTCTGCGACGCTGCCTTTACCGGCGACCTGTGGCGCGCTGCCGCCAGCAGAGAGAATAAACATCGCTTTAACCGGGGCTTTTTTTGCCGCCACGCTTTGCTGTACTCGCTCCAGGCGTTGGCTGATTTGTGTCACCAGCGCCTCGCCTTGTTCAGGAACCTGTAACGTTTTTGCCAGTTGGCGAATGTTGGCGTACATCTGCTCAAGGGTGGCTGGTACACGCGGCAGAGTGACGACGTTGACCTTTTGCGCCCGCAACTGGTCGAGCACAATTTGCGGTCCTGCATCCTGCCAGGTAATTACGCTATCCGGCCGAAGTGACAAAATGCCTTCGCTGCTGAGTTGTTTCCAGTAGCCAATATGCGGCAGTTTGGCGGTTTCTGGGGGATAAGATGTCGTTTCATCGACACCCACCACGCGCTCGCCAGCACCCATCGCGTAGATTAGCTCCGTCAGTGATCCTCCAGCGACCACAATGCGTTCGACAGCCGTTGCGCTAAAAGCCCAGCTAAGAGCCAGTACTGCCGTAAACAATTTTTTTCGTTTTACCGCAGTCTTCGCGGCAGAGGCCACGGCTGAAATACATAACGTTAGTGGGGAAAAAAGAAACGGCCTGTTGGTGATCCTTGGCATCATATGAGAACTCTTATCGAATTGAGAATGATCATGATTATCATTTGAGTTATATATGAAATACAACCGTCGATTCAATACGCAAGGCGTTACAAGCGTATTTATTTTTGATTTTTATCAAGATGCTTCGTCAGCTAACGTTCTTGTTACCGACAAAATTTCAGGGCGGGAAAAAGCTGAGATCTCAGAGATATCGCGGCTTGCAGAGCAAAGAGAAGAGAAAATTATCGCGGTTAACGACAACGTTTCGTTATGAGGTCGTGGGGGACTGCCACAAGAAAAAAATGGTTTTCTGGATACAGGATAGCTTTCATAACCCCCTGTTTATTGTGTTAATGGCGGTTAAAAAAAAGCTTGATCATAAAAAATTGATCGATAATAATTCTCATTATCACGTCTGGCTTTAACAAAATATGACTATATGGATAACAAAATCATAGCTTTTGCAAGGGATAGCGCACAGCGCTCTTCACTCCAGATGCGGCATATCGCTTTGCCTGACAAAGAGGGCGAATTGTCCGGGATACCAGGCAATTTCACCGGATATAAACGCCCGTTAACTCACCCGGCGAATATTATCGCTTTGAATTGTAAATAAATTTATTTTTCGCCAGCCATCCCGGTATTAATCCAGGTAGCCAGCATTTTTTATTTTCCTCATGGAGAATCGCTATGTCACGTCCGCAATTTACCTCGTTGCGCTTGAGTTTGTTGGCTTTGGCTGTTTCTGCCACCTTGCCAACGTTTGCTTTTGCTACTGAAACCATGACCGTTACGGCAACGGGGAATGCCCGTAGTTCCTTCGAAGCACCAATGATGGTCAGCGTCCTCGACACTTCCGCTCCTGAAAACCAAACCGCGACTTCAGCCACCGATCTGCTGCGTCATGTTCCTGGAATTACCCTTGATGGTACCGGACGAACCAACGGTCAGGATGTAAATATGCGTGGTTATGACCATCGCGGCGTGCTGGTTCTTGTCGATGGCGTTCGTCAGGGAACGGATACCGGACACCTGAATGGGACTTTCCTCGATCCGGCGCTGATCAAACGTGTCGAGATTGTCCGTGGACCTTCGGCATTACTGTATGGCAGTGGCGCGCTGGGTGGGGTTATCTCCTACGATACGGTCGATGCAAAAGATTTATTGCAGGAAGGACAAAGCAGTGGTTTTCGCGTTTTTGGCACCGGTGGCACGGGGGACCATAGCCTGGGATTAGGCGCGAGCGCGTTTGGGCGAACGGAAAATCTGGATGGTATTGTGGCCTGGTCCAGTCGCGATCGTGGTGATTTACGCCAGAGCAATGGCGAAACCGCGCCGAATGATGAGGCTATTAATAACATGCTGGCGAAAGGAACCTGGCAAATTGATTCTGCCCAGGCTCTGAGCGGATTAGTGCGTTATTACAATAACGACGCGCGCGAACCAAAAAATCCGCAGACCGTTGAAGCGTCTGACAGCAGTAATCCAATGGTTGATCGTTCAACGATTCAACGTGATGCTCAGCTTTCTTATAAACTCTCTCCAGTGGGCAACGACTGGTTAAATGCTGATGCAAAAGTTTACTGGTCGGAAGTTCGTATTAATGCGCAAAACACGGGAAGTTCCGGTGAGTATCGCGAACAGACAACAAAAGGTGCCAAACTGGAGAACCGTTCCACTCTGTTTGCCGAGAGTTTTGCCTCTCACCTGCTGACGTATGGCGGTGAGTATTATCGTCAGGAACAGCATCCTGGCGGCGCGACGACGGGCTTCCCGCAAGCAAAAATTGATTTCAGTTCCGGCTGGCTACAGGATGAGATCACCTTACGCGATCTGCCGATTACCCTGCTTGGCGGAACCCGCTATGACAGTTATCGCGGTAGCAGCGACGGCTACAAAGATGTTGATGCCGACAAATGGTCGTCTCGTGCAGGGATGACTATCAATCCGACCAACTGGCTGATGTTATTTGGCTCATATGCCCAGGCATTCCGCGCGCCGACGATGGGCGAAATGTACAACGATTCTAAGCACTTCTCGATTGGTCGCTTCTATACCAACTATTGGGTGCCAAACCCGAATTTACGTCCGGAAACCAACGAAACTCAGGAATACGGCTTTGGGCTGCGTTTTGATGACCTGATGTTGTCCAATGATGCCCTGGAATTTAAAGCCAGCTACTTTGATACCAAAGCGAAGGATTACATCTCCACAACCGTCGATTTCGCGGCGGCGACAACCATGTCTTATAACGTCCCGAATGCCAAAATCTGGGGCTGGGATGTGATGACGAAATATACCACTGACCTGTTTAGTCTTGATGTGGCCTATAACCGTACCCGCGGCAAAGACACTGATACCGGGGAATATATCTCCAGCATTAACCCGGATACCGTTACCAGCACCCTGAATATTCCGATCGCTCACAGTGGCTTCTCTGTTGGTTGGGTCGGTACGTTTGCCGATCGCTCAACACATATCAGCAGCAGCTACAGCAAACAACCTGGCTACGGCGTGAATGATTTCTACGTCAGTTATCAAGGGCAGCAGGTGCTCAAAGGCATGACCACGACTCTGGTATTGGGCAATGCCTTCGATAAAGAGTACTGGTCGCCGCAGGGCATCCCACAGGATGGACGTAACGGCAAAATTTTCGTGAGTTATCAATGGTAATCATCAGCCCCGATATTTCGGGGCATTTATCTGGAAGGAAGAGAGACAATGAACCACTACACACGCTGGCTTGAGTTAAAAGAACAAAATCCCGGAAAGTACGCGCGTGACATCGCAGGTTTAATGAATATCAGCGAAGCAGAACTGGCATTTGCGCGCGTCACTCACGACGCGTGGCGGATGCGCGGCGATATTCGTGAAATTCTGGCAGCGCTGGAAAGCGTTGGTGAAACCAAATGTATTTGTCGTAATGAATATGCAGTCCATGAGCAAGTTGGCTCGTTCACAAACCAGCATTTGAACGGTCATGCCGGATTAATACTCAACCCGCGCGCGCTGGATTTGCGACTGTTTCTTAATCAGTGGGCCAGTGTTTTCCATATAAAAGAAAACACGGCTCGTGGTGAACGTCAGAGTATTCAGTTCTTTGATCATCAGGGCGATGCATTACTGAAAGTTTATGCTACCGACAATACCGATATGGCGGCATGGAATGAGCTTCTGGCACGCTTTACCGTCGAGGAAAATACGCCGCTTGAGTTAACAACGGTTGATGCGCCTGTCGCACAAACCGACGTCGATGCCAGTGTTGTAGAACAAGAGTGGCGTGCGATGACGGATGTCCATCAGTTTTTTACGTTGCTCAAGCGCCACAACCTGACTCGTCAGCAGGCGTTCAATCTGGTGGCAGACGATTTGGCCTGCAAAGTACCTGGTAGTGCGCTGGCGCAAATTCTTGAATCTGCACAGCAGGATGGCAATGAAATCATGGTGTTTGTTGGCAACCGTGGCTGCGTACAGATTTTCACGGGTGTGGTAGAAAAAGTGGTGCTAATGAAAGGTTGGCTGAATATTTTCAACCCGACGTTTACTCTTCATCTATTAGAAGAGAGCATTGCTGAAGCCTGGGTTACCCGTAAACCGACCAGCGATGGCTACGTAACCAGCCTGGAACTGTTTGCTCATGATGGTACGCAGATTGCGCAACTTTATGGTCAGCGTACTGAAGGGGAACAGGAGCAGGCGCAATGGCGTAAACAGATTGCGGCGCTGACGCAGGAAGGCGTTGCTGCATAACGAGTCATTGTCCGGAGGTCTGGCTGTCGCCGGGCCTCTTTATAAATATCAGCTGGAGATTTCAGACCAGATAATCAATATGTTGATGACGTACCAGCTCATTGATCCGCTTAAGATTGAGGATCATCATAATATTGTGTTTATGGCAGTAGAATGTTTTCAGCGATATTTTGAGTTTCCCCAGAATATCTTCTGTCGTCATTTGATTCGCAATGCAGCTCAGAACCTGATGCTGTTTGCGCGAGAGTGACACGTCTGCTTCAGGTACAGAGCAATAACTGCCATTGAGCAGTGCGATGAAGTCAATAATCGTAATATTTCTCTGGACAAAGGTTACCGGAACTTTCCCCAGACAGCGTTTAATATTAAACGGCGAGAAAACAATGACATGAACAGGCCGCAGGCGTTCAATTTTGTTGAGCATTGATGAGTGGAATACATTATTCATTAATGTATCAATAATCACTAAGGCATTCTGATGCAACGTTAAGTCAATCTCTTCTTCGTTCTGTATATGAACGACATTACCTTTACTTACAATATTTTTCATCGCGGTGAAAAACATGGTGTCTTTGGTAATTATAAGAAACATAACCGACTCCCTTTGCGAACATTAACTTTATAGTCAGGTTGCCAAAGGTAATAAAAAGGTCAGGGCTTGTAATTATACTAATTAGCTTGCTGTACATTAATTGAATGTGTTCAAAGATGCAGATATCTCATCAATATCTGCATCTTCAGGTAATGTTATTTGACCAGTTCTGGCGTTACCTGGCTAACCGCATCGGTATAGTAAGGAGTGCCGCCCCAGCCGGGTTCTGGCCAGAATGCGCCGTAGCCGTAATCCCACAGGTTATAGGTTGTGTTCACCACTTCTCGTAAATGCCACACCTGAATCCCCTGCATATTCACTTCAAGGAAGTTATATGGGACTTTATTGATAAAGCCAGGTTGTTCGCCCTGAATGGTTCCGAGGATGGTGACATAGTGGTTACGGTAGTTTACTGGGTCAAGGAAACCACTTTGTTTGGCGAGCAGTCGCCCTTGATAGTTGGCCTCAATGTCAGGTTTCGCATAGCTATCCAACGGCAATACGGCGATTTCTAGCAATGTATCGGTTTTGCCATTAATGACGTTAATGACTTTACCGCCAAAGCGGGCCTGCTGACCAACGTATAAATTTGGTTGGTTATGAACAGCAACAAAACTTTTTTGGATATCAGGCTGGTTATTACCTTTGATATTTTGTGGAATAGAACTACACGCGGCAAGCAATAATGCAAGGCTGACGATGAGAGCACCTTTTGACTTGTTCATGTTACTATCCTTATCAACAAATGTTAAAACCATAATAGATATTTCTTTATGGTTTTCATCTGATTCTTAAGTGATATGCCTGATAGTAACGTAAACCTGTCTGATATTTATATCCTTGCAGATGAGATCCGGAAAGCATTGATGTGTGATGTTATTATGTGTCGCCTTATAATATGGGATATTATAAGGCGGCTCTTATTTCTAATGGCACATGGTGTAAAGATTGTTATTGATGTGATGATAATGGTTTATAAACGTTAGATATGCAAGCCATTCGTAATTTTAACTTTGGGGATCTTCAATTTAAAAACACTTATTATATGACTCATTTTATCTGTTCATTAAAAAAACATTGTTTATCCGTCCTGCATGGATATCAATAAGTTACTGAAATTGCACGATCGAAATTATGTATTTTTTGTCAATAATGAGAGGGCGCAGCCGCCCCCTTTGTTTATTTTAATCGTTTACCCGCCTCATCAACCACTTTCTCACCATCTTCCTTGGTGAACGCGCCTTGTTGCGCATCTGGCAGAATTTCCAGCACCACTTCTGAAGGGCGGCACAGACGAGTTCCCAGCGGTGTAACCACAATCGGGCGATTAATCAGGATGGGATATTGCAGCATAAAGTCGATTAACCGATCGTCAGTAAATTTATCTTCCGCAAGGCCCAGATCCTCATATGGCTCGACGTTTTTACGCAGCAGCGCGCGTACCGAAATCCCCATATCGGTAATGAGTTTGACCAGTTCATCGCGCGTCGGCGGTGTTTCCAGATAATAGATAATGGTCGGTTCTGTACCGCTGTTGCGGATCATCTCCAGCGTATTACGCGACGTGCCGCAGGCCGGGTTGTGATAAATGGTAATGTTGCTCATATCAGTATCTCATTACGATGTGAAAGAGAGGCGTAGCGCCAGCGCGGTCAGCGTCACAAACAGCACCGGCAGGGTCATGATAATTCCTGTACGGAAGTAATATCCCCAGCTGATTGTCATATTCTTCTGCGAAAGTACGTGCAGCCAGAGCAGCGTTGCCAGACTACCAATCGGGGTAATTTTCGGCCCTAAATCGCAGCCAATCACGTTGGCATAAACCATCGCTTCTTTGATAACGCCAGATGCCGTGCTGCCATCAATGGACAACGCGCCAACCAGTACCGTCGGCATATTGTTCATAATAGAAGAGAGGAAGGCGGTGAGGAATCCGGTGCCGAGCGTCGCGGCCCACAGGCCGTTATCCGCCAGCACGTTGAGTACGCCAGAAAGATATTCCGTTAGTCCTGCATTGCGTAGGCCATAAACCACCAGATACATGCCGAGCGAGAAGATGACAATCTGCCAGGGGGCACCGCGCAGGACTTTGCCCGTATTAATCGCATGACCGCGTTTAGCGACCGCAAATAATATCAGCGCGCCCACTGCCGCAATGGCGCTTACCGGAATGCCGAGTGGTTCCAGGACGAAAAATCCCACCAGCAGAAGCAGTAAAACAACCCAGCCAGTTTTGAACGTAGCAGGATCTTTAATCGCTTCTGCGGGAGATTTTAGCAGCGCCATATCGTAGTTCTGCGGAATATCTTTGCGGAAATAGAGATGCAACATCACCAGGGTAGCCAGTATCGCGGCGATATCCACCGGCACCATCACCGAGGCATATTCGCGAAAGCCAAGACCAAAGAAATCTGCCGAAACGATATTCACCAGGTTAGAGACAATAAGTGGCAGGCTGGCGGTATCGGCAATGAATCCCGCTGCCATCACGAACGCCAGCGTCGTGCCTTTGCTAAAACCTAAAGCCAGCAGCATGGCGATGACAATCGGCGTCAAAATAAGCGCCGCGCCATCATTGGCAAACAGGGCCGCAACGGCGGCACCGAGCAGGACAATCCAGCTAAACAGCAGGCGACCGCGTCCATTGCCCCAGCGTGAGACGTGCAGCGCCGCCCATTCAAAAAAGCCGGACTCATCCAGTAGCAGGCTGATGATAATGACGGCAATAAACGCAGCCGTCGCGTTCCAGACGATATTCCACACCACCGGAATATCACCCGGATGAACCACGCCCGTAGCTAACGCCAGTATTGCGCCGAGCGTTGCACTCCAGCCGATGCCTAAACCTTTCGGCTGCCAGATAACCAATACGATGGTCAGGACAAAGATAGCGCCTGCCAGTAACATAATGCCTCCCGGATAAAACACATGTGTAAATCCATATGTGTTTAGCTAAATTTTTTAACTGCAAATGTTCTTACTGTCTGCGGAACAATTTTGTCGAGCCAGGTTGCGGACAATCACCTGAACCTTTTCCTGCTCACACCGCCAGGCCTCATCAATAATTTTCGCCGCCCACGATGGAATATGCGGCGATAAGCGGTAATGAACCCACTTTCCTTGCTTGCGGTCCAGCAATAGCCCGCTCTCACGAAGAAGCGCCAGATGGCGGGAGATCTTGGGCTGCGACTGATCGAGGGCAGTGCAGAGATCGCAGACACATAACTCTCCCAGTTCGCTGAGCAGTAAAACGATGCCCAGACGGGTTTCATCGGCAAGAATTTTGAACAGTTGGATGGGTAACAGAAATGACATATTGCGCTCCTGATTGTTACAGGCAGTGTCTCTCTTCAAAGCGGATAAGTCAAAAACATATATGAATTAATGAATGTGTAAGTGCAGAAGATGGTAATAGGTGTGAATTTTGAGTTGGGTATTCATTTGAAAGGCGGTCTGAATCAGGACGTAAAAAAACCGACTTTGCGTCGGTTTTTTTACTCTTCAGCCTGAGTTGGTGGCTCTGGCTGGAGTGAGAGAGCTCTTATCTAACAGTTCAATACTATTAGCCAGTGGCTAACATTGCAAGAATTAGCTATTTCTTCAGCTGGCAGAGGGAGCACTTCGGTATATATCGCAGTGAAAGATGATTTATATACTTTCACCGGATTATCGCCGTATTAAGCCTTGTCCGAATCAGGACGTAAAAAAACCGACTTTGCGTCGGTTTTTTACTTTCCAGCCCCGAGTTGGTGGCTCTGGCTGGAGTGAGAATGCCCACATCTAACTTTTCCATGCTATTACCTTAAAGGATACATTGCAAGGTTATGCTGGTTATTTAGCCTAATTTCACTGTATGATTATACAGTTAGCTCTGAGGCATTTTCACTCTGGTAATGCGCATAAACGCTTTCAAAGTCCTGATCAGTGGTACGGGTGGTGCCGTTAACTGATGCTCTGGCCGGAGTGAGAATGCCCACATCTAACAATGAGGCATGCGCCGTGACAGGCAGTGGATGAGTAAGCGGATGCATTCTCACTCCATCGCATGGAGAAAACGGGTGATTGATAAAGCAATCATCGTTCTTGGGGCGTTAATTGCGCTGCTGGAACTGATCCGCTTCCTGCTTCAGCTTCTGAACTGATAGCGGAAACGTAATTAAGGGCTAAGAGCGCACTACTCTTAGCCCTTTAACATTTAACGCATTGTCACGAACTCTTCTGCCGCTGTCGGGTGAATGGCAACCGTGTTGTCGAAGTCTTTTTTGGTTGCGCCCATCTTCAGCGCCACCGCGAAGCCCTGCAACATTTCGTCCATACCAAAGCCAATGCCGTGAATACCGACAATCTTCTCTTCCGGTCCAACGCACACCAGTTTCATGCGGCACGGCTGGCGGTGAGTGGTGACGGCGGTATACATCGCGGTGAAAGAGGATTTATACACTTTCACCTGATCGTCGCCGTACTGCTCGCGCGCCTGCGGTTCCGTTAAACCAACAGTACCAATCGGCGGATGGCTGAAGACCACGGTCGGAATGTTGCTGTAATCCAGATGCTCATCCGGCTTGTTATTAAACAGGCGTTCAGAGAGACGACGACCCGCTGCAACTGCCACCGGTGTCAGTTCCACTGCACCCGTGTTATCGCCCACCGCGTAAATACCTTCAATGTTGGTGTTTTGATATTTATCGACGACGATATAGCCTTTTTCGTCGGTTTTAACGCCAGCGGCTTCCAGGTTGATGTTGTCATTGGCAGGCTCGCGACCAATCGCCCAAATCAGGCAATCCACCGTTTCACTGCGACCATCTTCCAGCTCCAGCGTCAGGCTGCCATCGGCATTTTTCACCACCGCTTTCGGGATGGCGTTGGTGTGCAGCTGCGGGCCTTCGGCGTTCATCACTTCAACCAGCGTTTCAGAGATCATCGGGTCGAAACTGCGCAGCGGCGCATGTTTACGCACAAACAGATGCGTTTTCGCGCCCAAGCCGTTAATCACGCCCGCCAGCTCAACAGCGATGTAACCTGCGCCAACAACCGCTACACGCTCTGGCAAAGCAGGAAGGGCGAAGAAACCATCGGAATCAATACCATATTCCACGCCTGGAATATCCGGGTGGCTCGGACGACCGCCGGTGGCGATCAGAATATGATCGGCCGTGATGGTTTCGCCGTTTACCTCTAGCGTTTTGGCATCAACGAAGCGGGCAAAGCCTTTGATTACATCAACGTTATTTTTACCGAGCACGTTTTCATAGGAAGTATGAATACGGTCGATATAAGCGGTACGGCTGGCGATCAACGTTTCCCAGTTGAATTTATTGATAGTGGTATCGAAACCATAATCCGGGCCGTACATATGGATCGCTTCACGGATTTGCGCCGCGTGCCACATCACTTTTTTCGGCACGCAGCCGACGTTCACGCAGGTGCCGCCCAGCTCTTTGGCTTCAATCAGCGCGCATTTCTGGCCGTACATAGCCGCGCGGTTGATGGAGGCGATACCGCCGCTGCCGCCGCCGATGGCGATGTAATCATAGTGTTTAGTCATGACAGAGTGTCCTTATCGTTGATTACCGCGATTGTAGCGCGAGACGTAATAGGTGCCAGCAATGGCTGCAATTACTCCGGCACGATCCAGCTTACGGTGGCGTGCCCGGTGCCAGCCGGAACCAGTTTGCTGTGCAGCCACGGCAGCACGTTATTCATCTGCTGTTCCAGCTTCCACGGTGGGTTAATCACAATCATGCCGGAAGCGGTCATGCCACGGCGATCGCTGTCTGGCAGCACCGCCAGTTCAATTTGCAGAATTTTGCGAATGCCGGTCGCTTCCAGGTCGTGGATCATGCGCTTGATTTGCTGGCGCAGCACTACTGGATACCACAATGCGTAAGTGCCAGTGGCGAAACGTTTGTAACCTTCTGCTATCCCGCGGACCACCGCCTGATAGTCGGTTTTCATTTCATACGGCGGGTCGATAAGGATTAAACCACGGCGGGAAACCGGCGGTAGCTTGGCCTTAAGCTGCTGGAAACCGTCGGCTTTTTCCACGCGCGCACGGCTGTCTTTCTGAAATTCAGAACGCAGCAACGGGTAATCGCTCGGGTGCAGCTCGGTCAGTTGCAGGCTGTCCTGTTCGCGCAGTAGCTGACGAGCAATCAACGGCGAACCAGGGTAGTAACGCAACTGACCGCTACGGTTGAAGTGTTTTACCACATTGATGTACGGCTCCAGCTCCGCAGGCAAATCCTCCTGCTGCCAGATACGGGCGATACCTTCGAGATATTCGCCGGTACGCTCGGCATGTTCGCTGCCTAACTGATAACGCCCGGCGCCTGCGTGGGTGTCGAGATAGAGAAACGGTTTATCTTTCTCTTTCAGCGACTCGATGATCAGGCTCTGAACGGTATGTTTAAGGACGTCGGCGTGGTTGCCAGCGTGAAAGCTGTGGCGATAACTGAGCATGGGTAAAGGTGTTCCGGTAAGTAAAAATCGGCCCGTATTTGGGGCGCACAAAAGCCTATCAGGACAGTATACCGAAAAGAGGCCGCCGCCGCGAAAGCGTAACGTTTCTCATTGAAATTCACTACACTTAACCCCATGCTATTGCCATTACGCGCCGGATGAGATGCTTTGTGTCACACCCGGCGAAAGCGCCTGTGAGCGTTTTGTTCCCCTCTTTAACCAGGACTGTACCTATGACGAATCCGTTACTGACTCCCTTTGAATTGCCTCCGTTTTCTAAAATTCTCCCGGAACATGTGGTTCCAGCCGTGACTAAGGCGCTGAACGACTGCCGCGAAAATGTGGAGCGCGTAGTAGCGCAAAGGGCACCGTACACCTGGGAAAATCTCTGCCAGCCGCTGGCGGAAGTGGACGATGTGCTGGGGCGTATCTTCTCCCCGGTCAGCCACCTGAACTCGGTGAAAAATAGCCCGGAACTGCGCGAAGCCTACGAACAAACCTTGCCGCTGCTGTCAGAATACAGCACCTGGGTAGGGCAACATGAAGGGCTGTATAAAGCGTATCGCGATCTGCGCGATGGCGATAACTACGCCACGCTGAATACGGCGCAGAAGAAAGCGGTTGATAACGCACTGCGCGACTTCGAACTCTCTGGCATCGGTCTGCCGAAAGAGAAACAGCAGCGTTACGGCGAAATTGCTACCCGTCTTTCCGAGCTGGGCAACCAGTACAGCAACAACGTCCTTGATGCGACGATGGGCTGGACCAAACTCGTTACCGACGAAGCTGAGCTGGCGGGTATGCCAGAAAGCGCACTGGCTGCGGCAAAAGCCCAGGCCGAAGCGAAAGAACTGGAAGGCTACCTGCTGACGCTGGATATCCCAAGCTACCTGCCGGTAATGACCTACTGCGACAACCAGGCCTTGCGTGAAGAGATGTATCGCGCTTACAGCACCCGCGCCTCCGATCAAGGGCCGAATGCCGGTAAGTGGGATAACAGCAAGGTGATGGAAGAGATCCTCGCGCTGCGTCACGAACTGGCGCAACTGCTGGGCTTTGAAAACTACGCCTTTAAATCCCTCGCCACTAAAATGGCAGAAAACCCGCAGCAGGTTCTGGATTTCTTAACCGATCTGGCAAAACGCGCGCGTCCGCAGGGCGAAAAAGAGCTGGCGCAGCTGCGCGCCTTCGCCAAAGCCGAATTTGGCGTCGATGAGTTGCAGCCGTGGGATATCGCTTACTACAGCGAAAAACAAAAACAGCATCTTTACAGCATCAGTGACGAACAGCTGCGTCCGTACTTCCCGGAAAACAAAGCGGTTAACGGCTTGTTTGAAGTGGTGAAACGTATTTACGGAATCACCGCTAAAGAGCGTAAAGATGTTGATGTCTGGCATCCGGATGTACGTTTCTTCGAACTGTATGACGAAAACAACGAACTGCGCGGTAGCTTCTACCTCGACCTGTATGCCCGTGAGAACAAGCGCGGCGGGGCGTGGATGGATGACTGCGTAGGCCAGATGCGTAAAGCAGACGGTTCGCTGCAAAAACCGGTCGCGTATTTGACCTGTAACTTCAACCGCCCGGTAAATGGCAAACCGGCGCTGTTTACCCACGACGAAGTGATCACCCTGTTCCACGAGTTCGGTCACGGCCTGCATCATATGCTGACCCGCATCGAAACTGCTGGTGTTTCCGGGATCAGCGGGGTGCCGTGGGATGCGGTCGAACTGCCGAGCCAGTTTATGGAAAACTGGTGCTGGGAGCCGGAGGCGCTGGCGTTTATCTCCGGTCACTATGAAACCGGCGAACCGCTGCCGAAGGAGTTGCTGGATAAAATGCTGGCAGCGAAAAACTACCAGGCGGCGCTGTTTATTCTGCGTCAGCTGGAGTTCGGCCTGTTCGATTTCCGCCTCCATGCAGAGTTCCGCCCGGATCAGGGAGCGAAAATCCTCGAAACTCTGGCAGAAATCAAGAAACTGGTTGCCGTGGTACCGTCTCCGTCATGGGGCCGTTTCCCGCACGCTTTCAGCCATATTTTCGCCGGTGGTTATGCGGCAGGCTACTACAGCTACCTGTGGGCCGATGTGCTGGCAGCAGATGCCTTCTCGCGTTTTGAGGAAGAGGGCATTTTCAACCGTGAAACCGGGCAGTCGTTCCTCGACAATATTCTGAGCCGTGGTGGTTCAGAAGAGCCGATGGAGCTGTTCAAACGTTTCCGCGGTCGTGAACCGCAACTGGATGCGATGCTGGAGCATTACGGCATTAAGGGCTGATCATTCAGTGAAAATCTGCTTAATTGATGAAACGGGCGCCGGAGACGGCGCCTTATCTGTTCTGGCGGCCCGCTGGGGGCTGGAACATGATGAAGACAACCTGATGGCGCTGGTGTTAACGCCGGAGCATCTGGAACTGCGCAAGCGCGATGAGCCAAAGCTTGGCGGCATTTACGTTGATTTTGTTGGCGGGGCGATGGCACACCGCCGCAAATTTGGCGGTGGTCGCGGTGAGGCGGTGGCGAAAGCGGTGGGCATTAAAGGCGATTATCTGCCGGATGTCGTCGATGCTACCGCAGGGCTGGGGCGCGATGCCTTTGTGCTGGCTTCGGTCGGCTGCCGCGTACGGATGCTGGAGCGTAATCCAGTGGTTGCTGCATTGCTCGACGATGGCCTGGCGCGTGGTTATGCGGATGCGGAGATCGGCGGCTGGTTGCAGGAGCGTTTGCAGCTGATCCACGCCTCCAGCCTGACGGCGCTGACTGATATTACCCCGCGCCCGCAGGTGGTCTATCTCGACCCGATGTTCCCGCATAAGCAGAAAAGCGCGCTGGTGAAAAAAGAGATGCGCGTGTTTCAGTCACTGGTGGGGCCGGATCTCGACGCCGATGGGTTGCTGGAGCCTGCGCGGCTGCTGGCGACCAAACGTGTGGTGGTGAAACGCCCGGACTACGCGCCGCCGCTGGCGAATGTCGCCACGCCAAACGCGGTCGTCACTAAAGGGCATCGCTTTGATATTTATGCTGGTACACCGGCGTAAAAGTAAAACAGGGTAGCGTTATCGCTACCCTGTTTTCTTCCAAAATAATCAATGGCTTTCCGGCGTCTCAATCATGCGTTTCAGCCACGGCACCATCAACAGCATCACTACTGCAACGGCCAGTGTAACCAGACCAATCTTACCAAACACGTTGGTATAGACAGGCAGCGTCTCAAGCGGGTCGGTAATGTTGTCTGGTACTGCGGTAAATGTTGCCACATAGCCGCCCAGCAAGAACGCGGCAGCCTGCGTAAGGAACCACATCCCGAGAATAAAGCCCATCAAATGTTGTGGCACCAGAGCGGCAATCATTGCCAGGCCCAGGGCGCTAATAAGCAGTTCACCTAAGCTCTGGAATAAGTAAACCAGCACGATAAACCATGGCGATGTCAGCCCCTGGGCATCCGCAAACCACATTCCCGCTGCTGCGGCTGTCAAAAAGCCTAGCGAGCACATAAACATACCGAGAGTAAATTTCATCGGCATGGAGAGGTCTTTGCCTTTGTTACCCAGATGCGTGTAAATGCCTGCCAGAACTGGGCTGGCGAGCACCACCCAGAACGGGTTAAGCGCCTGGAAGCTCACCGGGTTGATGGAAAAACCGAGAATTTCATGATGCACGTTGTTGATAGCAAAGAAGTTCAGCGACGTTGGCATCTGGGCGTAGAGGATGTAAAACACTACCGCTTCAAGCATCAGCACAAAGGCGACAAACATCTTATTGCGCCCGGTTTTATCCAGCTTGAATGCCTGACGGAAGAAGATAATGGTCACGACGATAGAGAGAACAATCAGTACCAGATTGGCGACTTCCACGTTGTGCATCAGCCATGCGCAAACGAAAATCATCACCACGCTGCCCATCAGCACGTACAACAATTTGCTGAAGTTCATCGGTCGGAAATCTGGTTCAGAACCAATATCTTTCACCATTCCGCGACAGGCGATGTAAACCAGTAGCGCGACAATCAATCCTGCTCCGCATAAGTTATAGGTGACGGAATAGCCAAATCTGTCAGCGATAACCGGTGCTAGCGACAGCGCAATCAACGAGCCGATATTGATCGACATATAGAACAGGGTGAAAGCGCCATCGAGACGAGGATCTTTCGGTGGATAGCACTTCGAAAGCAGGCTTGCCGGGTTGGCTTTAAACAGGCCGTTGCCGACGGCGATTGTTCCCAGCGCGATGAATATCAGGTCTGGCTTGAGTAGCGACATCCCGGTCATGAAGTAGCCCATCGCCAGAACAATTGCCCCAAGGACAATGGTGCGTTTAGTTCCTAACAGATGGTCGCCAACATAACCACCGATCGAGATAAGGCCATAGACCAGCGCAGCGAAGGCACCAAAGGTGACAAAAGCCTGTTCTTGTGAGAAACCGAGCTGTTTAACGAAGAAAACGGCCAGGACGCCTTGCACGCCGTAGTAACCGAATCGCTCCCATAGTTCGACAAAAAAGATCATGAAGAATGGGCGGGGTTGCTGCAGCATCCCAGTGGGTGTTGTTGTATTCATAATTTTTAGCCTTTCAATACCATCATGAAAAGTATGAACGCGTAAGTGATTGCGCGCGAAAGAGTTTACACATGTCTAAAATTCTTAATATTGATGCAATGAATGCATTAATGCACTATCTCAGCAAAAAATAACCAGATAATCATGCTGATTGTTTGAAGTATGATGGCGTTAAATGCTGTTTTTTTTGGTGGGTAAATTTGAATTATTCGATGCGTAGTTGAAGTTTCTGACCGCAGATGAACACCGGCTTGATTGAGCACTCCCGTGTTTGTACCCGCACGTCGCATTCGGGTACAACACAAAAAGCAGAACGCCCGCATAAGCGGGCGTCCAGGAGCAAGTGGGGGAGATATTATTCTTCTTCGTCGCGCAGCGGAACAATCAGCATATCAACGTGAACGGTGTTGATCAGCTGACGCGCGGAAGACATCAGTTTGCTCCAGAAGTCCTGGTGGTGACCACAAACAACCAGGTCCATGTCGTATTTCTTGATCGCATCAACCAGAACCTGACCCAAATCGCCGCTGCCGCTAAGGGTTTCAGTGATTGGGTATCCTGCGTTGGTGGAGAGTTCGGTCAATGCATGATGAGTCTCTTCGGAAATGCGTTTCTGCATGTCACCCAGATTTACATCAATAAGTCCGGTGTATAGGTCAGAGTAGTTTACATCTACGTGGATCAGAGAAACTTTCGCATTGTAGGGGCGAGCCATAGAGACTGCTTTCTCTACCAGAACTTTGCTTTCCGGGGAGAGATCGACCGCGATGAGAATGTGTTTATAAGCCATAGTGTTACTCCTTCCATAAAGTTGTCGATGACTGGCCAGCTTGCGTTTCTTGTGCCGTTACGTCACCCGCGTCCTGCGAACTACGTGCGCGGGGCTAACCCAGCCGTAAAGATTCAGTGAAAAGACCATCCTTACCTTATAGCGACCTGGATGATCCGTCAATCCGCCTTGCTTACCAGGTAGATAATCAAATTTTCTACATGAATGTATTGATAGTGGTTAACCTTATGGAAAAAAAACAACCTGATCTCCTACACTATCTATAGAGCCGCTCGGATGTTTGTCATCACAAAAGCGGTTTCTCCAGGTCCTGGTGTTAACTGATTGGCAGCGTATCGGGAGCGGTAGCCCCGGAGGGGAACTCCGCGGGCAGGTCGCCGGGGAGGGGGTATGATAAGCACCGTCGCATTATTTTGGGCTTTATGTGTCGTTTGCATTGTTAACATGGCGCGCTATTTCTCATCACTACGCGCGTTGTTAGTGGTACTGCGTAATTGCGATCCATTGCTCTATCAATATGTTGATGGAGGGGGCTTTTTTACCTCACATGGCCAACCCAACAAACAGGTGCGTCTCGTTTGGTATATCTATGCTCAACGTTATCGCGATCATCACGATGATGAGTTTATCCGTCGCTGCGAGCGCGTGCGTCGTCAGTTTATTCTGACCAGCGCATTGTGTGGCCTGGTGGTGGTAAGCCTGATTGCGTTGGTGATTTGGCATTAAGCGCCACGGTAATAACGCATAAAAAAAGCGGGCCAGTAAACTGACCCGCTCGTTTTTATGCGTGCGATTACAGGAACTGCAAGGAGATCCAGTACAGCGCACCGGAGAGCAGAACTGCAGCCGGGAGGGTAAACACCCAGGCCATCAGAATGCTGGTTACGGTTTTACGCTGTAAGCCGCCGCCGTCAACCACCATCGTCCCCGCTACGGAAGAGGAGAGTACGTGAGTGGTGGAAACCGGCATCCCGGTATAACTCGCCAGACCGATAGACACCGCTGCCGTCATCTGAGCAGACATCCCCTGAGCGTAGGTCATGCCTTTCTTACCGATTTTCTCACCGATAGTGGTCGCCACACGACGCCAGCCAATCATCGTACCGATACCTAACGCCAGCGCGACCGCCATGATGATCCACACCGGAGCATACTCGATGGTGCTCAGCATATCGGACTTCAGTTTCTTCAACAGACGCTGATCATCCGCAGTGACGCCAGGCATTTTCACCACTTTGTCGATAGTGTCAGAAACGCACAGCATAATGCGGCGCATCTGGCTACGTTGGTCAAGCGACAGCTTGTCGTAGCTTTCCACATCGGCGGTCAGCATGCCTTTCAGGCGGTTGAGCGCGTTAATGGTATTCGACGGATGGCAATGGAACTCCGCAGGTTGTGTTGCGCCTGCTTCTGGTGTCGGTACTAACTGATCGGCACCGGTCGCCTGTTTAAGCAGCGCAGGATGCTGCTCAAAGTAAGCTTCCACATTGTTGATGGCATCACGGGTACGGGTGATTTCGTAGCCAGTGGCATTCATATTCACCACGAAGCCCGCTGGTGCGACGCCAATCAGAACCAACATAACCAGACCAATGCCTTTCTGACCATCGTTCGCGCCGTGAGAAAACGCCACGCCGATAGCGGAAAGGATCAGCGCGATACGCGTCCAGAACGGCGGCTTTTTCTTGCCGTCTTTCTTTTCACGTTCCGCTGGGGTCAGGTGGATACGGGCGCGTTTCTTGGTGCCGCTCCAGTAGCGACGCAGCAAGAAAATCAGACCGCCAGCAAACACCAGGCCGACAATAGGGGAAACGATCAGAGATGCGAAAATACTTAATACTTTCGGGATATTGAGTGCATCCACCACTGACGTACCGGTCATCAACGCATTGGTTAAACCAATACCGATGATCGCGCCAATCAGCGTATGAGAGCTGGATGCAGGTAAACCAAAGTACCAGGTACCAAGGTTCCAGATAATTGCTGCCAGCAACATAGAGAACACCATGGCAAGACCATGGGACGATCCCATATTAAGCAGCAGATCTGTCGGCAGCATATGCACAATGGCATAGGCAACACTAAGACCACCCAGCAAAACACCCAGGAAGTTGAACACTGCCGCCATAACCACAGCGAGCTGAGAACGCATCGCGCGGGTATAGATGACAGTTGCCACGGCGTTGGCTGTGTCATGGAAACCATTGATGGCTTCGTAGAACAGCACAAAAGCCAGTGCAAGCAATAATAACAGCCCGGTATGCAAATCCAGGCCAGCAAACAAATGTAGCATAGGACGTTACGCCATTTTGAGGACATGAACGCGGCGCATTATCAGTGACTTTCGCGGCGCGGGCAAAGTGAAATATAGATTTTTTTGATTTGCCTCCTGTATGAATTTCGCTCAAAAAATAATTATCTTATATAATTCAGACAAATACTTCCCCTAAGTAATATTGCTGCTGGTGCGGCCACTGAGGAATCTTTACAATTCACGCCCATTTTTTCTAAGAGGAGCGCAACGTGGAAAGGTTTGATGCCATTATTATAGGCGCTGGTGCGGCGGGTATGTTCTGTTCTGCGCTGGCAGGTCAGGCAGGACGCCGGGTTCTGCTGATCGATAATGGTAAAAAACCAGGGCGTAAAATCCTCATGTCTGGTGGTGGGCGCTGCAACTTTACCAACCTTTATGTCGAACCAGGCGCTTATCTGAGCCAAAATCCGCATTTTTGTAAGTCTGCACTCGCGCGTTTTACCCAGTGGGATTTCATTGATCTGGTCAATAAACACGGCATCGCCTGGCACGAGAAAACGTTAGGGCAACTCTTCTGTGATGACTCCGCTCAGCAGATTGTCGACATGCTGGTGGATGAGTGCGAGAAGGGCAATGTGACCTTCAGATTACGTAGCGAAGTGTTAAGCGTGACGAAGGATGACGCGGGATTCACGCTTGAACTGAACGGCATGACCGTAGGTTGCGATAAACTGGTCATCGCGACCGGAGGCCTCTCGATGCCGGGTCTGGGCGCGTCGCCGTTCGGTTATAAGATTGCCGAACAATTCGGGCTGAACGTGTTGCCGACGCGCGCAGGCCTGGTGCCATTCACCCTGCATAAACCGTTGCTGGAGGAGTTACAGGTGCTGGCGGGCGTGGCGGTGCCTTCTGTGATCACCGCTGAAAACGGCACCGTGTTCCATGAGAACTTACTCTTCACCCACCGCGGCTTGTCTGGCCCTGCGGTATTGCAGATATCCAGCTACTGGCAACCGGGTGAATTTGTCAGCATCAATCTGCTACCGGATGTCGATCTGGAAGCCTTTCTTAATGAACAGCGTAACGCGCATCCGAATCAGAGCCTGAAGAACACGCTGGCGGTTCATTTGCCGAAACGGTTGGTTGAACGGTTACAACAACTCGGGCAGATCCCGGACGTCTCGTTAAAACAGCTCAACGTGCGTGACCAACAGGCGCTCATTGCCACATTGACCGACTGGCGCGTACAACCTAACGGCACTGAAGGCTATCGCACCGCCGAAGTGACGCTCGGCGGCGTGGACACCAATGAACTCTCGTCACGGACGATGGAAGCGCGTAAAGTTCCGGGCTTGTACTTTATCGGCGAAGTGATGGACGTTACCGGCTGGCTGGGGGGCTATAACTTCCAGTGGGCGTGGTCGAGTGCGTGGGCTTGTGCACAGGATTTGGCCTCAGAATAACGCTTGCGTTACATATCCCATAACCACTGCCATTCCTAAAATTACCATCAGAAAGGCAATAATCATCGGCGTGCGAAACATCGATTTCAGCAAAATAACTTCTGTTAAGCTGGCACCCGCGCTACCGATGATGAGTGCCATTACAGCTCCCATCCCCATGCCTTTGGTCATTAATACCGAGGCGAGGGGAATGACGGCCTCTGCACGTATATAGAGCGGGATACCTATAACCGCGCTCAGGGGGATAGCCAGTGGATTATCCGTTCCGGCATGTGCTGCAATCCATTGTGCTGGAATAAAGCCGTAAATAAATGAGCCAATTAGCACCCCAATTAACAGGTAGGGAAGCACTTCTTTAAATTGCCGCCATGCATCCTTTATTGCCTGAGTCAGCAGGCTGGGGGGCGCCGTTTTGGCTGCACTACAGCAATTAACAGCAGGTTTTGCGGTACAGCAAGATGTGGTTTGTGGTGTAAACGTCGCGGAGTGCAAGTTAATAACGGGTTTATCGGACACTGGTTTGCAGCAGCTCGCGTTGCTCCCCTTCGCCGGTATGACGTATCGTTCAAAGCCAACAAAATCCAGTAACAAACTGGCGGTCAGCGAAACGCCGCACGCAATAACGGCGTACAGCAACGTTACCTTCCAGCCAAATGTTGCCCACATTATCCCGACGATAATCGGGTTGAGTAATGGTGAAACAAATAAAAAGGTGAGCGTTGGGCCAAATCCCGCTTTTGCAGAAAGAAGACCGCGAAGCATGGGAATGGTTGAGCAACTGCAAAACGGAGTCACTGCACCTAACATTGCTGCCAGCAAATAACCGCGCCCTTTACGCGCACCCATCATTTTCTGGATCTTATGATCCGGGATTTTATGACGGATTACGCTGACACCAGCACTGATAAGAAGAAAAAGTAACGATAGCTCTACGGCTAAGAACAGGAACATCCCGGCGGCGTCGCGCAGCCCTGGTAACCATTCAAACATTTTATACCCTCTTTAAAACTATATTTCTAAAATTATCGAAATAAAGAGCGGTGAGCAAGATATTTCTGGTATTATCGAAATATCAATTAGCCGGAGAAACTACTTATGGAACTGGAAGATGTCGCTAAGGCACTGAAAGAATTAGGTCATCCGACCCGTTTGTTTATTTTTCGTCATCTGGTCAAAGCGGGAGAACGCGGGATGCCGGTAGGCGAGTTACAGAAGGAACTTGCGATCCCCGCATCGACCTTGAGCCACCATATCTCGGCGCTGGTCTCCGTTGGTCTGGTTAAGCAAAACCGCGAAAGTCGCACGTTGATGTGTGTCTCGCAATATGATGTTCTGGAAGGGATTATTAGTTTTCTGCGTGAAGAGTGCTGCGTGAATAACGGGAAGTATTAATATTCGCCAGGCTGTAACTAACCACAACCCGGCGAGAGTCATTATTTTTTCGCAGAACCCGCTTCTAATATAGAAACGATGGAAAACAGTGTAAAACACACTGCACCTAAGCCAACCAAAACTCGCGAAGGAATAAAATAAGCCATATCGGTTTGCGCAATTTCAGCAAGGAACGCTGCGAGGAACAGGCAAAACAGACAGGTAAATACCGGAATCATGGGGATTCTGTTGGCTAACGAACAGGTGCGTCGCCATACCAGCGCCAACAACCACACTTTGGAGAAAATACTGTAGCAAATCATTCCCAGACAAATAAGAATAATGCCGGGTGCCAGTCTGGCACTTTCATCAGAACTGACTAAAACGTAGATCCCCTGAATAACCGTCAGTGAGCCAAGTAAAATAACCCAATAGCACCACAGCCAATGCTCTTTCATTGAGAACGTATTCCGCGTTTGATGGACAATAGTGGCGACAAGACCAATAAGACAAGCGCAAATTGCCGTTAACCCCAGCAGTACGTGACCAGCAACATAATGTGGTGTGATATTTGCACTACGTAACAGCGCGACTGACCAAATGAAACCAAAGAGAGTAAGCAGAACGGGAACGGCAATTAAGCCATTACCGATTGTTGAAGAATAAGCCTGCAACGGCGTACCATCACTCTTACTGCCCGAGGCGTTTTTGGGAATTAGCAGAAAATGCCCGGAAGACGCCGCCACGGTTGATACGCAGGCAGCAATCATCCCAACACCGAAAATAACATGTCCGGCAACAAATTCATCGGCCATGACATTATCACTTGCCAGCAGCAACCATCCCCAAATCATAGTTGCGACAGACCCAGCGTAACCAATAACAGGAAAAAGTGTGCTGTAGAGCTTATTCACACCATGCGTTAACTGCGAAATAATAATAAATGCAGTAGTGAATAACGCCAGACATATTGCAGAAAGCGAAATAAGCACATGCCCTGCCACAAAATACTCACTTTGCCCGGAACCTGCTAATACAAAATCACCCAATGCAATACATATTATCCCCATAATTAAAGGGATTAATTTAAATAGCCATCCGATATATATATTCATTTTAAACTCCATGTGTACTTTCTGCTAATATAAGAAAGCGTATCAGTAGTATTTTTAGTCAGTTAAATATAACAATGAGATACCACCAAATGTAACAAGTAACTTTACTATAGCCGGATTTATTGCCCGGAGTGTTAAGTTTTAGATGTGAGTTAATGCTGACAAATAAATATTTATCCTAAGGTAAATTCCGAGTTAATATCTTTATCTTATACTCTAAATAATTCGAGTTGCAGGAAGGCGACAAGCGAGTGAATCCCCAGGAGCTTACATGAGTAAGTGACTGGGGTGAGCGAACGCAGACGCAGCACATGCAACTTGAAGTATGACGAGTATATTTTTATTTTGTTGCTTTAAACGACCTTGTTCGAGACTGCTTTATTTAAACCGCAAGCCTTTATCATCTTTTCAAAAAATTATTTCGCTTTCGGTAAATATTTGCATCTCGGCGATAATAACGCTATGTGATAGTCATCGGGTTTTCTGTTACGGAAACCTACGCAGTAGTACCTGAGAACCTGTGCAGAAGATTTTTGGTTAAAAACGCTATCGGACAGAAGAACATCGCGATGTATCACAAGCTGATGGTAATCAAATAGACAGCATGAATATAACTGTTAGTATTTAATTGATTTCACTTATGAGTATGCGTGTTTCATTTACGGCCAGGAATGCTGATGATGACAACATTACTACCCGTTTTCACCAGACCTTCCCCGTTGGCGCTCAGTTTGCTGCGCCCTGGCCGCCTTTGCCGTTTCCTTCTTATCCCGGATGGAATAATTTGCTGAACGTCGTTCGGTGGCAGTTGTAACACGCGTCGATTGCTTACAGGGATTATGGCGGGTCGATTATGGATAATATTAAGCGCCATCTGGCGTGGTGGGTTGTCGGGTTACTGGCGGTGGCTGCTATCGTGGCGTGGTGGCTGTTGCGTCCGGCAGGTGTGCCGGAAGGCTTTGCCGTCAGCAATGGGCGCATTGAAGCGACGGAAGTGGATATCGCCAGCAAAATTGCCGGGCGTATCGACACCATTCTGGTGAAAGAAGGCCAGTTTGTTCGCAAAGGCGAAGTGCTGGCGAAGATGGATACTCGCGTGTTGCAGGAACAGCGACTGGAAGCCATCGCGCAAATCAAAGAGGCGCAAAGTGCCGTTGCCGCCGCGCAGGCTTTGCTGGAACAGCGGCAAAGTGAAACTCGTGCCGCACAGTCGCTGGTTAATCAACGGCAAGCTGAACTGGACTCCGTAGCCAAACGTCATACCCGTTCCCGCTCGCTCGCCCATCGTGGGGCTATTTCTGCGCAACAGCTGGATGACGACCGCGCCGCTGCCGAAGGCGCCCGTGCTGCGCTGGAATCGGCAAAAGCCCAGGTTTCGGCTTCTAAAGCCGCTATAGAGGCGGCACGCACCAATATCATTCAGGCGCAAACGCACGTCGAAGCGGCACAAGCCACTGAACGGCGCATTGCCGCAGATATCGATGACAGCGAACTGAAAGCCCCGCGTGACGGACGCGTGCAGTATCGGGTTGCCGAGCCAGGCGAAGTGCTGGCGGCAGGTGGTCGGGTGCTGAATATGGTCGATTTGAGCGACGTCTACATGACCTTCTTCCTGCCAACCGAACAGGCGGGCACGCTGAAACTTGGCGGTGAAGCACGGCTGATCCTCGATGCCGCGCCAGATCTGCGTATTCCTGCGACCATCAGCTTTGTCGCCAGCGTCGCCCAGTTCACGCCAAAAACCGTCGAAACTAGCGATGAACGGCTGAAACTGATGTTTCGCGTCAAAGCGCGTATCCCACCGGAATTACTCCAGCAGCATCTGGAATATGTCAAAACCGGATTGCCGGGCGTAGCGTGGGTGCGGGTGAATGAAGAACTTCCGTGGCCTGACGACCTGGTGGTGAGGTTGCCGCAATGACGCATCTGGAACTGGTTCCCGTCCCGCCTGTCGCGCAACTGGCGGGCGTGAGCCAGCATTATGGGAAAACCGTTGCGCTGAACAATATCACACTCGATATTCCGGCCCGCTGCATGGTCGGGCTGATTGGCCCGGACGGCGTCGGTAAGTCGAGTTTATTGTCATTGATTTCCGGTGCTCGTGTCATTGAGCAGGGCAACGTGATGGTGCTGGGCGGCGATATGCGCGACCCGAAGCATCGCCGCGACGTTTGCCCGCGCATCGCCTGGATGCCGCAAGGGCTGGGCAAAAACCTCTACCACACCTTGTCGGTGTATGAAAACGTCGATTTTTTCGCCCGCCTGTTCGGTCACGACAAAGCGGAGCGGGAAGTCCGAATTAACGAGCTGCTGACCAGCACCGGGTTAGCACCATTTCGCGATCGTCCGGCAGGGAAACTCTCCGGCGGGATGAAGCAAAAACTTGGGCTGTGCTGTGCGTTAATCCACGACCCGGAACTGTTGATTCTTGATGAGCCAACAACGGGGGTTGACCCGCTCTCTCGCGCCCAGTTCTGGGATCTGATCGACAGTATTCGCCAG
Source organism: Escherichia sp. E4385 (assembly GCF_963883145.1). NCBI lineage: Bacteria > Pseudomonadati > Pseudomonadota > Gammaproteobacteria > Enterobacterales > Enterobacteriaceae > Escherichia > Escherichia sp. E4385. The sequence goes on from NZ_CAWOOJ010000017.1 coordinate 41,125, forward strand.
CGACAAAGCAACATGAGCGTGCTGGTCGCCACCGCCTACATGGAAGAGGCCGAACGCTTCGACTGGCTGGTAGCGATGAATGCCGGAGAAGTGCTGGCAACTGGCAGCGCCGAAGAGCTGCGGCAGCAAACGCAAAGTGCCACGCTGGAAGAAGCGTTTATCGCTTTGTTACCAGAAGCGCAACGCCAGGCGCATCAGGCGGTAGTGATCCCACCGTATCAAGCTGAAAACGCAGAGATTGCCATCGAAGCGCGCGATCTGACCATGCGTTTTGGTTCCTTTGTCGCTGTTGATCACGTCAATTTCCGCATTCCACGCGGGGAGATTTTTGGCTTTCTCGGTTCGAACGGCTGCGGTAAATCCACCACCATGAAAATGCTTACCGGACTACTGCCCGCCAGCGAAGGTGAGGCGTGGCTGTTTGGGCAACCGGTTGATCCAAAAGATATCGATACGCGTCGTCGGGTGGGCTATATGTCGCAGGCGTTTTCGCTCTATAACGAACTCACCGTGCGGCAAAATCTGGAGTTACATGCCCGTTTGTTTCACATCCCGGAAGCAGAAATTCCCGCGCGAGTGGCTGAAATGAGCGAGCGTTTTAAGCTCAACGACGTTGAAGATGTTCTGCCGGAGTCATTGCCGCTCGGCATTCGCCAGCGGCTTTCGCTGGCGGTGGCGGTGATTCATCGCCCGGAAATGTTAATCCTCGATGAACCCACTTCTGGCGTCGATCCGGTGGCGAGGGATATGTTCTGGCAGTTGATGGTCGATCTCTCGCGTCAGGACAAAGTGACCATTTTCATCTCCACCCACTTTATGAACGAAGCGGAACGCTGCGACCGTATCTCACTGATGCACGCCGGAAAAGTGCTCGCCAGCGGTACACCGCAGGAGCTGGTTGAGAAACGCGGAGCTGCCAGTCTGGAAGAGGCTTTTATCGCCTATTTGCAGGAAGCGGCAGGGCAGAGCAACGAAGCCGAAGCGCCGCCCGTGATACACGATGCTACACTCGCGCCGCGTCAGGGATTTAGCCTGCGCCGTCTGTTTAGCTACAGCCGCCGTGAAGCACTGGAATTGCGTCGCGATCCGGTACGTTCGACGCTTGCGCTGATGGGAACGGTGATCCTGATGCTGATAATGGGTTACGGCATCAGTATGGATGTGGAAAACCTGCGCTTTGCGGTGCTCGACCGCGACCAGACCGTCAGTAGCCAGGCGTGGACGCTCAATCTCTCCGGTTCCCGTTACTTTATCGAACAGCCGCCGCTCACCAGTTATGACGAACTTGACCGTCGGATGCGTGCGGGCGATATCACGGTGGCAATTGAGATCCCACCTAATTTCGGGCGCGATATCGCGCGCGGTACGCCCGTGGAACTCGGTGTCTGGATCGACGGTGCAATGCCGAGCCGTGCCGAAACGGTAAAAGGTTACGTGCAGGCCATGCACCAGAGCTGGCTACAGGATGTGGCGAGTCGACAATCCGCGCCTGCCAGCCAAAGCGGGCTGATGAACATTGAGACGCGCTATCGCTATAACCCGGACGTAAAAAGCCTGCCAGCGATTGTTCCGGCGGTGATCCCGCTTCTGCTGATGATGATCCCGTCAATGCTAAGCGCCCTTAGCGTGGTGCGGGAAAAAGAGCTTGGGTCGATTATCAACCTTTACGTGACTCCTACCACCCGTAGCGAATTTTTGCTTGGCAAACAGCTGCCGTACATCGCGCTGGGGATGCTGAACTTTTTCCTGCTCTGTGCCCTGTCGGTGTTTGTGTTTGGCGTACCGCATAAAGGCAGTTTCCTGACGCTCACCCTGGCGGCGCTGCTGTATATCATCATCGCCACTGGAATGGGGCTGCTGATCTCCACCTTTATGAAAAGCCAGATTGCCGCCATTTTCGGTACGGCGATTATCACGTTGATCCCGGCGACACAGTTTTCCGGGATGATCGATCCGGTAGCTTCGCTGGAAGGGCCTGGACGTTGGATCGGCGAGGTTTACCCGACCAGTCATTTTCTGACTATCGCCCGCGGGACGTTCTCGAAGGCACTTGATCTGACTGATTTGTGGCAACTTTTTATCCCGTTGCTGATAGCCATCCCGCTGGTGATGGGCTTAAGCATCCTGCTGCTGAAAAAACAGGAGGGATGATGCGCCATTTACGCAATATTTTTAATCTGGGTATCAAAGAGTTGCGCAGCCTGCTCGGTGATAAAGCGATGCTGACGTTGATCGTTTTCTCGTTTACGGTGTCGGTGTATTCGTCAGCGACCGTTACGCCAGGATCGTTGAACCTCGCGCCGATCGCCATTGCCGATATGGATCAATCGCAGTTATCGAACCGGATCGTTAACAGCTTCTATCGCCCGTGGTTTTTGCCACCGGAGATGATCACCGCCGATGAGATGGATGCCGGACTGGACGCCGGGCGTTATACCTTTGCGATAAATATTCCGCCTAATTTTCAGCGTGATGTCCTCGCCGGACGCCAGCCAGATATTCAGGTGAACGTCGATGCCACGCGCATGAGCCAGGCATTTACCGGCAATGGGTATATCCAGAATATTATCAACGGTGAAGTGAACAGCTTTGTCGCGCGCTACCGAGATAACAGCGAACCGTTGGTATCGCTGGAAACCCGGATGCGCTTTAACCCGAACCTTGATCCCGCGTGGTTTGGCGGGGTGATGGCGATCATCAACAACATTACCATGCTGGCGATTGTATTGACCGGATCGGCGCTGATCCGCGAGCGTGAACACGGCACGGTGGAACACTTACTGGTGATGCCGATAACGCCGTTTGAGATCATGATGGCGAAGATCTGGTCGATGGGGCTGGTGGTGCTGGTGGTATCGGGATTATCGCTGGTGCTGATGGTGAAAGGCGTACTGGGTGTACCGATTGAAGGCTCGATCCCGCTGTTTATGCTGGGCGTGGCGCTCAGTCTGTTTGCCACCACGTCAATCGGCATTTTTATGGGGACGATCGCGCGTTCAATGCCGCAACTGGGGCTGCTGGTGATTCTGGTGCTGCTGCCGCTGCAAATGCTTTCCGGTGGCTCCACGCCGCGCGAAAGTATGCCGCAGATGGTGCAGGACATTATGCTGACCATGCCGACGACACACTTTGTTAGCCTCGCGCAGGCCATCCTCTACCGGGGTGCCGGATTCGAAATCGTCTGGCCGCAGTTCCTGACGCTGATGGCAATTGGCGGCGTGTTTTTCACCATCGCGCTGCTGCGATTCAGGAAGACGATTGGGACAATGGCGTAATTACAGTTGCCCGATGCGTAAGCTTATAGGGTCTACGCATCGGTGCAATTTATTGAATTTTAGTTGTTTTACGCCGCATCCGGCGAGGATTTACTTAATCAGCCGATGCCCCTCATTCATCATCAGGATTTTGCTATACACATCTTCCTCGACGGCGTTTTTTGCTGATGCCATCACTCGTGCCAGATTCGCCTCGTTGTGATTATTCACATACGCTTTGCCGACGGCGGTGATAAACGCTTTGCGCAGATCGCTGGCGATATTTACTTTAGCGACGCGATAATTAACAAAGCTGCGTAATATCTCCGGGGCGATACCGGAGCCGCCGTGAATAACCAACGGCACCGGACAGACTTCGGCAATGCGCTTCAGCAGGGGGATATCGATACGCGGTATATCGTCCAGGCCATGAACGTTGCCAATAGAAACTGCCAGCATGTCGCAACCGGTGCGCTCGACAAAGGTCTTCACCTTTTCCGGTTCCGTTTTACAATCGGCTTCGCTGACGTGATCATCTTCTTTGCCGAGAATCGCCCCCAACTCCGCTTCAACCGGTACGCCATAGGATTTACAGAAATCGACAGCTTCCTGAGTGAAAGCGATATTCTCTTCAAAAGAGAATGCGGCGCCGTCAATCATGACCGAGGTAAAGCCCGCCCGCACCGCCTGTTTAACATCCTCCTGGGTTTTCCCGTGATCCAGATGAAGACTGACCGGAACATCCATTTTATCGGCGTGACGTTTCACGATTTCATAAATGTAATCGTATCCCGAGAGTTGCGCATTGGTGGGCGCAATCTGAATGAAGTTGGGTAATCCCGAACGCTCAATAGCGTTTAAAATTGAAATCGTCGTCTCCAGATTGGTGGTATTAAACGCGCCCGCTAATACCCGTTTTTCCTGAATGCGGTCGAGCAGTATCCGTCCATTAACTAATGGCATATTGAAAACCTCATCTTTTAATATCAGTTAATTATTCAGTTTCACCGAAGCGGTCACGAAATAAGGCAGCGAGAGTCTGTATTGCCTCGTTTTCATCATCACCTTCGCAGCGTATTTCCACCGTTTTGCCGCCTTTTATTCCGGCGCGCATAATATTCATCATACTGGTGGCATTAATATCATTACCCTCATAGTGCAGCGTCACTTTACAGCTATATTTTTTGGCGGCTTTCGCCAGACAGGCCGCCGGACGTGCATGTAGGCCAGTACTGTTTCTGACCTCCACGGTTTTACTCAACATAGTGCTCCTCCCGATGATGTAATGGAATCACGCCTTCTTGCTGTAATTTCAACTGATACCAGCTTTTCCACTTGTGCTGATAACGCTGCAATTGATGGTATCTCGCCCGATTCGGTAACAAACGTTGGGCAATGGTGACTTGCGGCGGTGGAATATCTGGTGCGGCGGTTAATAATGCTCCGACAGAAACCGCCTCGTTAAATGCAATTGCTTCAACCGGACGCTGTAAAATATCCGCCTTTAATTGCAGCCAAAGAGGATTATGGGTCGCCGGACCAATCACTTTTAACGCGCTGGTGCCAGGCACATTAAAACAGGCAAAACAGTTGGCAAATTCCATGGTTAATCCCAGTGATACGCTGGCAATTAACATGTCGATATTTAATGTATCGCCAAGCCCATAAAATAATCCTCGGGTATGGCGATTTTTATAGGGCGAACCCGAACCGCGAAGATGCGGAATAAAGACGGGAATGTCATCGAGCGACCAGTTCCCCGCCAGGTAATCCGCATTTCCGCGAGTAAGTGATGCGGCGATCTCCTCATCGGTTAGCCGGAACGTGTTGCGCAGCCACTCCAGCGCGAAACCGCCCACGGGCAGCGAAGCAAACAGGGTGAACTGGTTGGCAAGCGAGTAACAGCCGTTTGCCAGCTTGTCGCGCTTCGCCTGTTCATCCAGCGTCGGTTGTGTATCCAGTTGCAGAATGCCTTCCGTGGTGCCCGTCGAGTTAAGGATATCGCCTGGCATCATCTGTAACGCCCGCGCACCCACCATATGGTCATGTCCGGCCAGCGTCACGCTGACCGATTGCGAGAACCCAAGCGTTTTACAGAGCGACTCGCTGACCCATCCGGCGTGCTCGCCTGGTTGCACTAATGGCGCAAATGCTGAACAGGGTACGTGTAACAACGCCGCCGCTTTCGCTGACCATTCGCCTTTGCGCACGTCCAGGCACAGCGTACGGCTGGCTAAGGTGATATCCGTGCGCTGTTCGCCAGTCAGTAGCCAGAGCAGCACTTCCGGCGCATGTAGCCAGCGCAGGCCGTGACGGTTGCGCAGCGGGTAATGCTCCAGTAACCAACGCATTTTGAAGGCAGAGTAATTGCTGTGCAGCGGTAGCCCGCAGATGTCATAAAGTGCCGCACTGTCTGCCTCGCTAAGTGTGGCCAGATACTCTTCACCGCGACGGTCATACCAGGCAAGCATTGGCGTCAGGATCTCGCCGTGCTCGTCAAGGAACACGCCTGATTCGCCAAAACTGGCAATGCTGATCCGCCTGACTGGCAGTGGCGAGGCGGCGTTCAGTTGCGCTATCGCCTGACGGACCTCCTGCCAGAGGGCGTCGATATCGAAATCGACATCACCCTGTGGAGAGATCTGTTTTGCCGTCACGAATTTATGCGCGCCCAACGTCGTTGCATCCAGGCAGGAAAAGCAGGTGACTTTGCAATTGGTGGTGCCAATATCGATAACGATAGCTGCGCTGTTATCAGGCATAAACCGTGCTCCGGGTCATTCGGAAAATGCCATACAGTACCAGGGCGATAATCGGCACCAGACCAATGGCGATGATATTGCCGTTGAAGATTTCCAGCAGCCAGAAGCGGAACGGGTTGCCGCCATCAAGGAAACTGGAGACTTGTCCGCTGGAGCCTTCGGCAAATTTGAAGTTAACGTCTTTTGCCATTCCGGTGATAAACGGCGCGATTTTGGTGGCAATCCACAGGTCGGCAATAATTACCGGGATTGCTGCAATAACGGTGCGGAAAATATTGCCACGGTTGGCTAAAGCTATCATCGAGGCCATTACTGCCAGGTTGGCAAGGTCGCCAAGCGGCAGAACTTCATTACCCGGCAACACAAAAGCGATAAAGACCGAGATGGGCGTCAGCAGCAGGGCGGTGGAGATAATCGCCGGGTTACCTACGGCAACGGCGATATCCAGGCCGATATAGAGATCGTCACGGTCAGGGTATTTGGCGTTGAGATACTTTTTAATGGCTTCAGACAGCGGTAATAAACCTTCCATCAGAATGCGAACCATGCGTGGCAGGATGAACATCACACCGCCAATGCTGATGCCAAGCAGCAATACTTTTTTGAAATCGTATCCGGCAATTACGCCGAGCAGAATCCCCAGAATGGTGCCAACCATCATCGGTTCACCGAAGATGCCAAACTTTTTCTGTACGGTTTCCGGGTCGATATGAATACGATTGAGGCCAGGGACATGGTCGATGATTTTGTCGACCAGCAGACCGACCGGGAAGAACACCACCGAAGAGAGCGTCGGCAATGAGATCCCTTCCAGGCCAAAGTATTTTTGTACCAGTGGCGCAGACCAGTCGGCGAGTTTAAGTACTACCACCGCAGCAATCGCCGCTGCCAGCAAACCAAAGAACAGGCTGCCGGTGCTGTAATAAACCAGCGTACCGGCAAGGGCAAAATGCCAGTAGTTCCACATATCTACGTCAACGGTGCGGGTTTTATTTAACGCCAGCATCGCCACGTTAATCAGAATGGTCAGGGGAATAACAAACGGGGCAATTGGCGAACCCCATGTAATAGCGGAAAGCGGCGGCCAGCCTAAATCTACCACCGGTAAATTAATTCCGGTGCGTTCAACCATCGCCTGGGCCGCTGGCCCGACATTGCTGGTCAGAATATCGAAAATGGCATAAATACCGACAAAACCAATGCCGACCGTTAATGATGAGCGTAAGGCTTTAGCGGGTTTTACTTTAAAACAGAGAGCAAGAATAAATAACACCAACGGCAACATTACCGTCGGGCCAAATCCCAATATATATTGCACAATATTATAGAGGGTATGCGCGATATCGTTCATAATAAACCTCTTTTTCAGGCGAGAGCGCACCTCGCGTTAGCGCCTGATGAAGTGTGTTGAAATTAATTATTATTAATTACTTTTTAAGGATAGAAACAATTTGCGCCAGCACTTTCTCTTCGCCAATACCGGTAATAATCGGCAAGCCGTTAACCACCGGGACGTCGAGTTCATAAGGCACTTTAGTCGTTGAAACTACCAGTGCTACACCGTCGGTATTTCCAGGTAAAGAGGCAACGTTGGTTTGGGAATAATTAACGTTAAGACCGTGCTCTTTGCAATATTCCATGACTTTTTCTGTTACCGCCGTGGATGTGGCAATACCCGTGGCGCAGACAAATAAAATGGTTTGACTCATATTTCACCTCGTTCTTTCATTTTGTTTAAGATTACTGTGTGTATTTCTGTTGTTTCCATCGTAAGCAGGGCGCACATAAAGGGCGTATCCTGAATCATCTCCATAATCCAGCCCAGGGCATTTAATTGTTTGTTGCTTTCGCTTAAGGCGAGCAAAAAAATCACTCTTACAGGTACGGGGTCAGGATCGCCGCCCATATCGGCAAACTCTACCGGCTCCGGCAAAATGCCGACGGCAATCGCATTGTGTCTGACATGTTTATGATCCGTGTGTGGAATGGCGACGCACGGTGGTTCGGTAGGCAGCCCCGTTGGGTACGTTGCCTCACGTTTCAGCACATGGTCGGCAAAATCAGGGACCACCAACTCGGCGGCAATCAACGGTTGCGCTAACTGACGGATGATCTCTTCAACGCTTAACCCTGCCGGGAGACGCTGAATAAAATTTTCCTGAAACTGTATTCCTTGCATTTCATTCCTCATTAAAAAGTATATTTAACTCACTTCCCGCCGTTGCAGTACGGTGCCAAGATAATATTTATTGCCTTTTAACCAGACGTTGCCAAACTCAACGGGCAGCTCGCGGGAGAAAAAGACTAACTGCTCCAGATGCAAAACGGGGGCATCTTCACTGATATCTAAAAAATGGCCGCGTTCATTACCAATTAATCGCGCGGCATAGCGGCTTTCCGAGTAGCGAATTTTTCTTTGCGACAAACTTTCAATGGTTGGAAATAAATTGTGTTGATTAAAATCGATTTCCGCGATCCCGGGGCATAGCTCAATATTGATACGGTTCTCGATCAGCATTGCTTTTTCATCACCAATTGAACGTAAACGCTCAAGGTAAAGAATATCCTGACCGGGCGTTATTCTTAATTTCTCTGCCACATAACGATTAGCCGGTTCAATCCGTGACGTAATAACTTCAGTGGTAAAATGTATTTTCTGGCTTTCCAGCGATTCCGCGAATGACAATAATCCTTCACCTAACGGATATGCCACGTTCTCTTTTTTAACAAATGTTCCCTTGCCCTGGACCTGAATCAATACGCCTTCTTTTACCAGTTGGGCGACCGCTTTTTTAACGGTTCCCCGACTCACTTCCAGCATATCCATAATCTGGTATTCCGAAGGAATGCGATCGTCTTCCACCAGATCCCCGGTATAAATACTTTCTCTTATCCACTCCACCACTTGTTGATAAAGCGGTATTTGGGACGACTTACTTAATGATTTCATGGCGCGCACCTGAACATTCACAGTTGTCTATGGACAATCATGGACAACTTCAAGCGTATAGTAGGTGAACAGGCGGAAAAGAGGATCGAAGCGTCTCACACTTTGGGGGACCAAATCGTGATCAAAAAAATGTGACGCAAGTCGATATTTGGCAGAAATTTACTGCGCCGTCAGGAAATAACGGCGCGTTGGTAGGAGTTAATCTTCCTTCGGCAGGCACTGCAAATGCCCGTGCCGTACGCCGCGTTGGGCGATAACGTCATCGGCAAAATGCTGCACGTCGCCCATGTCACCTTTCAGCACGGCAATTTCCAGACAGTCGTCGTGATTAATGTGCACATGCAGCGTGGCGACCGAGAGATCGTGGTGGTGATGCTGCGTGGAGACAATACGGCTGGCTAAGTCGCGTTTTTCGTGTTCATACACATACGACAGCACCGCGAAACCTTGTGTGCCGTGCTGCTGGGTAGCTTCCTGCGCCAGGGCGCTGCGCAGAATATCGCGGATAGCTTCGGAACGGTTGTTATAACCACGACGCTGGCTCAGGCTGTCCAGCGTCTCCAGTAAATCGTCATCAAGCGTGATGGTGACTCGTTGCATTTGCGTTAAACCTTTTCTGTGGCGCGACGGCGCACGGGGAATGCGGGTAATACCGCGTTTTGTAGCATACGTCCGGCGTCAGAGGAAAAGGTTAATTTATCTTCCACTACCTGGGTTTCGACGATTTGTCCGTTGTCCATCACCATCACCCGCTGACAGAAGCGTTCTACAAGACGTAAGTCGTGGGTGATGAACAGGCAGGCGGTGCCAAACTGTTGTTGCAGTTTTTTCAGCAGGCGAATGACGCCCGCCTGTAACACGAGATCAAGGTTAGAAACCGCTTCATCCAGAATCAGCAGTTTCGGTTCGACCGCCAGCGCGCGCGCCAGGCAGACGCGCTGGAGCTGGCCGCCGCTTAACTGCGGTGGGCGCTTGTCGAGCACGCTGTCGTCGAGGTCGACCGCCTTCAGCATTTCGCTGGCGCGCGCCAGTTGCTCCGATTTTTTCAGCGATAGCAGGTGGCGCATCGGTTCACGTAGGATCTCGCGCACGGTTTTGCGCGGGTTAACGGCGCTGATAGAGTCCTGAAATACCATTTGAATATCACGGCGGAACGCTTTACGTTGCGCGCGATTGAGCTTTGCCAACGGTTCGCCGCGCCAGCTAATATTTCCCTGTGAGGGCGACTCTAACCCTACCAGCAGCCGCGCGAGAGTGCTTTTCCCGCAGCCGCTACGCCCCAGCAGAGCGACGGTTTCACCGCTTTTCAGGGTCAGGGAAACGTTATTCAGCACTGCCTGATGCTGGTGCTTACCGCTGAATCCACCGTGCGCATAGTGATGGGAAAGGTCGCAGACGTTAAGTAAAGTCATGATGCCAGCTCCATACCGTAGAGGGCGAGATGAGCAGAAACCAGGCTGCGCGTCACCGCATGTTTGGGGGCGTTAAACAGCGTTTCTACATCGCCCTGTTCGACAATCTTACCGTGCGACATCACCGCCACGTCATCCGCCAGACGCGCCACAACGCCCATATCATGGGTGACCAGCAGCATTCCCGGTGCTTGTTTTTGCATAATGCTTTCCAGCAGATCGAGGATGCGCGCCTGTGCTACCACGTCGAGATCGGTGGTCGGTTCATCGGCGATGATAAACGGTGACTCACACAGCACCGCCATCGCAATCATCATGCGCTGCAACATACCGCCGCTCATCTCGAACGGGTACAGCTTCAATACGCGCGCGGCGTTTTCCAGCCCCACCGCTTCTATGGCAGCGGTAAGCGTAGCGTCATCGGCGGGTTTCCCCAGCGCCAGGCAGGTTTCCCGCGCGTGGGTCTGCATGGTGTGTAGCGGATTAAAGGCGCTGCGCGGGTTCTGCATGATGGTGGCAATTTTGATGCCGCGCAGGGCGCAGGGAGAAACCGGTTTGCCATCGGCTAAAATTTCCCCCGCCGTCTGGCGAACGCCTGCGGGCAGAATGCCCAGCGCCGCGGCGCAGGTTAATGATTTCCCGCTGCCGCTACCGCCGACTAACGCCAGCACACGCCCGCGTTGCAGGGTTAACGATACGCCGTGCACCAGCGGCTGCGCGGCCTGTAGCGCGATATCGCGCAGTTCAATCTGTTGCGGCATTAGTGTGCGTGCTCCGTCACCAGATGAGGGTCCAGATGATCGCGCAGTGCGTCACCCACCAGGTTAAAGGCCATCACGCTGATAAACAGCGCCAGCCCCGGCCAGAACATTTGCAGCGGCTGGGTCCAGATATACTGGCGCGCGTCGTTAATCATCACGCCCCATTCGGCGGTCGGCGCGGTCACGCCGAGGCCGAGGAAGGACATCCCCGCGACGTGCAGCATCATATGGCCGATATCCAGCGTTGCCAGCACCAGCAGCGAGGGGATCACCGCACCTGCCAGATGATCTACAAACACCCGCACATGGCCCGCACCAGAAAGCCGTGACGCCAGCACAAACTCGCGCTGGCGCAGTGAAATCACCAGGCTGCGCACCATGCGTGCATACCACGCCCAGTGCGACAGGGCGATGGCGATAATTACGTTGGTCAGCCCGGTGCCGAGCACGCCAACCATAAAGAACGACAGAATCGAAGTCGGGAAGGTCATAAACATATCGGCAACGCGCATGGTGGCCTGATCAACGCGCCCGCCAATCAGTCCGGCGCTGCCGCCAATAACCAGCCCTAATGTCAGTACCAGCAGCAGGCAGGCCATTACCGAACCGAGCGACACGCGGGTCGCTGCCATCAGCCGCGAGAAAATATCGCGCCCTAAATGATCGGTGCCCAGCCAGTGCTGCGCATCCGGTGAAAGCAGGCGCGAAGGCAAATCAATCGCCTGGGGGTCATACGGCAGCCACCACTGGCTGGTGAGCGCAATCAGCGCCAGCAGGGCGATAATGATCAGCGCCAGGCGAACCGACCAGCGGGAAGAGAGGAAAAAGTTCACGCGTGCGCTCCTTCATGACGACGAATGCGCGGGTCCAGCGCGGCGTTGAGCAAATCAACAATCAAATTACAGACCACAAAAACCACCACCATCATCAGCGTAAAGCACTGAATAACCGGATAGTCACGGTTAAAAATCGCCGACACCGCATAGCGCCCGACGCCCGGCCAGGCAAAGATGTTTTCGATAATCATCGTCCCGCCAATCAGTTCGCCGATGTGCATCCCCACGGCGGTGATCATCGGCAGCGAGGCATTGCGCAGGATGTGGCGACGTTCGGTCTGTTTGTCGTTCAGGCCGCGTAGCCGCGCCCAGGTGACGTGACGCTGACCGGCAACGTCCAGCATACTGGCGCGCAGCAGCCGCGCGTTAATCGCCAGCGACATAAAGGCGATGGAAACCGCAGGCAAAATGATGTGCTGCCAGCCGCCGTAGCCCATCGCAGGTAGCCATTGCAGATACACCGAAAACGCCATCACCAGTAAAAACGCCAGCCAGAAGTTGGGCATCGACACGCCGAGAAACGCGATAAAACGCACGGCGAAATCCGGCAGACGGTCGCGATGGCGCGCCGCCCAGATACCGAGTGGCACTGAGGTAAGCAGAATTAACACCAGCGCCGCGCCCGCCAGTTCCAGCGTGGCGGGCAGGAAGTTCAGCATATCGTCCAGCACCGGGCGTTGGCTGGCGAATGAGATACCAAAGTCAAGATGCAGTGCTTTCCACAACCAGGTGCCGTACTGGACGTACAGCGGCTGATCCAGCCCCAGCATGGTGCGGGTAGAGGCCAGCATCTCCGGTGTCGGCGGCAGGTTAGACAGACGCAGATAATCGAGCGCCGGGTCGCCGGTGCCGAGGCGCAGCATCAGAAAAATGATCACCGAGGCGGCGAGCACCATCGGGATCAGCAGCAGAAAGCGGCGTAATACGTAACGCAACATTAAGGTTTCACCGGTTTAATCTGTTCGAACGGAATTTCGGTGGCGATCGGCGCGTAGGGGATGTTACCCAGCTCCGGTTTTGATACCACCATCATTGAGATGTAACTGATCGGCAGATACACCGCCTCGTCATGCAAACGGGTCAGAATGTCGCGATACAGCGCCTGACGTTGCGTTTCGTCATGGGTCGCCAGCACTTCGCCGATCTCTTTATCAATCAGCGGTTTGTCGGCTAATCCTTGCTGTGCCTGGAAGTCAGCATGCGACGGTACGCGCATTGAACTCAGGAAGGCGTGTGGATCGTATGGCGCGCCCCAGGTGCGGTGGAAAATCATGCCAAAACGACCGTCGCGCTGACGAGCATAGATACTGCTCTCTTCTTCGCCAATCAGCGAGACATCTGCGCCAATCTGGCGCATATCAGCCTGAATGATTTCCGCCATCGATTTACTTAACGCATCGGTGCCGATGAACGAAAGTTCAATGCGCAGCGGCTGACCGTTTTTCTCGCGGATGTCTTTGCCCGCAGGTAGCGTCCAACCGGCTTTTTCCAGCAACGCTTTCGCTTTCTGCGGATCGTACTGGCGTGGTTTCAGGCCGAGATTAGCGTAAGGCACAGAAGGGGCAAACAGGGTGTCGGCAACCTGCTGGGTGCCATACAACGCGTTATCAATCAGCGATTTTTTGTTTACCGCGTAATTAAGAGCTTCACGTACTGCCAGCTCGTTGGTAGGGGCTTTGGCAGTATTGAGCGCCAGCATCACGGTTTCGATCGGCTGTGACAGTTGGGTGTGGTAAGCCGGATTCTGGCTAAAGCGGGCGAAGGTATCGAGCGGTAATAACCCTTCGTTTCCGTACAGCAGGTCGATATCGCCAGTTTCAAACGCTACCGCGCGGGTAGTCGGGTCCGGGATGACGTTAAAAGTGATCTTCTTAATCGCCGGCTTTTCGCCCCAGTAGTTTTCGTTACGGACGAAGACATCGTACTGATTCAGTTTCGATTCCTGCAAAACCCACGGCCCAGTGCCAATCGGCGCTTTAATCCCGTTCATGGTTTCATGGTTTTTAAACTGCGAGGGGGCGATAAAGCGGAAAGGGCGGGGCAGGGCCAGTTCTTGCAGGAAAGGATAGTAGGCGCTTTTCAGGGTGATTTGCAGCTCGTTTTTACTGAGTGCTTTGACATCAACAATCTGGTTTGCCAGCTCCAGCCAGGCGTGACGTTGACGGTTATCGAGCACTGCGCGGAAGTTTTCTGCCGCCGCCTCTGCATCAAACGGTTCGCCATTAGAGAATTTCACGCCATCACGCAGAGTGAAGGTCCAGGTTTTGCCATCTTCCGAATGGGTCCAGCTTGTTGCCAGCCACGGGATCACAGAACCGTCTGCCTGATATTTCACCAGCGGTTCATAAACCATGCTCTGGGCGAACATCTGGTTAGGCGTGTAAAGGTGTGGGTTTAGTGGCCCGACATTCACCGGCCAGGCGGTGGTGATTTCATCTGGCGCGGCGGCATGAACGATAAAAGACGCACAAGCCAGCAGCGCAAATAGAGTGCGGCGGAGTGTGGAGAGCATGGTAACCCCAATGGATTAAAATAGATGGCGGAAATAAGTATGACGATTTTAAGTATTCGTCATACTGATTACCTGTTCTGGATCAAGAGATAGGCAGTCGGACGGGCGGATCAGTTAACTGAATCGATCCATTGCACACTGTCGGCGGTGAGCGTAAAGGGGGTAGGGGTGCAGATTGCCAGACTTAAATTGTCGAGCTGGCAATGGCTGACTGACAGCGATGACTGATAGGTGCTGTCTACGCTGACGATTTGCCAGGCGCTGCCACCACGCTGTTTAACGATGGCTTCTTTGCGCGTCCAGATGCGCCAGAACATTTCCAGTTGCTGATCAGGATGCACGGCGTCCATCTCAGCATGTTCCCCGAGGCTGAACACCGCGTTCGCCAGCCAGCGCCAGTTGGCGCGCGGGCGAATCACTTCGATATCGCAGCCGACTTCGCCTTCATCGCTCAACAGCAGGGCGATATCGTCACCGCTATGGCTTAAGTTGAACCATAGCGGCGTTTCCGGCGCGAATGCAGGTTTGCCTTGTTCGCCATAGATGATCTCCGGTAGCGGGGAAAGCGTGTGCGAAAGCAATGCACGCCCCGCCAGCCAGCGTTCGCGTCGTGGACCTTGCGGTGCTTGATCGTGTAAAGCCGGTGGCAGTGGAGCTGCGCTTAAGGTCGAAACTTTCCCCAGAACTATCCGATACATATCAGGGCCAACGTTTAATGATGATGGATGTATTAATGCCGCCAAAGGCAAAGTTGTTACTCTGCAAAAACTCACAATCAACCTTGCGGGCTTCATGCATGATGTAATCCAGCGCGCCACAATTCGGGTCTGGTTTATTCAGGTTTAGCGTAGGAGCAAACCAGCCTTCGCGCATCATTTGCAGACTCATCCAGGCTTCGAGCGCGCCACAGGCACCAAGCGTATGACCAAAATAACTTTTCAGCGAGGAGAGCGGCACATTATCACCGTAAATGGTTGCTGTCGCCAGACTTTCTGCCACATCGCCGCGATCGGTCGCCGTACCATGCGCTGAAATATAGCCGATATCTTGTGCGCTTAACCCGGCGATTTTCAGCGATTGCTCCATACAATACTGCATGGTTTCGCGCTGCGGCTGGGTAATATGTGCCGCGTCGCAGTTAGTCGCAAAGCCGACGATTTCACCGTAAATGGTTGCGCCGCGCGCTTTGGCGTGCTCCAGTTCTTCGAGAATGAGCGTCCCTGCGCCTTCACCAATCACCAGCCCGTCGCGGTTTTCATCGAACGGTGAAGGTGTGGTTTTCGGCGCATCATTGTGCTGGCTGGTGGCGAAAAGCGTATCAAATACCGCTGCTTCTGAAGGACATAACTCTTCGGCACCACCTGCAACCATCACCGTTTGATAACCGTGGCGAATGGCTTCCCACGCATAACCGATCGCCTGGCTGCCGGAGGTACAAGCGCTGGAGGTTGGGATCACCCGCCCGCGCAGGCCGAAAAAGAGGCCAGTATTAACGGCTGTGGTGTGCGGCATCATCTGCACATAGGTGGTGCCAGTGATGTTATTGGTGTGCTTTTCCGTCAGCATGGTGGCGAACTCGCTTACCGGGCCGGTACTGCCGGTCGATGAACCGTACGCAATGCCCGTTTCGCCGCTGGTTAATATCGGATCGCCAATCAACCCTGCCTGCTCTAACGCCAGCTCGCTGGCGCGGGTCGACATTTGCGACACGCGGCCCATCGCACGGATACGCTTGCGGGTGTAGTGCTCCGGCAACGTGAAATCATCAACAGGCGCGCCAAGCAGCGTATGCAGGCCGTCGTAGACCTGCCACTCCGGCATTTTGCGCACCGCATTTTCATACGCCAGCAGACGCGCGGAAACGTCCTGCCAGTTTTCACCAAAGGCAGTCACGCCGCCCATTCCTGTAATCACTACGCGACGTGTCATAACATCCCTCCGTTGATGGAAATAACCTGGCGGGTGACGTAACCCGCAATATCAGACATTAAATAGCTGGCAAGCCCGGCAACTTCTTCCGCCTGGCCCATGCGTTTCATGGGGATCATCGACATTGCCTCTTTCAGGGCGCTCTCTTCCATTTCGATCATCCCGGTATCAATAAGCCCCGGCGCGATGCAGTTGACGGTGATTTTGCGCTTCGCGAGTTCGATAGCCAGCGCTTTTGTTGCGCCGATAATTCCGGCTTTGGCAGCGCTGTAATTCACCTGGCCGCGATTGCCCATTACGCCGGAAACCGAGGATAGCGTGATGATGCGCCCACCCTGGCGTGCGCCGATCATCGGCATAATGCACGGCTGAATGACGTTGTAGAAACTGTCGAGATTGGTGTGGATCACCGCATCCCAGTCGTCATCGCTTAAAGCCGGAAAAGCGGCATCGCGGGCGATCCCGGCGTTACTGACCACGCCGTACCAGGCACCGTGTTGCGCGATCTCATGCTCCAGCACTTCCCGACACTGTTCGCGGTTTGCGACGTCGAAACTGAGCAAACGCCCGTTACCCCCGTTGGCGACAATGGCATTCAGCGTTTCCTGAGCGCCTGTGGCGTCACGGTGATAGTGAACGCCAATGTTAAAGCCGTCTGCCGCCAGTTGGCAGGCGATGGCGCGACCAATGCCTTTGCTGGCACCAGTAACCAGAACTGAACGACTCATCAGGACGCTCCTTGTTGAAACAGGGTGGAAAGTTCTTCCGCGGTCGGCTGGAAGGTGTTAATGCGGCCCGTCGCCTCGCCATCGTTGATGCTGCACTCAAAACTGCCGAAGCGATCGTCTTGCATCAGCAGTTTGACGGTAATGGTCAGCGTCTGGCCTGCGGGCAGAATGCCAGCGGCGCAAAGCAATTCACGCGCGCCCAGTACCATCCCTAACTCAATACTGTTTTTGCCCTGCTGGTGGCGATGCCAGCCAGACCAGACGCCGACGGTTTGCGCCATCAGTTCAAGGGCAAACCAGCCAGGGAGATTGCCGTCCGGGTCGAGAAACGGTGCCAGTACGCCACTGGGCGAGACTGTTACGCGGCAGACCGCGCTGTCATCGCTGACGCTCACCACTTCTTCCAGCAGTAACATGGGCGCGTCGTGGGGCAGATAAGCGCCGGGTGATAAATAGTGGCTCACGAAACCCTCCCGAGCAGAATGCTGGCGTTATTGCCGCCAAAGGCGAAGGAATTGGACAGGATCACCGGACGTGCCAGCGGCTGCGGTTGTTCGATAATGCCACACGGTGGCAGCGTGGGATCGCGCGGCGACAGGCTGAAATCCTGAGCGGGCAGCGGTAAATCACGCTGTAAAATCAACATACTAATTGCCGCCTCGGTAATGCCCGCCGCGCCGAGCGTATGTCCGGTCAAATGTTTGGTGGAGCTGCACGGTACGCGTTCGCCAAACAGGGCGTTAACCACCATTGATTCAATCTGGTCGTTGAGTTGTGTGGCGGTGCCGTGCAGGTTGATATAGCCGACGTCATCTGGCGTAAGCTGCGCATCGGTCAGCGCCTGATTAATAGCGCGGATCGCCCCTTCGCCCTGCGGATGCGGGGCCGAAATATGGTAAGCGTCGCTTGATTCACCAACGCCCAGCAACGCGATGGGCTGCGGTTCGCGGGTTAATAACATCAGTCCCGCCCCTTCACCAATGGTGATACCTGCGCGGTCACGACCAAACGGCTGACATAAGGTTGGCGACAGTGATTCGAGGCTGTGAAAACCGTTAATCGGCATTCGGCTCAGGGTGTCTGCGCCACCCACAATGGCGGCATCGACCAGCCCCGCTTCGATAAGCCTGCGCCCGCTGATCATCGCTCTGGCGCTGGAAGAGCAAGCGGTTGAAAGGGTATAGGCAGGGCCGTCGAGCGCCAGCCAGTGGCTGAGAAAACGCGACGGATCGCCGAGTTCTTGTTGCGCGTAGTGCCATGTGGTGCTCGGCTGTCCGTTGGTGCGCAGCTTAACGTGCGTGTCGCCTTCATGCAGGCCGGAGGTGCTGGTGCCAAGCACAATCGCGATGCGCTCGCGGCCATATTTCGCAATAGCGTCATCAACCTGCGGCTGGATCTGCGCCAGCGCCGCCAGCAGGATCTGATTGTTGCGCGAGCGGTGCGCAGCGAATTTTTCCGGGATAAGCGGAAGCTCGCCATCCACGCCAGCCAAGACTGCCTGCGGATGCCCCTGCAACCAGCCTGCGCGCGGGCGCATTCCGGGAGCGACACCGCGAGTCAGGTTGGCTGCGATTTCGTCAAGGTTATTTCCCAGGGCGTTGATCATGCCGACGGCGGAAATATAAATCATATCAGTCACCTAAGTATTGAATGGTGATGTGGTATTTAAAGACATGCTGCTCAATGCTGATTGGCACGCGTTTGCCCTTGCGATTCAGATAGGTGATTTCCGTGACCAGTTTGCCGCTGGCGTTACGCAGTTCGCGTTTGTCACCGTTGTCGCGAAGTGTCCATCCTGCGGGAAGTTGCGGTTGCCAGGCGCTAATCGGCCAGTGGCTGAGCATCACATCAGCCAGCACCTGACTTGCAGGCGGCAACTGTGGGACGACAATGGATTGCTCGGCACGTAGCCCTTGCGCATCGTAGGTCACCAGAAACAGGCGAATGCCGACTGACGACAGCCCGGCAAGGGTGATTTTCTGGTCGTCGGCGTTAAGCATTACTAGCAGCGACTGGGTTTTGCCGTTGAAGCTTCCGGTCAATAGTTGTTGGGAATTGACGGCGGGTGAAATCCCCGGCGCAGGCAGCGTGATGCGCGTGCCAGGTTGCAGCCACGCCTGCGGGCGACCTTCCTGTTCCGGTTGCGAGTGGCTACAGCCGGTGAGGATAAGCGTAGCGGTCAGGGCGAACGCTCGCCAGAATGTGGGTTTGATCATTTTTTTGTTCTCTTTTTATCGGGCATCGCCAGCGGCGAAAGCAGGAAGGCGGTGAAAATACCGCTCACCAGCACAATGCCAAAACTGCTGATGGCCTGGGTGGCGCTGAATACCAGCATACCCAGCGTCAGCAAGGTGGTGAGCATTGCCAGCGTGATCGCCAGCAGCGAAGTTAACGGTGTACCGCGCGGATTACTGAAAAACAGCGTGTAGTTGATACCGATGCCAAGCACCAGCACCAGCGCCAGCAGCGAAAAGAGATTCACCGCCTGCCCGCTCATTGCCAGCACCGCCAGACCGCAGCCCAGCGAAAGCACCGAAGGTACAAGGCTGATAAGCCCTTTGCGCCAGCCGAGGCGGGCCACTGCGCCGCAGGCAATAACCGCCAGCGCCACCAGCAACAAACCGGTTAAGACGTAGCGGTAAAGTGCGAATAATTCATCAAAGGTGTTTTTGCGATCAACCCAGGCAATGCCACAAGGGTAATATGTGGAGATTTCCTGTAGCGCCGCGCTATTTTTAACCCCTTCAACTGGCACCAGCACGCCGCTTGCGCCGTTTTCCAGCGTCAGCCACAGCAGACGCCAGCCTTCACTGGCGGGGCTTGCCAGCCATTCATCAACGTTCACCGGCATGGCGTTGAGATCCGGATTCACTGCCGTCAGCCCGGCATTTTGCAGTGCTTTTGTTACCGTCGGGGCCGCCGTTTTCAGCAGGTGTAAATCTTCCTCCTGCCGCGCCAGGGAGTTCAGCGGAATGGTGCGGTAGTTGCTGATAAGGCCGTCTTTTTTCGCCTTCTCCAGCGAAGCGGTAAATTTCTCCAGCCGTCTTAATGTTTGCTGTGGGGAGTCGCCGTAAACCACAAACCATTTTTGATCGACGCTTTGTCCGGTCAGGGCGGTAATGGCTTTCTCCTGGGCCAGAATATGCTGCGGCAGCGCCTGTAACTGCGAGATATCGTCATCGACGCGCAGCATTGACATCCCTGCCAGCGAAAACAGCGCCAGCGCGACGGGCAGACCCCGCGACAGTTTTTTATTACGCCGCCACGCTGCCAGCCAGCGCAGCATCAGCGCCATCGCCGGAACCGGACGCACTGGCAGGCCACGGCACAGCCACGGATGCCAGAACAGGACGGTCAGACAAGAGGCGCTCAACCCGACGGCGGCAAAAATCGCCATCTGGCGAATGCCGGGGAAGGGGGCGAGCATCATAATCAGATATGCCGCCACGGTGGTGAGCAGCGCCAGAAGCAGGGCATTACGCACTTTCGCCAGGCTTTGCCACGGCGAAACGTCGTTGCCGTGCACCATCCGCTCGGTGAGGTAATAGAGCGTGTAGTCAGCGGAAATGCCGATAACGCTCATGCTCATCACCAGCGTCATCAGGTGTAATTCACCGAAAATCAACAAGGTGGCGACCGTTCCCGCCAGCGCGCCGATGCCGATGGAAATCACGCAAAGCAGCAACGGACGTAGAGAGCGGAACACCGCCACAATCAGCAATATCACCCCGAGCAGCGTTGCCACGCCCAGGGTGGAGATATCTTGCTTCGCCTGTTGGCTGGCGTAATCGCTGTAAAACACCGTGCCGCGCGAGAGCAGCTGCGCCTGCGGGTAACGTGTTTTCAGATCTTTTTCCAGCGTATTCAGGGTCGTGATGAGCTTGTGGGTTTGCTGCATATCAAACGACGATCCCGCCAGTTCTCCGTGCAGCAGATACCAGTAGTTGCCCTGGGGATCCTGCGTCACCAGCCAGCCGTCCATCAGCCGTAAACGCTGGCCGTTTTTCGCCATCGCCAGCTGCGAGCCGCGCATTAACATCAGCGGATCGTTTTGCAGCTCCTCGCCGCTTACCCCGGAGAACGCAGAATAAAGCTGGGAGAGGATCCACTGCGCCTGCGCTTCGCCGCCGTTTTGCAGGCGGACGCGAGTGTCGGGGTCAATCAGGCCGTTGCGGTGCTGCCAGAAAAACGCTCCCCACGCTTGCTGGCTGGCGGCATCCATTGGCCCTTTAACGTCGCCAAGCGCAGCGGATTTTTGCAGCAGCGTCAGCCACTCCTGAGCCACCCTGGGGTTAGCCTCTTTACCGGGGCTGACCAGCCACACCAGTTGGCGGTCCAGACGCTGCATAAAGCCGTCATTCAGCGCCGGAGGAATATCGCCCATCGCCTGTTTGGGTAACATTGCCAGCACGCTACTGTTCAGTCGTGATTGCGGCAACAGGATCAGCAACGCCGCCGCCATGACCAGGCAGACTAGCCCCCATAACAGCGCGGAGCGTTTACTGGGCGGCAAAACGTTGGCGTTCGTCATCGGTCAGTTGCGCTGGCGTCAGTTGATGTTGGGTAAGAGCAATATCGGTGCGATCGCCCTGTTTATCATTAAGCTGAATGCTCTCCAGATAGGTTTGCCCGGCGAGATCGATAGTGTTGAAAATTTTATCCAGCGGCGTGGTGGTTGGGGTCAGGCGCAGCGTCCAGCGGCCTTCGCCTTTGTCGGCAAATTCGACGCGGAAGTTTTGTTCCAGCACTTTGCGATCGGCCTGGAACAGCGCGCGCAGTAGATGGTTAAACTGGAACATCTGCGGGTTGTTTTCTGCCGTGATGATTTGCGGCGGCTGACCGTTGATCACCTGCACCATGCGTTTATCGTCGAGCAATAGCTGCATGGGGAACGGTGAGGTTTGATCCCACAACAGCCCCTGGTCGCGGGCGATCAACATCTGACCCTGAGATCGCAGCGGCTGCGGCAGATCTTTAATCGTCCGGGTTTGATCGAAATGGGCGCGGATCACCGGCTGTTCAGTAAAGCGTTGCTGAAGATCGTCCAGGGTCAGGGCGCTCACAAACGGGCTAATCAGCAGCGCCAGCAGCGGTAAAAATTTCATGGTTTGACTCCCATGCGTTCAAACAGAATATCGGGGCTGACAAAGCACAGTTCGCGGCTTTGCTCGTCGACCGCGACCTGGATGGTGTATCCGGTGGTGGCGCGTTTGCCCGTTTCGGCATCGAAAATCTGATAGCCAATCCGCAGGCGGTTTTCGAACTCTTCGATATGCGCACGCACGCGGATGCGCTGCTCGAAGGTGAGAGCGTGGCGATATTTCACCCGCGCATCGACCACTGGCCACAAATAACCGGACTCTTTCATCTGCCTATAGCCGTAATTGAACTGGTTGAGCAGCGCCTCGCGGGCCACTTCAAAGTAGCGAAAATAGTTACCGTGCCAGGCCACGCCCATCATATCGACGTCGTGAAAGGGAATGGTCAGCTCGACTTCAGCGGTAAATCGGGGATCGTTAAGCACCCTTTACTCCTTGTCCTGAATTTCCGGCAGTTGCCAGAAATCGAAAAAATTAAACCAGTCGAGGGGCGACTGGAGCGCGTAATGTTCCAGACGCGCGGCGTAGTGGTCGATAGCGTTTTGCAGCGCCTGTTGGCGTTCGCCACGCGGCAACAGCAGCGGGTCGGCAAAGGTTTCGCAGTGAATATACAGCTTGCCGTGCTGGCGCAGGGCGAAAATCAGATTCACCGGGCAGCGCAAAATGGACGCGAGAATAAACGGCCCCTGTGGGAAAGGTGCAGGCTGGCCCATAAACGGACTCCAGCAGACGCGCCAGTCGCCGCCGCGTTGCGGGTTGACGGCGATGCGGTCACCGACAATCGCCACCCATTCGCCGTTATCCAGCTTCTCTTTCAGCAGGATGGCGGTTTCCGGGCCGATATCTGTTACCGGGAGCAGGTTGATGCCAGCCTGCGGGGCCATCTCCTGCATTATCTGTTTAAAGCGTTGGGCGTTTTCGCTAAACACCAGCGCGTTAATGGTTTTGTAGCCCTGAATTTTCGCCAGTGCTCGGCACACTTCCACATCGCCAAGATGCGAGGCCAACAGCAATTTGCCGCGCGGATCGCGGACGTTAAGCGCCGCTTCTGCGCCTGGCGCAAACAGCACATCGCGCCCCAGTTGCAGCTCGCCGCGCCAGCTGGCGATTTTGTCGAGCATGGCGTTGCCGAAACGTAGAAAGTGCTGATAGCTGTTGAGTTTTGCTGCCTGTGGTTGATGCTGGCGCACACGGGCGAGCCAGTCTTGTGATGCTTTGCGCGCACGAGCAGCGGTGAGCCAGTAGACGCCCACCACCGGGTAAAGCAGCGCGCTAAACGCCGTTCTTCCCAGCAGACGCCAGACCAGCAGCATCAGGCGCATTCCCCATAACCCTTTCACCTCACTCTGCCGCGCCCAGTGGCTGGAAGAGCGGCGCATCAGCAGTGAAGGAATACGCGGCAACATGCCGAAAAACAGACGCGTGTGCATGAGCGAGATACGGACGTTATCTTTCAGGGCATCAAAATGCGAAAGCCCGTCCAGCGGATAGGTGACGCGGGTCGGCACGAAATAACTGGTATTTCCCTGCCAGTAGAGGCGCACCATCACTTCGGTGTCGAAATCCATCCGCTTGCCGATGGTGGCGTGTTTTGCCAGTTGCAGCGTTGGCGCAACCGGATAAACGCGAAAGCCGCACATGCTGTCTTTCAGTTGCAGGGAGAGCGTTTCGATCCATACCCAGACGTGGGTGACCCAGCGCCCGTACAGCCGTGAGCGGGGAATGGAGTCATCGTAAATCGGCTGGCCGGAGATCAGCGCCGCAGGGTGCTGTTCGGCAAGTGCCAGCAGTTTGGGGATATCTTCAATCGCGTGTTGACCGTCAGCATCCACCTGCACCGCATGGCTGAACCCCGCGTCTGCCGCCGCCTGTAAGCCGCGCATCACCGCCGCGCCTTTGCCTGCGTTTTCTGCCTGGCGAATTAAGGTCACGCCAGGCTGTTCGCTAACCAGCTTATCCAGTTGCTGTTGCGTGGCGGCATCGCTGCCGTCATCCACCACAATACAGGGCAGATTAAATGGCTTAAGACGCGCCAGCACGCCCGGCATCATTGCGCCGTGGTTGTAGCAGGGGATCAACACGCAGGGAGAAAAGTTTACCGACATAGGCGGATCTTCCCGCTACTGGCGGTGTGGCGGGCGTCACCGTCGTGACGCTGATAGCTAAAGCTCAGAATCTGGCGATCTTCCTGCCAGTTAAGCGTGAGCGTGACGCGGTTATCCGGCAGTAAAGGCGCCTGGAATTTTATGTTCTGAATGGAGTGAAAACGCCAGCCGGGCGCGAGCAGAGTGAGCGCGTAGCTCATCGCCCAGTCGATTTGCGCCACGCCAGGGAGTAATGGTTGCACGGCAAAATGACCGCGAAACCAGAACAGATCTGCCCTGAGATGCAAAACAATCTCAAGGTGATTCGCTTGTGCCTGATGGCGCTCGATTTCATGGGGCTTCATGAAATAACTCCTGTAATTGCGCATAGACACGCTTGTTCATACTGTTTACTGGCATTTCATCAATAACGCGCCAGTAACGCGGAATGGCAACTGGCTCCAGCGTCGGGCGCAGTAATCGCCGCCAGGTCATTTCCTGGCTATGCCCGCCGCCGTTCTGCCATTGCAGATGAGCTTCGTCATCCAGCACCAGCAAAACGCCAATGCACTGTCGCCCGCCGCGCGTAACGGGAACTGCCGCCACCTCGCGAATACCGTCCAGCGCCAGCAGACGCTGTTCCACTTCCTGCAGAGAAATACGTTTTTCTTCAATCTTAACGATGCGCCCACGACGCCCCATCAGATGGAACTGGCCGTCTTCGCTAAACTGTAAGGCATCGTCGAGCAACAGGCCGTTATCATCCGCCATCAGCGGTGAAAAGAGGCGAAAAACATCACCTTCGACCTGGAACTGCATACCTGGGAAAGGCAGCCAGCGGCGTTGCTCCTGTTCGCGGTAACGCCAGGCGATGACGCCGGTTTCCGTGCTGCCGTAGATTTCATCAGGCCAGACGCGCAGCCAGCTCGCGGTGTGTTGTACGTCCTGCCACGGTAGCTCACCGCCAGCAGACAGAAGCACCTGAACAGGCGGCGGGGATAGCTGAGCATCCAGACGCTTCAAAAATGCCGGGCTGCTGATGAAGATATAGCGATGATGGTGACTCAACGCGGCAAACTGTTCGACATACCAGAGCATGGCGGCGTGCAGCGGTAATCCCAGCGCCATTGGCAGGAAAATGCGAAAAGTCAGGCCGTACAAATGCTGCGGCAATACGGAACCGACGACACAACATCCGGCAAGACGTGCGCCTAATCGTTCAGCCAGCAGTTCTGCTTCACGGTCCAGCAAATGAACAGGTTTAATCACCCGCTTCGGCTGCCCCGTGGAACCAGAGGTAAATAGCTCGATATAAGCGTCTGGCGCTATAGCAGCAAAGGTGAACGATTGTGGCGCGACTTGTGGGGAACTTGCTACCAACAGCAATGAACCTTGCCAGTTAAGTTCGCTGTCGCTAAGCACACCATCGAACAGTTCACGTTGCTCATTAAGCTGGATGACGCGGTTATGCCCCGGAAGCACCGGCGTTTTTCCGGCGTGTAGCGTGGCGAGCAGGGCAACGATAAACAGATAGCTGTTCTCAAAGCATAGCGCCCAGCGTTTCCCGGGCTGTTGCTGTAAACGGCAGATAAGTTGCGCGACATCGTGACGCAAATCGCCCAGCGCCCAGGTGCTTTCGTCCAGCCACGCAATGGGCGTGTCATCAGGGCGTGGCGCAGTCAGCCAGCGTGCAAGCGGTAAGGTCTGCTTCATGAGCGATCTCTTTTCATCACCTGACGGCGCACCAGCCATTCACCAGCCATTAATGTTCCCATCCACAAATAAGCGATCATGCCGTTCCAGGCAGTCCATAACGACATATCGCCATGCAGCGCGGTAAAGAGGGCAATTCCGCCGTTGATGATGAAAAAGCCGCACCAGATTTGCGTGACGTGGCGGGTATAGCGCACGCCCTTTTCTGGAAGGTCTGGCTCCTGCAAACGCGCCAACCGCTCAACTATCGGCATTGCCGACCACAGCGAACTGCCAAAAACCGCCAGCATTACCGTATTAACCACTACCGGGTAAAACAGCAGTAGCTGGTGCGTTTTCAACGCAAAGCTGGCGACACACAAGGCGATGCCTACGACAGCGACGATTTGTGTGACGGCTTGTAGCGGCCCCGCCTGGCGACGGGTCTGGCGCAGGCGCAACAAAAGCAGCAGCGCCATCAGCGGCAACAGCCAATGCAGGCCGTTATGTGCCAAACCAAGCCAAATCACAAACGGCCAGGCGAGCAGCAATAATCCAGTCAGCAGCTTAATAATCGGTAGCGAGCGAATGCCCGACATCAGATCAGGCTTCTTGTAGCAGGCGTTCTACGGCCTCTACGACATCCTGGACTGTACGCACTGCTTTAAACTCTTCCGGCTTGATTTTCTTACCGGTTTTCTTTTGCAGGTGCACAATCATGTCAACGGCGTCGATGCTGTCCAGTTCCAGATCTTCGTACAGGCGCGCTTCAGGTTTGATGTCCTGCGGATCGATTTCAAACAGCTTGACCAGCAGGGCTGAGACTTCCTGATAGACGGTTTGTTGTTCTGTCATGATGGCTTTCCTCAGGCGCGTTGCGCAGCAATGAAAGAGGCCAGAGTGGCGACGGAGAAAAAGTGCTGACGCATCTCTTCACTTTCCGCGGAAAGTACAACGCCATATTCATTTTTCACTGCCAGCCCCAGTTCCAGGGCATCGATGGAATCCAGCCCTAAACCGTCGCCGAACAGCGGCGCATCGGTATCGATATCATCAGGAGTCAACTCGTCGAGATTGAGGGTGCTGATGATGAGATTTTTAATTTCCAGATAAAGCGCTTGCATTATTTATTCCTGAGAGAGGTAAACAACCTTGTTGTAATTGAAGCAAAAGATGCCGGTTTAACCGCCTTGCTGCCAGCGCCGGTTCTTGTGAAGTTGCATCGTAAAATTTATTGATTTCTACCCGCCCACGGACTTCAACCGTAAAAAACGGCCTGGCAGGCGGAACGTCATACCATTTACTTTGTTTATCCAGCAGATGCTCGCTACAGCCGATCGTCACGATGCGTAAATCGCTGGCACAGCGCACGGCAATATTCGCTGCCCCGCGCTGCAACGTCATTTTTTCACCAGGCTTCGTTCGCGTGCCTTCGGGGAAAATCAAGATAGTGTCGCCCTGTGCCAGTCGCTGTTGGCAACGGGGTAAGAGGGTTTCAGCTTCGCTATTGATTAAATAATCTGCCGCCCGCACGACGCCGCCAAGAAAAGGATTTTTTAACAGCGCGCTTTTCACCAGGCAGTCAGTTTCTGGCATGACTGACGCCAGCAGTACGTAATCGATCAGCGTGGGATGATTGGCTACGACGAGGCAACCGCGTTCCTGACGTAAAATTTCAGCCCCATCAATCCGATAATCCAGCACGCCAAGCCCTTTTGCGACTGTTAAAAACAGACGAAAACTGGCGGCAATGCTGCGGCGCGCCACACGACGGCGGCGGGAAGTATCCCACACCAAAACTAACAATACGTTAAACCACACCACAGAGAGCAGTAGTCCGCCGAGGCCAAACAGGGCAAAACACAACCCGGTCATAACCAGTCGCCATGCCCACTCCAGGCGCGACATCAGCTTACGCATCTGCGGCTCCAGCGCCATTGCACGCGCTCGCCAGGCAGTGAAAATTTATTAGCGTTTTGTAAATAGTGCTGTAAAAACAACATGCTTTGCGGCAGTGATGTTTCATTGCCCGCAATGGCTGGCTGTGTTTCACATTGCCAGTCATCGCCAGCTTCAATCACCAGCGCGACGGCGTACGGCCAGGTCGGCATTTCTGCTGGCAGTTGTGGGTGATAGAACTCAGGCAGAAAGCCATCAAAATCGACCATCAACACGCGCTGGTATCCCGCTTGTAACAGGCTAAGCACTTCACATAAACCTTGCTGGAAACTGTCGCGACCAGCCGAAAGCGATGACGAAACGATCGGTTGTTTGGCCGCAATGGTCAGGTTGCCCACGGAAGAGTTGTGTACGGAGAGCGCGAAGTCCGTCGGAGAGAGTGCTTGTTCGGTTGCCAGTGCATGAACAATGCGGTAATTGCGTTCCAGTTCGCCATGACGACTGGTATACAAAACGGCGTCTGGCTGATGGCGGCGTAGCATTGCCAGACCGCACTCCACGGCCAGTTTGCTGCCAGAACTGAGACGGCGGGCGGTCATCATTGGCAATTCGCATAATTTTGCCAACGGTGCAGCAGGGTCAACCGCCCACGGCTGGCGCGACCATGCTTGCCATTGCTGGGCTTCGCTGAGTCCAGGCGCCAGTGCCTTCCAGTCGGTAATATTTAATGTAAATTTCATCAACGCGCGCCCGCGGTAAACCAAAATTATTAAGTGACGATTATTTCTTTTGGCATATCAATAATGTATGCCCAACGCCTAAATTATCGTGGCGCTCTGCTACCTGAAATCCTGCTTTATTCAGATAGTCGTAAAATTTCTCTGCGCTATAGAAACGGCTGTTACCGTTTGCCATGCAGGTGAAATAAAGTGAGGAGGCATTCAGGCTAAACGATGCCGCTTCAAACCGCTGCGCATCCCAGAACAACTCCATAATGCAAAGTTTTGCCCCGGGCTTCATTACGCTGGCAACTTTGCTGAGTATGCTAATTATTTGTTCGGGTGAAAAACAGTCTAAAAATTGACTCATCCACCAGATATCAGCCTCGCCCGGTAACGGCGCATCGCTTAGCATATCCACAGCATGGAAATCTATACGATCAGAAAAGCCTGCATTCGCGATATTTTCTTTGGCGAGCACGATTTGTTGTGGCAGATCTAATAACGTAACGGTGATGTTTTCGTTGTATTTACAGCAGCGCAAAGCCCACTTACCGGTATTGCCGCCTACATCGTACAAGGTTGTGGGGTTGTTGGCGAATACATAAGGCAGTGCGGCGTTAAATGCGCCATCTGAATAGTAATGATCAAACGCGAACCAGCTTTCACGGGCGGCGTCAGGTAATTGTGAAAGTGCCGGATATATCGTCGGCCAGTCGCCAAATACTTTTAACCCGGAAGGTTTGCCTTCATTGAGTGAATCGGCGAGGAAGAATAGCCCCTGATAACAGACATCCTGGGTGAAATCCATATTCACGCGCGTCATGGTGTCATGCAGGAGGTAATGACCGATTTTCGCCAGGTAATAAATTCCCTCTTTGCAGGTAATAATTCGCCCGCTTAAGCCCATATCTAACAGAACGCTGGCAGCATATTCGTTGATATGACTATTTTCGGTGATATCAGACAGCGTTGCGCCATGTTTGCCTTGCCGATCCAGATAAGAAAGTACACCCGCATTACGCAGGCAGAGAGCTGTTTGAAAAAGCATGGGGGCAAAGGCAATGCGTTGAGCTTCGGTAATCGCATCCAGTGCGCTAAGAGAATCCTGTTCGTACATGTTGGGCACAACCTGTTAAGAGGGAATTAAATTATTATCGGACCGAAGCGGCCCGACTTTAGGGGAAATTACAAATCTGCGCCAGCCGACAAATTCAGTTGAATATCTTTGTCGAGATTGCGGACCCAGCGATTATAGTTTTTATGAATTTGTCCGCCTGATGCTTGCAGGTTCTGACTATTTTCATAATTGATATCGTAGCTGGATGCCGTGTAGTTAATGCGAATTTCTGCTGAATGATCGCGTGACTGTTGACGTGCTTTAATTACACCTTGTCCGGCTTCGGACATAATCCATTTGCGTTCAACGCCAGCTTTCAGAATCGCTTTTTTAACTTGATCCTGGGTATGACCGGCGCTGACGGTTGAGTGGACTTGATCAATTGGTGCAGTACGCGCACAACCCGCTAAAGCGCCGACAACAGCAATAGCAGCAAACCATTTCATGTAGTGTTTCATTAAAGCCCCATTAAAGTATTGTTTTTACGAGTAAAGCAGGATTTAACTGTAATTGCTGGTATCACTATTCTTTATTTAGCGAAAAATTTACTTATGAGATAAGTCAGTAAGTGCACATCAGAACAAATCATTTTGAGATGACTAAATTACTGCCAGCGGGGACCAACTATAAGTGAGTGAGAAAAATGAGGCAATAAAAATAACACAATATAATCAGTGCGTTCTCTGGGATGGGAATTTAATGATTATTTGGTGTTTATATATTTGACTTAAGGAGTGGTTTTTAGAAATTAATTTTCTGAATAATATTGCATCATTTTCTCGAATCAAATGGCCACCGTTAGATAAACGGTGGCCATTGTCTGATCAGGGTGCGCTATTACCCCGGTAACCGACTTTTCGGTCTGCCTGGCCCCAGTAAAATCGCAAGTTTGCTACCGCCTTTCGTGGTTTCCATCCAGATTTTACAGACGCTGGTTAATGGCACCGAAAGTAGCATCCCTACCGGACCGAGCAGCCATCCCCAAACCAACAACGAAAGAAATACCACCATGGTGGACATCCCCAGGCGATGGCCCATCATCCGTGGTTCTAAAATATTGCCGATGACCATATGGACAACTAAAAACAATGCGCCGACCAGAATACATTCGTAAACACCATTAAACAGCAGCACCTGAATCATTGGCGGTACGGCGGAAATTACCGCGCCGATATTGGGGACGTAGTTGAGTAAAAACGCCAGTACCGCCCACATCAGCGCAAACTGCACGCCCATCAGCGCCAGCCCCAGCCAGACGATAACGCCCGTCCATA
Source organism: Escherichia sp. E4385 (assembly GCF_963883145.1). Lineage (NCBI taxonomy): Bacteria > Pseudomonadati > Pseudomonadota > Gammaproteobacteria > Enterobacterales > Enterobacteriaceae > Escherichia > Escherichia sp. E4385. Next base: position 72,156 of record NZ_CAWOOJ010000017.1, read on the forward strand.
AACTTAGCAGCGTTTTTAATGCCAGATAATGCGAAACGCCTTTTAATGCGCGGTGTAATCCGGCGATGTGAATCTGTGGGTTATTCAACGCAAAGCGCATTTTGTAAGGGACGTGGCGTACTTCAAACAGCATAAAAACAACGGTCATCACCAGCAGAAGTACGCTCGCCATTGCCCCGGAAAGCCCGGTCATTAAAGCGGTGGTGAAGGTAACCACTTTTTCTGAATCCATCCGCTGCAACATTCGTTCCGGCGACATATGCAAATTAAGAAAAGGCAGCATCTCCTGCAATTTAAAAAGCTTGCGCGTCAGCTCCTTATTAAATTTCGGCAGCATAGAGATGAATTCGTTAAACGATGCCGCCAGCACACCGACCAGCGCAGTAAGCGCAATCAACATCACTACGACCACAATCGTAATGGCAACGGGACGCTGAACTCCGCGACGAATAAACCAGGTCACCAGTGGATTGAGGACGATGGCGAAAAACAGCGCCAGTAACAATTGCACAATGATATCTGCCGCTGCGTGAATACCTGCGAGGATTACTACCAGTGAAGCCAGCTTGAGTAGAATGTGCATGCCCGTTTTATCGGGTTGAGATGTTTCCATTGGGGCTTCCTTATGACTTTTTGTATTAAGTGTAGCGGGAGTCACGCCAGCAATATTCTGATTCTTCTTGCTGATTTACACGCCACCACGTGGTAAAAATGAAACACTGTTGTAAAAATGTGGTGCTCCTCATGCCCGTACCTGTTGCCGAACCGGCGCTTAACGGAATGCGCCTGAATTTGCGCATTGTCTCCATTGTCATGTTTAACTTCGCCAGCTATCTGACCATTGGGTTACCGCTCGCCGTGCTACCGGGCTATGTCCATGATGTGATGGGCTTTAGCGCCTTCTGGGCGGGGTTGGTTATCAGTCTGCAATATTTCGCCACGTTGCTGAGTCGTCCTCATGCCGGGCGTTATGCTGATTTGCTGGGGCCAAAAAAGATTGTCGTCTTCGGTTTGTGCGGCTGCTTTTTGAGCGGGCTGGGTTATCTGGTGGCTGGGTTAACCGCCAGTCTGCCAATTATCAGTCTGTTATTACTTTGCCTGGGGCGCGTGATTCTTGGGATTGGGCAAAGTTTTGCCGGAACGGGGTCGACACTGTGGGGCGTTGGCGTGGTCGGTTCGCTGCATATCGGGCGAGTGATTTCGTGGAATGGTATTGTCACTTACGGGGCGATGGCGATGGGCGCGCCGTTAGGTGTGGTGTTTTATCACTGGGGCGGTTTGCAGGCGTTAGCATTAATCATTATGGGCGTGGCGCTGGTGGCTATTTTGTTGGCAATACCGCGTCCGACGGTGAAAGCCAGTAAAGGCAAACCTTTGCCGTTTCGCGCGGTGCTTGGGCGCGTCTGGCTGTACGGTATGGCGCTGGCGTTGGCTTCCGCCGGGTTTGGCGTTATCGCCACCTTTATCACACTGTTTTATGACGCTAAGGGCTGGGACGGTGCGGCCTTCGCGCTGACGTTGTTTAGCTGTGCGTTTGTTGGAACGCGATTGTTATTCCCTAACGGCATAAACCGCATTGGTGGCTTAAACGTGGCGATGCTCTGCTTTAGCGTTGAGATAATCGGCCTGCTGCTGGTTGGCGTGGCGACTATGCCGTGGATGGCGAAAATCGGCGTCTTACTGGCGGGGGTGGGCTTTTCGCTGGTGTTCCCGGCATTGGGCGTAGTGGCGGTCAAAGCGGTGCCGCAGCAGAATCAGGGGGCGGCGCTGGCAACCTACACCGTATTTATGGATTTATCGCTTGGCGTGACCGGACCACTGGCAGGGCTGGTGATGAGTTGGGCGGGCGTACCGGTGATTTATCTGGCGGCGGCGGGGCTGGTCGCAATCGCGTTATTGCTGACGTGGCGATTAAAAAAACGGCCTCCGGTGGAAGCACCTGAGGCCGTTTCGTCATCTTAAAACTTACTGAATAACCAGCGTGTTAATGATGTTTTCTGCGGTGGTCTGCGCTTTTTGCTGATCGTCAGCAGGCAGTGTGATTTGCATTGTCAGCAGTTGGTTGCCCACGTTACCCAGAATGACGGAAGAGTACGCCGTCTGGCCTTTAGCAGAGATAACGCTGTCTAACTGCTGCATTTTGTGACCTTTCAGCTCAATGGCTTTGTTGGTCACCACTTGCAGCTGTGGATCGCGGCTACGTTGCTGATCTTCCAGACGCTTCGCCAGCACAGCCAGGTCTTCTTTCGGATCATCGCCCATAATAACAATCACCGCTTTCTGCCCGGTGGCGTCGGACCAGACGTGCATGTTATTGGCCTGTGTTCCCAGCTTACCGCTCTGGTCGGTCATATCCGCTGGCAGCGAGAAGCTTAACTTGCCATCAAGCAGGTTGACGGGATTCGCGGTAGCGTTACTTTCCGCGACTGTACCTTCCGCTGTAGCGTTAGTGTCTTTATCATCACAGGCCGCAAGCCCCATAACCAGCAGGCCAATTCCGACATATTTAACCAGATTGCGCATTGACATCTTCCTTTCGATAAACGGCCATAACGGCTCATTCATCCATCTTATCACAAGTCTGATAACGAACCTTTAACTGGCCTGCAAAGCGTTGATTTCGGATTTATCTGCCAGTCTTTTCAATAGCATATTGAGTAATACGCCATACATTGGCAGGAAAAAAACGATGCTGATTAACACTTTGAAACAGTAATCAACCAGCGCGATTTCCATCCAGTGTTCGGCCATAAAGGCATCCGGACTACGCCAGAAAGCAATGAAGAAGAAGGCCAATGTGTCACTGACGTTACCGAACAGTGTGGACGCCGTCGGTGCCAGCCACCAGCGGCGATTCTGGCGCAGGCGGTTAAATACATGCACGTCGAGGATCTGCCCCAGTGCGTAGGCCATAAAACTGGCGGCAGCGATACGGGCGACAAACAGGTTGAAGTGGGCGAGAGCGCCGAATCCCTGCCATGAACCCATATAGAACAGCGACGAGATGACATAGGAGATCAATAACGCCGGGATCATCACCGCAAAGATGATACGACGGGCCAGCGGTGCGCCAAAAATACGCACGGTCAGGTCGGTAGCAAGGAAAATAAACGGAAAGCTAAACGCGCCCCAGGTGGTATGAAAACCAAAAATGGAGACAGGAAGCTGAACCAGATAGTTACTGGAGGTGATCACCAGCAGATGAAATAACGATAACCAGAACAACGCCTTATAGCGTTGAGTTTGTGAGGAAACGTTCATATTGTACCTTTTTGATTAGCCATTGGGGTGAGGGAACCCAATACGTACGACACGTCTGTTACCTTAACATAATAACGTGCTTACCCTTTTTTCGAGCCGCCGCATGATACTGCTTTACGTTGACAATGCAATGGTTAATTTTCACGCAATCGTTAACCTGGTTTGCTAACGGACATACAGAGCGTAAACTAGCGCCGTTTTTTTATGTGATGAGAAGAAAATGACCGATCTCTTTTCCAGCCCTGACCACACACTCGACGCGCTTGGCCTGCGCTGCCCGGAACCGGTGATGATGGTGCGCAAAACCGTGCGCAATATGCAGCCTGGCGAAACGTTACTGATTATCGCCGACGATCCGGCGACGACCCGAGATATTCCTGGGTTTTGTACCTTTATGGAACACGAACTGGTTGCTAAAGAGACGGATGGCTTGCCTTATCGTTATTTGATTCGTAAAGGCGGTTGATAGGGGCTGATTGGCTTCGATGCCGCCTTTTCCTCTCACCCTAACCTTCTCCCCAGAGGGGCGAGGGGACCGAACGTGCTCAATGTTGCGGCTTGCAACCGGTTTGCAGGACGGATAAAGCGTTCAAGCTGCATCTGCGATACGGTGCGCAATGCCTGATGCGACGCTGCCGTGTCTTATCATGCCTACGAGTTCGATGCTCTGTGTAGGCCAGATAAGGCGTTCACGCCGCGTCCGGCACGCAAGTGTAATGGAATGCACAAATGGATTATTTAATTCCAGTTTGTCTGGGATTGCTGGGATTGCTGGCGATGTTCGCCCCCAATTGGCTGATGCCTGTTTTTATCATCATGGGGGGATGGCTGGGGGTACTTGCCTGTGGTTGGCTCTGGTTAATGATTTTTTTACCTTTACTTAGCGGTGTCGGGCTTGCTTATGCCCTGTGGTTGATGTTCAAAAGGCCATCATTAGCATCCCGTCTGGTTGCTGCATTCAGTGTTATCTCCGTCATTCTGATGTTAGCGCTATATTACGCTTTCCTGACCATGCTGCCGTTCCCGCCTCAGCACTAAGCCTGATAGCCAGAGGCTATCAGGCAACACCTTTATCTCCTGCGCAACAACCTTAACGCATTCGCCGTCACCAGCACCGTTGCCCCCGTATCTGCCAGCACCGCCAGCCACAGGCCGGTCATCCCTAACAGCGTCGTGACGAGGAAGATCCCTTTCAGCCCCAGCGCAATGGTGATGTTCTGGCGGATATTAGCGTGAGTGGCGCGCGCCAGTTCAATCATCTGCACCAGGCCGCGCAGGTGATTATGGGTTAATGCTGCGTCGGCGGTTTCCAGCGCCACGTCTGTGCCGCTACCCATTGCAATTCCGATGGCGGCAGCTTTCATTGCTGGCGCGTCGTTAATACCGTCACCGACCATTGCCAGCGGCGCATGTTGATTCAGCTCGGTCACCGCTTTGACTTTATCTTCCGGCAACAGGCCCGCTTTAAACTCCAGCCCCAGCTCCCCGGCGATTGCCGCCGCTGCGCGTGGATTATCGCCAGTGAGGATCACCCCTTTGACGCCCAGCGCGTTCAGTTCATTGATAGCAGTTGCGGCATCGGCGCGCAGGGTGTCCTGCAATGCAATGACACCAAGTACGTCATCGTTACGTACTACCAGCACTACCGTTTGCCCGGCGCTTTCCAGTTCGCTAATCAAACCAGCAAATGCTTCAGCGGGATGTTTCCCGGCAGCGCAAATCAATACGCGCTCACCGTTAACCTGCGCTTCAATGCCGGACCCGACCAGCGCCCGCTGTGACTCGGCGGCGGGAATAGCGAGTGCAGCGACCTGTGCTTCACGAACTATGGCTTGCGCAAGTGGATGCGTTGCGCCTTGCTCGACCGCCGCCGCCAGTGTCAGCAGTTCAGATTCGCTAATACCCGTTGCCGGATGGATGGCGGTAACGCGTGGTTTCCCGACGGTCAGCGTTCCGGTTTTATCAAACGCCACCTGGGTAACGCGACCTAGCTGTTCCAGCGCCGCGCCACCTTTAATCAATGCCCCACGACGTGCCGCCGCCGCCAGCCCGGAGGTAATCGCCGCGGGCGTGGAGATAACTAACGCACACGGGCAACCAATCAGTAGCAGCGTCAGCCCTTTATAAATCCACTCCTGCCAGCTTGCGGCAAACAGCAGCGGCGGAACCAGCGTTACCAACAGAGCGACGGCCATAATCGCGGGCGTATAGATACGGCTGAAACGGTCGATAAACCGCTCAATGGGCGCGCGGCGCTCTTCGGCTTCTTCGATCAGTTTCAGAATCCGGTCAATGGCGCTGGCACCCGGTTCTGACAGCACTTCCAGCGTTACCAGACGGTCTACGCTGGTGGCGCCTGCAGGAACTTTATCGCTCGTCGCGCGCTCCACAGGAATGGATTCGCCGGTCAGGGCGCTTTCATCAAAACTGGCAAACGGTGAGAGCAGTTTACCGTCGGCAGGCAAACGCCCACCTGCCGCAACTTCAATCACATCGCCAGGGCGCAGGCTATTGATCGCCACCTCTTCCCGCTCACCGTTACGCAGGCGCGTGGCGGTTTCTGGTTTCAGCGCCATTAACGCGCTGACCCCTTGACGCGCGCGGCTGGCGGCCCAGCCTTCCAGTCGTTCGCCAATCAAAAACAGCAGCAACACCATCGCAGCTTCAGCCGTTGCGCCAATAAACAGCGCACCAATGGCGGCTACGCTCATTAACGTTTCAATAGCAAAGTAACTGCCGGATTTGATCAGCCGTAATGCCTGACGAGCAATTGGGTACAGCCCAACCAGCGTGGTCGCGATAAACGCCAGTTGACCAAACGGATGATTGAACTGCTCCAGTCCCCAACTGATTGCCATCATCACGATAAGCGTAATCAGCGGCAGATTCTCTTTCAGGCGCGATGCTTGCGGTTCGTCGGCGGCCTGTTCATCGCGCAGGGAATAGCCTGCTTTTTGCACCGCAGATTCAACTTGTGCACGGATGTCATTGTCGGCATCAACCACCAGCTTCTCGGTGGCGAACAACACCTGCACCTGATTCACGCCTGCAAGCTGGCGCACGGCATTTTCTACCTTGCGCGCACAGGCGGCACAGTCCATGCCGCTGACTTTCCAGCTATAGCGGTTGCCGGAGACGTTTTCGGAGAGTGTTGGCGTACTGGAACATGCGCCGTCGCAGCAACAGTCGTTGGCGTTCTTTACCGGTGTTAGCGGTTTGAACGCAGCAAATTGGGGGGCTTTCTTGCCGAGATTGTCAGGAGTCGACATGGCATCCTCCGGTTAAGTTTTTTCTCATTAACCGAAGGATACACTCTGGAGTCGACTCCAGAGTCAAGTTTTATCAGAGATACAGCGAGCGGACGATGAGGAAGTGACCAGCAAAGTAGCAGGCGGCAGCAATGGCGTTATCGGCCCGGAAGCGTCGGCGATAGTGGCTACCCAGCCAGACAAAGTTGCTGATAAACAGTAACGAAGCGCCGACAAACGCAGAGAGCGCCGGAGCGGTCGGACGGAAGAACCACAGTTCACCTGCCAGCCACACCATCACCAGCGTCATACCGACAAAGGTACAAATGGGCCAACGTAACTCTTCCAGGCGTGTCCAGATAATGGCCAGCAACAGCGCGCCCAGTACCAGCAGCACCAGCGGCAATGGCCAGAAGAAAGAGAGCGTCATCTGGCTGGCGAAATAGATGGTGTACAGCAGGTGCGAGAGGAAAAATGCGCCAATGGCGTACATCAGACGCTGACGTGGCAATAGCGTTAGCGCATCGCCCAGCAGCGACGCACATAGCCCCGCCAGCACCAGATAGCTAATGGCGTCGAACATCGGCGCTTGCCAGGCCAGTAATAGCAGGAGAAGAAGAGTTAACGGCTTAAACACCCAGCGTTGCCAGGTTGAACCACGATAGGAGGCATCCACAGATAGCCATGCGGAAAGACAGACAGCGATAAACGACCAAAGCATCTTAGTTCCTTGAATTCGTTATTATTTAGTAAGCGGAATGCCTACAGTCTTGCTATTCAGTTTAGTGGCGAGGGCGGACAGATGACAACACCATAACGGGCAGGGTATGCTTATTTCCGCATTTTCCGATAAGGTACAAAGATGAGTAAACCACCTCTTTTCTTTATTGTTATCATTGGCTTAATTGTTGTCGCTGCATCGTTTCGCTTTATGCAGCAGCGGCGGGAAAAAGTTGATAATGATATGGCACCGCTCCAGCAAAAGCTGGTGGTGGTGAGTAACAAGCGGGAAAAACCAATTAACGATCGCCGTTCGCGCCAGCAGGAAGTGACTCCAGCTGGCACCAGTGTGCGCTATGAGGCAAGCTTCAAACCGCAAAGCGGTGGACTGGAGCAGACGTTCCGCCTCGACGCCCAGCAGTACCACGCCCTGACAGTGGGCGATAAAGGTACGCTGAGCTATAAAGGCACGCGTTTTGTCAGCTTTGTTGGCGAAGAATAAGGTTATTTTTTAACTTTAAATTTCTTCTGCCAGGCCAGCAGTTCAAACACGCCGAAAAGGAAAATACGCACCTTTTCGGCGGTGGTCATCTGCGGGCCATCTTTCGGCAAAGTGGATTTCAGTAATGCCAGTTGCAAACCATGCATCAGCACCATAAAAATCAGCGCCACGTTAACGAAAATATTCAGCGGTCGCGGAAATGGCTGAACAAGATTGAGGATTAAAAATCCCCATACGCAAAGCATTAACAAACGTCCAATATTAATCAGCATCACTTTCTCCTTGTGTTTCACGCTGATACAACCGATAAGCAACTTGACCCGCCACTTTTTCCCGATATAACGACCAGTTTGCCGGAACAGTAGGCAGGCCATTTTCTACTTCACTCTCGACATATATCCAGGCTTCGTCAGCCAGCCAGCCGTTATCTTCCAGTAAATTAATGGTTTCTTCCAACAAGCCACGGCGGAATGGCGGATCGACAAACACGATATTATGCGGTGTGCCTTTTTGCGCCAGGAATGACATTGCATTGCTGTTAACCACCCGCGCATTATCTGCTTTCAGGGTTGCCAGATTCTTGATTAATTGCTGATGCACCGCACGATCCATCTCAATCAGCGTGGCGCCCGCAGCGTAGCGAGACAAGGCTTCCAGCCCCAGCGCGCCGCTACCGGCGAAGCAATCCAGACATTGCGCATCGACGATAACCGGAGCCAGCCAGTTAAATAACGTTTCGCGCACGCGATCGGTGGTGGGGCGCAGGCCTGGGCTGTCCGGAACCGGGAGTTTACGGCCTCGCCACTGCCCGCCAATAATGCGGATTTGGCCGCTACCGGAATGATTCGGTTTTTTCATGATAAATTGCTCAATCCGCCAGATAACACATAATTGCAGGCGGTGATGTGTATTCAGTTAAGTGATAGACTATTTCATCATTTTTTTAGCTGCTATGTACATAGCGTTAACGCTGTGCCATGAAGCAACAGCGAGGAGTGTAGTCGCAGATGGCGAAAGAAAAAAAACGTGGCTTTTTTTCCTGGCTGGGCTTTGGTCAAAAAGAGCAGACCCCGGAAAAAGAGACAGAAGTCCAAAATGATCAATCGGTTGTAGAAGAAACTGTCCAGGCAGAAGAGCCTGCGAAGGTTGCTGAACAACCTGTTGAGGAGTTGCCGCAGTCCCATACTGAAGCCGAGGCGGAAACTTTTGCTGCCGAAGTGGTGGAAGTGACGGAACAGGTTGCCGAAAGCGAGAAAGTGCAGCCTGAAGCTGTTGTCGAAGCGGAAGCCAGTGCGCAGCCAGAACTCGTAGTGGAAGAATCGCCAGCACCGGTAGTTGAACCTGAAGTCACGCCGGAGCCAGTGGCTATCGAGCGTGAAGAGCTGCCGTTGCCGGAAGACGTCAACGCCGAAGAGGTTTCGCCAGAAGAATGGCAGGCAGAAGCGGAAACCGTGGAGATTGTCGAAGCGGCGCAAGAAGAAGCGGCTAAAGAAGAAATCACCGACGAAGAGCTGGAAGCACAGGCGCTGGCTGCCGAAGCGGCAGAAGAGGCGGTGATGGTGGTTCCTCCGGCAGAAGAAGAGCAGCCGGTGGAAGAAATTGCCCAGGAGCAAGAAAAACCGACCAAAGAAGGTTTCTTCGCGCGCCTGAAACGCAGCCTGTTAAAAACCAAAGAAAATCTCGGTTCCGGATTTATCAGCCTGTTCCGCGGTAAAAAAATCGACGATGATCTGTTTGAAGAGCTGGAAGAACAGCTTTTGATCGCCGATGTGGGCGTGGAAACGACGCGTAAAATTATCACCAATCTGACAGAAGGCGCATCCCGCAAGCAGCTTCGTGACGCCGAGGCGCTCTATGGCCTGCTGAAAGAAGAGATGGGCGAGATTCTGGCGAAAGTCGATGAACCACTGAACGTCGAAGGCAAAGCGCCGTTTGTGATCCTGATGGTCGGCGTCAATGGCGTGGGGAAAACCACGACGATTGGCAAGCTGGCGCGTCAGTTTGAACAGCAAGGTAAATCTGTCATGCTGGCGGCGGGCGATACTTTCCGTGCGGCAGCGGTTGAGCAGCTTCAGGTCTGGGGGCAGCGCAACAATATCCCGGTGATTGCCCAGCATACTGGTGCGGATTCCGCCTCTGTTATCTTCGACGCCATTCAGGCTGCGAAGGCGCGTAATGTTGACGTTCTGATTGCCGATACCGCCGGACGCTTGCAGAACAAATCGCACCTGATGGAAGAGCTGAAGAAAATCGTCCGCGTGATGAAGAAACTCGACGTTGAAGCCCCGCATGAAGTTATGCTGACTATCGATGCCAGCACCGGGCAGAATGCGGTAAGCCAGGCCAAATTGTTCCACGAAGCGGTTGGCTTAACCGGCATCACGTTAACGAAACTGGACGGCACGGCGAAAGGCGGGGTAATTTTCTCGGTGGCTGACCAGTTTGGTATTCCTATCCGCTATATTGGTGTCGGCGAACGTATTGAGGATTTGCGTCCGTTTAAGGCGGACGACTTTATAGAGGCACTTTTTGCCCGAGAGGATTAACAATGATTCGCTTTGAACATGTCAGCAAGGCTTATCTCGGTGGGAGACAGGCGCTGCAGGGCGTTACGTTTCATATGCAGCCGGGTGAGATGGCGTTTCTGACCGGTCATTCCGGTGCAGGGAAAAGTACCCTCCTGAAGCTGATCTGTGGGATTGAGCGGCCAAGCGCCGGGAAAATCTGGTTTAGCGGCCATGACATCACGCGTCTGAAAAACCGTGAAGTTCCGTTTCTGCGCCGCCAGATCGGCATGATTTTCCAGGATCACCATCTACTGATGGACCGTACTGTCTATGATAACGTGGCGATCCCGTTGATTATCGCCGGTGCCAGCGGTGACGATATTCGTCGCCGTGTATCGGCGGCGCTGGACAAAGTCGGGCTACTGGACAAAGCGAAAAACTTTCCAATACAGCTTTCTGGCGGTGAACAGCAGCGCGTTGGCATTGCCCGCGCGGTGGTGAACAAACCTGCGGTACTGCTGGCGGACGAACCGACCGGTAACCTGGATGATGCGCTGTCAGAAGGGATTTTACGTCTGTTTGAAGAGTTTAATCGCGTTGGGGTAACAGTATTGATGGCTACACACGACATCAACCTGATTTCACGACGTTCCTATCGCATGCTCACCCTGAGCGATGGTCACTTGCATGGAGGCGTGGGCCATGAATAAGCGCGATGCAATCAATCATATCCGGCAGTTTGGCGGGCGTCTTGATCGCTTCCGTAAATCGGCTGGCGGCTCTGGCGACGGTGGGCGTAACGCGCCGAAACGCGCGAAGTCCTCGCCAAAACCGGCAAATCGCAAAACCAACGTTTTCAACGAACAGGTGCGCTATGCGTTCCACGGCGCTTTGCAGGATCTGAAAAGCAAACCGTTCGCCACGTTTCTAACCGTGATGGTCATCGCCATCTCCCTGACGCTGCCAAGCGTCTGTTATATGGTGTACAAAAACGTTAACCAGGCGGCGACGCAGTATTATCCGTCACCACAAATCACCGTTTATCTACAAAAAACACTGGATGATGACGCCGCAGCAGGCGTAGTGGCGCAGCTACAGGCCGAGCAGGGCGTGGAGAAAGTGAACTATCTTTCTCGTGAAGACGCACTGGGCGAGTTCCGTAACTGGTCTGGCTTTGGTGGTGCGCTGGATATGCTGGAAGAAAACCCGCTTCCGGCAGTAGCGGTGGTGATCCCGAAACTCGATTTTCAGGGGACGGAGTCACTGAATACGCTGCGCGATCGAATCACTCAGATTAACGGCATTGACGAAGTGCGGATGGATGACAGCTGGTTTGCCCGTCTGGCGGCGTTGACCGGGCTGGTGGGGCGCGTTTCGGCGATGATCGGCGTATTGATGGTGGCGGCTGTGTTCCTCGTCATCGGCAACAGCGTACGTCTGAGCATATTTGCTCGCCGTGACTCCATCAACGTGCAGAAACTGATTGGTGCGACAGATGGTTTCATCCTTCGCCCGTTCCTGTACGGCGGTGCGCTGCTGGGATTTTCTGGCGCATTGTTGTCATTAATTTTGTCAGAAATTCTGGTACTGCGTTTGTCGTCAGCGGTGGCGGAAGTGGCGCAGGTTTTCGGAACGAAGTTTGATATCAATGGCTTATCTTTCGATGAATGTCTGCTTTTGCTGCTGGTGTGTTCGATGATTGGCTGGGTGGCAGCCTGGCTTGCCACGGTACAACATTTACGCCATTTTACGCCTGAATAATAAAAGCGTGTTATACTCTTTCCCTGCAATGGGTTCCGTAGCAGGGAAAGAGACCCCGTTGTCTCTTCCCGGTATTTCATCTCTATGTCACATTTTGTGCGTAATTTATTCACAGCGTTGCATTGAACTTGTGGATAAAATCACGGTCTGATAAAACAGTGAATGATAACCTCATTGCTCTTAAGCTCTGGCACAGTTGTTGCTACCACTGAGGCGCCAGAAGATATCGATTGAGAGGATTTGAATGACTGACAAAATGCAAAGTTTAGCTTTAGCCCCTGTTGGCAACCTGGATTCCTACATCCGGGCAGCTAACGCGTGGCCGATGTTGTCGGCTGACGAGGAGCGGGCGCTGGCTGAAAAGCTGCATTACCATGGCGATCTGGAAGCAGCTAAAACGCTGATCCTGTCTCACCTGCGGTTTGTTGTTCATATTGCTCGTAATTATGCGGGCTATGGCCTGCCACAGGCGGATTTGATTCAGGAAGGTAACATCGGCCTGATGAAAGCAGTGCGCCGTTTTAACCCGGAAGTGGGTGTGCGCCTGGTCTCCTTCGCCGTTCACTGGATCAAAGCAGAGATCCACGAATACGTTCTGCGTAACTGGCGTATCGTCAAAGTTGCGACCACCAAAGCGCAACGCAAACTGTTCTTCAACCTGCGTAAAACCAAGCAGCGTCTGGGCTGGTTTAACCAGGATGAAGTCGAAATGGTGGCCCGTGAACTGGGCGTAACCAGCAAAGACGTGCGTGAGATGGAGTCGCGTATGGCGGCACAGGACATGACCTTTGACCTGTCTTCCGACGACGATTCCGATAGCCAGCCGATGGCTCCGGTGCTCTATCTGCAGGATAAATCATCCAACTTTGCCGACGGCATTGAAGATGATAACTGGGAAGAGCAGGCGGCAAACCGCCTGACCGATGCGATGCAAGGTCTGGACGAGCGTAGCCAGGACATCATCCGCGCGCGCTGGCTGGACGAAGACAACAAGTCCACGTTGCAGGAACTGGCTGACCGTTACGGTGTTTCCGCTGAGCGTGTGCGTCAGCTGGAAAAGAACGCGATGAAAAAACTGCGCGCTGCTATTGAAGCGTAACTGCACAACGCGTTAAGCAGTATCCTATAACCCCTGGATGCGAGTCCAGGGGGAATCTTATGTCATTGCGTTAATCATGTTTGGGGATAATTGTAAATTGGAGAAGAAAAAAATCCGGTCTTAATGAAATTTGTTAGTAGCGACCTGATTTTGTTTCGCTTACAGATTTTATACGCTTTGCTGACATCAATATCTCTGCCAAAGCCATAGAGATAAACCATCGCATGTGCCCACGGATTATTCGCTATGTCCAACATGCTTACAATTGTTTTATCTGGGTAACCTGAGTTCGCGATAATTTTATACCATCGAGTTAGTTCTGTTTCATTCTCGAGATTCACAACAGTATCTAATATGTTATAAGCGAAATTATCAACGATCATCCCATTTTTTTGAGCCTTTGAATAATATTTTAATGCTAAATCATCCCGATGATTTGTATCGCCAAATAATTGGTTGTCACCCCAGTAGAAAAAACTTGCTAAAATATAGTTAGCAAAATAATTTCCATTATCTGCCCACTCTTCTATTTGTGCTATGGCTTGAGAAAACGCCTTCGGCTCTTCTGCAATGAGATTCCTTATCGCTTCATCGGTGATCCCGCATGAAACGCGCAATGCGCCATTAATAATGGCAAATGGGCTTCGCTGGTCAAAACTCTGCCGGAGGAACTGATAACCAAGTTGACTATTCTCATACTTTTCACCTACGCTGACATTGGGAATATATTGCTCTCCGAAATATGTGCGTGACAGAAAATAGATTGCATTAGCATCCCCATTTTGAGATTCCTTCTTAAGTATCTTGACCGCCTTTATGTATCTCTGCTCATAATCTTTGTCACTATAATTACCGGAACTATAAAGCAGAGTTATAGCTTTTTTTAGGTTATCTGATAATTCCATTTAATATTATCCTCATGGGTGGGGAATTTTAAAAATTGTACACGAGAATTTTTTGGTTGAATATCTTAATGAGGTTTTTATTTAGGTGCATGCTGAAATTAAAATAGCCTATTTGCCAGTATGTCGAATTCTTTAATGTTGAAGGCTTCTTTTACCGAGAGTCGGCTCCTCCTCAGGATGACTGATAAATCAGCACATTTTTGTCATTATTACATTACATTTTTATCAAATTTCTCGTTTCAAAATCCGAAAAATGGGGTATGTTTTTAGCAGACTATGCTGTCATGACACCACAAGCATCGGTCATTGCCACTATCATATGCTTATTTTATAGATAAAAGCAGAATAACGTGTCACACAACAACATCACAACAAATACAATCACCATAACAATGGGGAACCTCAGGATGAATATAAAGGGTAAAGCGTTACTGGCAGGATGTATCGCGCTGGCATTCAGCAATATGGCTCTGGCGGAAGATATTAAAGTTGCGGTCGTGGGCGCGATGTCTGGTCCGGTGGCCCAGTACGGTGACCAAGAGTTTACTGGCGCAGAGCAGGCGGTAGCGGATATCAACGCCAAAGGCGGCGTTAAAGGCAACAAACTGCAAATCGTAAAATATGACGATGCCTGTGACCCGAAACAGGCGGTCGCGGTGGCGAACAAAGTCGTTAACGACGGCATTAAATACGTGATTGGTCACCTCTGTTCTTCATCAACGCAGCCAGCGTCTGACATCTACGAAGACGAAGGCATTTTAATGATCACCCCAGCGGCAACCGCGCCAGAGCTGACCGCGCGCGGCTATAAGTTGATTATGCGCACCACCGGCCTGGACTCCGACCAGGGACCGACGGCGGCGAAATATATTCTTGAGAAAGTGAAACCGCAGCGTATTGCTATCGTCCACGACAAACAACAGTACGGCGAAGGTCTGGCGCGTGCGGTGCAGGACGGCCTGAAGAAAGGCAATGCTAACGTGGTGTTCTTTGATGGCATCACCGCTGGGGAAAAAGATTTCTCGACGCTGGTGGCGCGTCTGAAGAAAGAGAATATCGACTTCGTTTACTACGGCGGTTACCACCCGGAAATGGGGCAAATCCTGCGTCAGGCACGCGCGGCAGGGCTGAAAACTCAGTTTATGGGGCCGGAAGGTGTGGCTAACGTTTCGCTGTCTAACATTGCGGGCGAGTCAGCGGAAGGGCTGCTGGTGACCAAGCCGAAGAACTACGATCAGGTTCCGGCGAACAAACCAATTGTTGATGCGATCAAAGCAAAAAAACAGGATCCAAGCGGTGCGTTTGTCTGGACCACCTACGCCGCGCTGCAATCTTTGCAGGCGGGCCTGAATCAGTCTGACGATCCGGCGGAGATCGCCAAATACCTGAAAGCGAATTCGGTTGATACCGTGATGGGACCGCTGACGTGGGATGAGAAAGGCGATCTGAAAGGCTTTGAGTTCGGCGTATTTGACTGGCACGCCAACGGCACGGCGACTGATGCGAAGTAACAGATAGATAAATGAAAATGCCCGATGCGCTTAACGGCTATCGGGTTTTTTTGTGTTTGTCGAAATGGTTGTAGAAAGATTAAACAATCTAGGATATGCTTATTGTACGGTGATGTGCCGTACATATTATACGGAGCAGGAGAGTTCACATGTCTGCTGTTAAAAAGCAGCGTATCGATCTGCGTTTAACTGACGATGATAAAAGTATGATTGAGGAAGCGGCAGCGATATCTAATCAGTCCGTCAGCCAATTTATGTTGAACAGCGCTTCACAGCGGGCTGCGGAAGTGATTGAACAGCATCGGCGGATGATCCTCAATGAGGAATCCTGGACGCGGGTGATGGATGCGCTGAGTAATCCCCCGTCACCAGGTGAAAAGCTAAAACGCGCGGCAAAACGTCTTCAGGGAATGTAATAATTTATGGATGATCTGACGATAGAGATTCTGACCGATGATGCAGATTATGATCTACAGCGATTCGACTGCGGCGAGGAAGCGTTAAATCTCTTTCTGACGACACATCTGGTTCGTCAACATCGCAATAAAATTCTGCGAGCGTATATCCTTTGTCGCAACACTCCAGAACGTCAGGTGCTGGGATATTACACATTATCCGGCAGTTGTTTTGAACGAACCGCATTGCCCTCGAAATCGAAACAGAAAAAAATTCCCTACAAAAATATTCCCAGCGTCACTCTTGGGCGTCTGGCAATTGATCGTTCATTACAGGGGCAGGGATGGGGAGCAACATTGGTTGCTCATGCCATGAAAGTCGTCTGGTCAGCCTCTTTAGCGGTAGGTATTCACGGTCTTTTTGTCGAGGCGCTGAATGAAAAAGCCCATACGTTTTATCAGTCGCTGGGCTTTATCCCGCTGGTCGGAGAAAACGAAAATGCGTTATTTTTCCCAACCAAATCCATTGAACTGCTTTTTACACAGAGCGATTAACGCTTCTCCCAGCCGCCCTGTTGTGCCGTAAACCCCAATGCCTGCATAAACGCTGTCATCACGCTGCGGTCTTCCACGCCAGCATCCGCCATCCACCAGCCTGAAACGCCAGGATTGTTACGCAAAACCTCTTCCAGCAGATATTGCCCTACACCGCGACGCCGGGTGACTTCCCGCACGCGCAGGGAATCCAGTGCTCCCTCGGTGCCGCTTAAGGTTACCCGCACGGCCGCGAGCAGACGCTCGTTAAAACGCGCGGCGTAGATACGGTGGTTATCGTCAATCTGTAAAGAGGAAGGGGAATACTCCGGCCAGATCTTTTGCAGGTCAATCCGGTCCTGGTCGCTAAAGTTTTCTAATCGAATGATGGTCAGCTTCATGGGTAACCCGTGTAAATCACAAAAGTGGAACCAGTGTAGCGAAATAATTTAATCGGAGGCTTTCTCTTTTTTATTTCTTTTGGCAGGTGATTAATTTTTTTTCAGCAATAATTACAAATTAAAAACATTAGAGAATGAAAATTGTCCAGCATAATCCCCTGATGGGTAGTGAATTGTTCCGCCCTTTATGCCGTTATTTTATGCTGACAACGACGCTTTTTTCTGTTTATCTATCAACATATTCAGAATATTATCTGTTCTTAATCGACTGAAAAATAGGGATTTTAATCGCTATTATCACAATATACTGCGCTAAACCCTTAATCAGACAGGTAAAAACAGTGCAGTATAAAAAAAGAACAGTCTGATTTCTGAATACATAAAAACAAAGCAGCACAACATTACGAGTGGGGATTTTGAATAATGAAACGGAATGCGAAAACTATCATCGCAGGGATGATTGCACTGGCAATATCACACACCGCGTTGGCCGACGATATTAAAGTTGCCGTTGTCGGCGCGATGTCCGGCCCGGTTGCCCAGTGGGGCGATATGGAATTTAACGGCGCGCGTCAGGCAATCAAAGACATCAATGCCAAAGGGGGAATTAAGGGCGATAAGCTGGTTGGCGTGGAATATGACGATGCCTGTGACCCGAAACAAGCCGTTGCGGTCGCCAACAAAATCGTTAATGACGGCATTAAATACGTTATTGGTCATCTGTGTTCTTCTTCTACCCAACCTGCATCAGATATCTACGAAGACGAAGGTATTTTGATGATCTCACCGGGAGCGACCAACCCGGAACTGACCCAACGCGGTTATCAACACATTATGCGTACTGCCGGACTGGATTCCTCCCAGGGGCCAACGGCGGCGAAATACATTCTTGAGACGGTGAAGCCCCAGCGCATCGCCATCATTCACGACAAACAACAGTATGGCGAAGGGCTGGCGCGTTCGGTGCAGGATAGTCTGAAAGCGGCTAATGCCAACATCGTTTTCTTCGACGGCATTACCGCTGGCGAGAAAGATTTCTCTGCGCTGATTGCCCGCCTGAAAAAAGAAAACATCGACTTTGTTTACTACGGCGGTTACTACCCGGAAATGGGGCAGATGCTGCGCCAGGCCCGTTCCGTTGGCCTGAAAACTCAATTTATGGGGCCGGAAGGTGTGGGTAATGCGTCGCTGTCGAACATTGCCGGTGATGCCGCCGAAGGTATGTTGGTCACCATGCCAAAGCGCTATGACCAGGATCCGGCAAACCAGGGCATCGTTGATGCCCTGAAAGGCGACAAAAAAGATCCAACCGGCCCCTATGTCTGGATCACCTACGCGGCGGTGCAATCTCTGGCGACTGCCCTTGAGCGTACCGGCAGCGATGAACCGCTGGCGCTGGTGAAAGATTTAAAAGCTAACGGTGCAAATACCGTGATTGGGCCGCTGAACTGGGATGAAAAAGGCGATCTTAAGGGATTTGATTTTGGTGTCTTCCAGTGGCACGCCGACGGTTCATCCACGGCAGCCAAGTGATCATCCCACCGCCCGTGAAATGCGGGCGGGTTTAGAAAGGTTACCTTATGTCTGAGCAGTTTTTGTATTTCTTGCAGCAGATGTTTAACGGCGTCACGCTGGGCAGTACCTACGCGCTGATAGCCATCGGCTACACCATGGTTTACGGCATTATCGGCATGATCAACTTCGCCCACGGCGAGGTTTATATGATTGGCAGCTATGTCTCATTTATGATCATCGCCGCACTGATGATGATGGGCATTGATACCGGCTGGTTGCTGGTGGCGGCGGGATTCGTCGGCGCGATAGTCATTGCCAGCGCCTACGGCTGGAGTATCGAACGGGTGGCCTATCGCCCGGTGCGCAACTCTAAGCGCCTGATTGCACTCATCTCTGCAATCGGTATGTCCATCTTCCTGCAAAACTACGTCAGCCTGACCGAAGGTTCGCGCGACGTGGCGCTGCCCAGCCTGTTTAACGGTCAGTGGGTGGTGGGTCATAGCGAAAACTTCTCTGCCTCTATTACTACCATGCAGGCGGTGATCTGGATTGTCACCTTCCTCGCCATGCTGGCGCTGACGATTTTCATTCGCTATTCCCGCATGGGGCGCGCCTGTCGTGCCTGCGCGGAAGATCTGAAAATGGCGAGCCTGCTTGGCATCAACACCGACCGGGTGATTGCGCTGACCTTTGTGATTGGCGCAGCGATGGCGGCGGTGGCGGGTGTACTGCTCGGTCAGTTCTACGGCGTCATTAACCCCTATATCGGCTTTATGGCCGGGATGAAAGCCTTTACCGCGGCGGTGCTCGGCGGGATTGGCAGCATTCCGGGGGCGATGATTGGCGGGCTGATCCTGGGGATTGCGGAGGCGCTCTCTTCTGCCTATCTGAGTACGGAATATAAAGATGTGGTCTCATTCGCCCTGCTGATTCTGGTGCTGCTGGTGATGCCGACCGGTATTTTGGGCCGTCCGGAGGTAGAGAAAGTATGAAACCGATGCATATTGCAATGGCGCTGCTCTCTGCCGCTATGTTCTTTGTGCTGGCGGGCGTCTTTATGGGCGTGCAGCTGGAGCTGGACGGCACCAAACTGGTGGTCGACACGGCTTCGGATGTCCGTTGGGAGTGGGTGTTTATCGGCACGGCGGTGGTCTTTTTCTTCCAGCTTTTGCGACCTGCTTTCCAGAAAGGGCTAAAAAGCGTTTCCGGGCCGAAGTTTATCCTGCCCGCCATTGATGGCTCCACGGTGAAGCAAAAGCTGTTCCTCGTGGCGCTGCTGGTGCTTGCGGTGGCGTGGCCGTTTATGGTGTCGCGCGGGACGGTGGATATCGCCACCCTGACCATGATCTACATTATCCTTGGCCTCGGGCTGAACGTGGTGGTAGGGCTTTCCGGCTTGCTGGTGCTGGGCTACGGCGGCTTTTACGCCATCGGCGCTTACACCTTTGCGCTGCTCAATCACTATTACGGCCTTGGCTTCTGGACCTGTTTGCCGATTGCCGGATTGATGGCAGCGGCGGCGGGCTTCCTGCTCGGCTTCCCGGTGTTGCGTCTGCGCGGTGACTATCTGGCGATAGTTACCCTCGGTTTCGGCGAAATTGTGCGTATATTGCTGCTCAATAACACCGAGATTACCGGCGGCCCAAACGGTATCAGTCAGATCCCGAAACCGACTTTCTTCGGCCTTGAGTTCAGCCGTACCGCCCGTGAAGGCGGCTGGGACACCTTCAGTAATTTCTTTGGCCTGAAATACGATCCGTCCGATCGCGTTATCTTCCTCTACCTGGTGGCGTTGCTGCTGGTGGTGTTTTCTTTATTCGTCATCAACCGCTTACTGCGGATGCCGCTGGGGCGTGCGTGGGAAGCGTTGCGTGAAGACGAGATCGCCTGCCGTTCGCTGGGCTTAAGCCCGCGTCGTATCAAGCTGACCGCTTTTACCATCAGTGCCGCGTTTGCCGGTTTTGCCGGAACGCTGTTCGCGGCGCGTCAGGGCTTTGTCAGCCCGGAATCCTTCACCTTTGCCGAATCGGCGTTTGTGCTGGCAATAGTGGTGCTCGGCGGTATGGGATCGCAATTCGCGGTGATTCTGGCGGCAGTTCTGCTGGTGGTATCGCGCGAGTTGATGCGTGATTTCAACGAATACAGCATGTTAATGCTCGGTGGTTTGATGGTGCTGATGATGATCTGGCGCCCGCAGGGCTTGCTGCCCATGACGCGCCCGCAACTGAAGCTGAAAAACGGCGCAGCGAAAGGAGAGCAGGCATGAGTCAGCCATTATTATCCGTTAACGGCCTGATGATGCGCTTCGGCGGCCTGCTGGCAGTGAACAACGTCAATCTTGAACTGTACCCGCAGGAGATAGTCTCGTTAATCGGCCCTAACGGTGCCGGAAAAACCACGGTCTTCAACTGCCTGACCGGTTTCTACAAACCCACTGGCGGCACCATTTTACTGCGCGATCAGCACCTGGAAGGTTTACCGGGGCAGCAAATTGCCCGCATGGGCGTGGTGCGCACCTTCCAGCATGTGCGTCTGTTCCGTGAAATGACGGTAATTGAAAACCTGCTGGTGGCACAGCATCAGCAACTTAAAACTGGGCTGTTCTCTGGCCTGTTGAAAACGCCATCCTTCCGTCGCGCCCAAAGTGAAGCGCTCGATCGCGCCGCCACCTGGCTTGAGCGCATTGGTTTGCTGGAACACGCTAACCGTCAGGCGAGTAACCTGGCCTACGGTGACCAGCGCCGTCTGGAGATCGCCCGCTGTATGGTGACGCAGCCGGAGATTTTAATGCTCGACGAACCGGCAGCAGGTCTTAACCCGAAAGAGACGAAAGAGCTGGATGAGCTGATTGCCGAACTGCGTAACCATCACAACACCACTATCTTGTTGATTGAACACGATATGAAGCTGGTGATGGGAATTTCAGACAGAATCTACGTGGTCAATCAGGGTACGCCGCTGGCAAACGGTACGCCGGAGCAAATCCGTAATAACCCGGACGTGATCCGTGCCTATTTAGGTGAGGCATAAGATGGAAAAAGTCATGTTGTCCTTTGACAAAGTCAGCGCCCACT
This sequence comes from Escherichia sp. E4385, assembly GCF_963883145.1. Taxonomy (NCBI): domain Bacteria; kingdom Pseudomonadati; phylum Pseudomonadota; class Gammaproteobacteria; order Enterobacterales; family Enterobacteriaceae; genus Escherichia; species Escherichia sp. E4385. Next base: position 93,589 of record NZ_CAWOOJ010000017.1, read on the forward strand.
ACGGCAAAATCCAGGCGCTACATGAGGTGAGCCTGCATATCAATCAGGGCGAGATTGTCACCCTCATTGGCGCGAACGGGGCGGGGAAAACCACCTTACTCGGCACGTTATGCGGCGACCCGCGCGCTACCAGTGGGCGAATTGTGTTTGATGATAAAGATATTACCGACTGGCAGACGGCGAAAATCATGCGCGAAGCGGTGGCGATTGTCCCGGAAGGGCGTCGTGTTTTCTCGCGGATGACGGTGGAAGAGAACCTGGCGATGGGCGGCTTTTTTGCTGAACGTGACCAGTTTCAGGAGCGCATAAAGTGGGTGTATGAACTGTTTCCACGTCTGCATGAGCGCCGTATTCAGCGGGCGGGAACGATGTCCGGCGGTGAACAGCAGATGCTGGCGATTGGTCGCGCGCTGATGAGCAACCCGCGTTTGTTGTTGCTTGATGAGCCCTCGCTCGGTCTTGCGCCGATTATCATCCAGCAAATCTTCGACACCATCGAGCAGCTGCGCGAGCAGGGGATGACCATCTTCCTCGTCGAGCAGAACGCCAACCAGGCGCTGAAGCTGGCGGATCGGGGCTACGTGCTGGAAAACGGCCATGTAGTGCTCTCCGATACTGGTGATGCGCTACTGGCGAACGAAGCGGTGAGAAGTGCGTATTTAGGCGGGTAAATTGTCATCTGCCCGGTGGCATACAGATCACCGGGCCTATAAAAAACGGCGCTTGAGTTGGATTCAGTGACGGCCAGGAGTATGGTTTAATTCCGATAATGGAATATTAGCTGGATCATAATGGATTTCTTAACGGTCGTTTTAAAGCTATTTTGCTGTGCGGTTGTTTTGCGATGGAGTTCTTCAGACGAAAACGATAAATCGTGTAGCACGCTGATCGTCTATTTTAGCGCCTGGTTGTATGCTGGATGGGTTGGAAGAACATGCGAGCCATTGCAAGGGTTTGGGTTATTTATTTTCCCTTTTGTTGCCTTATGGTTAGCGGACAAAAAAATAAACTTAATGCTTGGTGCAAGCGTACTGGTCGTGGGATATGCCATCGTCTTTATTCAGTCTTACACCGGGGGATAGCCGTTAAATCCGGTAGCCGACAAGCAATGTACTTCGTCCGTATACAGACTTGTTTCGACTGACCAGGAGGATTAAAACCAGACCACTTATTTGCCACGGAAAGGTTCCCTCCCATGCATTATGCTGTTGTCGCCATGCTTGAACTGCTTTGCTGTATTCACGCTTACCGTACCGGACAAGAGCGGTATTGGATTTTTATCATCTTCTGTTTTCCGGTGATTGGTTGCGTGGCGTATTTTGTCATGGTGATGCTGCCTGAAACGGGCGCTGACCGTCACGGGCGTACTTTGCTGATGCGTCTGCAGGACACAATCAGCCCGGAACGCCACCTGCACAAATTAACCGAAGAGCTGGCGATTGCGAAGACCAATCAAAACCATTATGCGTTGGCTAATGAACTGGCGCGCCTTGGGCGTTATCACGAAGCCGTTCCCCATTATCAGCAGGCGTTAAGCGGGATATTCGTCCATGAAGCGGCAATGATGTTGAGCCTGGCGCAGGCACAATTTGCCATCCAGGAGTTCGCCGCCTGCCAGCAGACGCTGGAAGATGTGATGCGTTATAACCCCGATTTTCAGTCGGCAGACGGGCATTTATTGTTCGCCAGAACCTTAGCCGCCCAGGAAAAATACGCTGATGCGGAAAGCGAGTTTGAGGTGCTTGTTTCTTATTACCCCGGCCCGCAGGCGCGTATTTACTATGCGGAAATGCTGGCGAAAATGAGTCGGTTACGTGAAGCCAACGAGCAGTATGTTGCTGTGGTTGATACGGCTAAACGCTCAAGACCTCATTATAGAAAACACCACCGGGAATGGATTAAGACCGCCAATGAACGGCTGAAGCAGAGTGTGGTGCGATGAAAATCTTCTTTGCCGTTAGACCAGTGTAGCGGCAATCTATTGTTAAAATTGAAAAATGTACTTCTCAACGGGCAGCAAAACTGGATGCAGAATTTGCTGCCATTTTTACTCTTCATGGTAAGGCGTTCTGGCGATTAGCTGGTCGTTAATCGCCTCTTTTCAGTGCATTCTCGGGATATCCGTGCCCCATCTCCCATTTTCCCTCACCCACGCCGTCACCGCCTTGTCATCTTTCTGACACCTTACTATCTTAAAAATGTAACAAAAAAGTTATTTTTCTGTAATTCGAGCATGTCATGTTACCCCGCGAGCATAAAACGCGTGAATTCGCGCATTCGGTACAACAAGAGAGATAATCAATGAAACCGTTACATTATACAGCTTCAGCACTGGCGCTCGGACTGGCGTTAATGGGCAATGCGCAGGCAGTGACGACCATTCCGTTCTGGCATTCTATGGAAGGGGAACTGGGGAAAGAGGTGGACTCTCTGGCCCAACGTTTTAACGCCGAAAACCCGGATTACAAAATTGTACCGACCTATAAAGGCAACTACGAACAGAATTTAAGCGCGGGGATTGCCGCATTCCGTACCGGTAACGCGCCGGCTATTTTGCAGGTTTATGAAGTTGGCACCGCCACTATGATGGCATCGAAAGCCATTAAACCGGTGTATGACGTGTTTAAAGAGGCGGGGATTCAATTCGATGAGTCGCAGTTTGTGCCGACGGTTTCAGGTTACTACTCCGACAGCAAAACGGGCCACTTACTCTCCCAGCCGTTCAACAGCTCGACCCCCGTTCTCTATTACAACAAAGACGCCTTCAAGAAATCTGGGTTAGACCCGGAACAGCCGCCGAAAACCTGGCAGGATCTGGCTGACTATGCCGCGAAACTGAAAGCCTCCGGCATGAATTGCGGCTACGCCAGCGGTTGGCAGGGCTGGATCCAACTGGAAAACTTTAGCGCCTGGAACGGTCTGCCGTTTGCCAGCAAAAACAACGGCTTTGACGGCACAGACGCGGTGCTTGAATTCAACAAGCCGGAGCAGGTGAAACACATCACCATGCTCGAAGAGATGAACAAGAAGGGCGACTTCAGCTACGTCGGGCGTAAGGATGAATCCACCGAGAAGTTCTATAACGGTGATTGCGCAATGACGACTGCCTCTTCTGGTTCTCTTGCCAACATTCGCGAGTACGCCAAATTCAACTACGGCGTAGGCATGATGCCTTACGACGCCGATGCGAAAGGTGCGCCACAAAACGCCATTATCGGCGGGGCCAGCCTGTGGGTGATGCAGGGCAAAGATAAAGAAACGTATACCGGCGTGGCGAAGTTCCTCGACTTCCTCGCGAAGCCAGAAAACGCTGCCGAGTGGCATCAGAAAACCGGTTATCTGCCAATCACCAAAGCGGCGTATGACCTGACCCGTGAGCAGGGCTTTTACGAGAAAAACCCCGGGGCGGATACCGCGACGCGTCAGATGCTGAACAAGCCGCCGTTGCCGTTCACCAAAGGGCTGCGTCTGGGCAACATGCCGCAGATCCGCGTGATTGTGGATGAAGAACTGGAAAGCGTGTGGACCGGTAAGAAGACGCCACAGCAGGCGCTGGATACCGCCGTTGAGCGTGGGAATCAGTTGCTGCGCCGCTTTGAGAAATCGACGAAGTCTTAACCAGTGAAATGTCGGGTGCGCTTCGCTTATCCGACCTGCCATCGTGTGTAGGCAGAATAAGCGAAGCGTATCCGGCACAGTTCAGGAATTAACCGTAATGTCATCATCCCGTCCGGTGTTTCGCTCGCGCTGGCTGCCTTATTTGCTGGTCGCGCCGCAGCTCATCATCACCGTTATCTTTTTTATCTGGCCTGCGGGCGAAGCGTTGTGGTACTCGCTACAAAGCGTCGATCCGTTTGGTTTCTCCAGCCAGTTTGTCGGCCTGGATAACTTCGTCACGCTGTTCCATGACAGCTACTATCTCGACTCCTTCTGGACGACGATAAAATTCAGCACCTTTGTCACCGTCAGCGGTTTGCTGGTGTCGTTGTTCTTCGCGGCGCTGGTGGAGTACATCGTGCGCGGCAGCCGTTTCTATCAAACCTTAATGCTGCTGCCGTATGCCGTGGCTCCCGCCGTTGCCGCCGTATTGTGGATCTTCCTGTTTAACCCCGGTCGCGGGCTGATCACTCATTTTCTCGCAGAGTTCGGCTACGACTGGAACCATGCGCAAAACAGCGGTCAGGCGATGTTTCTGGTGGTATTTGCCTCGGTGTGGAAGCAAATCAGCTACAACTTCCTGTTCTTCTATGCCGCGCTGCAATCCATTCCCCGTTCGTTGATTGAAGCCGCAGCCATCGACGGCGCAGGTCCAATTCGCCGCTTCTTTAAGATTGCGCTGCCGCTTATCGCCCCGGTGAGCTTCTTCCTGTTGGTGGTGAACCTGGTGTACGCCTTCTTCGACACCTTCCCGGTGATCGACGCCGCCACGTCCGGCGGGCCGGTTCAGGCCACCACGACGCTGATTTATAAGATCTACCGCGAAGGCTTTACCGGACTGGATCTGGCTTCGTCTGCCGCGCAGTCGGTGGTGTTGATGTTCCTCGTCATCGTGCTGACGGTGGTGCAGTTCCGCTATGTTGAAAGCAAGGTGCGTTACCAATGATTGAGAACCGTCCGTGGCTGACAATATTCAGCCATACCATGTTGATCCTCGGGATCGCGGTGATCCTCTTCCCGCTGTACGTGGCGTTTGTCGCGGCGACGCTGGATAAACAAGAAGTCTACGCCGCGCCGATGACGCTTATTCCCGGCACGCATCTGCTGGAAAACATCCACAATATCTGGGTGAACGGGGTCGGCACGAATAGCGCGCCGTTCTGGCGGATGTTGCTTAACAGCTTTGTGATGGCGTTCAGCATTACGCTCGGCAAAATTACCGTCTCGATGCTCTCGGCATTTGCCATTGTCTGGTTTCGTTTTCCGCTACGTAACCTCTTCTTCTGGATGATTTTTATCACCCTGATGTTGCCGGTTGAAGTGCGTATCTTCCCGACGGTGGAAGTCATCGCCAACCTGAAGATGCTCGACAGCTACGCTGGTTTAACGCTGCCGCTGATGGCCTCGGCGACCGCTACCTTCCTGTTCCGCCAGTTCTTTATGACGCTGCCGGATGAACTGGTGGAAGCGGCGCGGATCGACGGCGCGTCGCCAATGCGTTTCTTTTGCGACATCGTTTTTCCGCTGTCAAAAACCAATCTGGCGGCGCTGTTTGTGATCACCTTTATTTACGGCTGGAACCAGTATTTGTGGCCGTTGTTGATTATTACCGACGTTGATCTCGGCACCACCGTGGCAGGGATTAAAGGGATGATCGCCACTGGCGAAGGTACAACGGAATGGAACTCGGTGATGGCGGCGATGTTGTTAACCCTGATCCCACCAGTAGTGATTGTTTTAGTGATGCAGCGTGCCTTTGTGCGCGGCCTGGTCGATAGTGAGAAATAAGATGGCAGGACTGAAATTACAGGCAGTAACCAAAAGCTGGGATGGCAAAACCCAGGTCATTAAACCGCTGACCCTTGATGTGGCGGATGGTGAATTTATCGTGATGGTCGGGCCGTCTGGCTGCGGGAAATCGACGTTATTGCGAATGGTGGCCGGACTGGAGCGGGTAACGACGGGCGATATCTGGATCGACCGCAAGCGTGTCACTGAAATGGAGCCGAAAGATCGCGGAATTGCGATGGTATTCCAGAACTACGCGCTCTATCCGCATATGAGCGTTGAGGAGAACATGGCGTGGGGGCTGAAAATCCGCGGCATGGGCAAGCAGCAAATCGCCGAGCGCGTTAAAGAAGCGGCGCGTATTCTGGAACTGGACGGCCTGCTCAAACGTCGCCCGCGTGAGCTATCCGGCGGTCAGCGCCAGCGTGTGGCGATGGGGCGCGCGATTGTGCGTGAGCCGGCGGTGTTCTTGTTTGATGAGCCGCTCTCTAACCTCGATGCCAAGCTGCGCGTGCAGATGCGGCTTGAACTACAACAACTGCACCGTCGCCTGAAAACAACTTCACTCTACGTTACCCACGATCAGGTTGAAGCGATGACCCTCGCCCAGCGAGTGATGGTAATGAACGGCGGTGTTGCCGAACAGATTGGCACGCCAGTTGAAGTCTACGAAAAGCCCGCCAGCCTGTTTGTGGCGAGTTTTATCGGCAGCCCGGCGATGAACCTACTGGCTGGCCGCGTGAATAACGAAGGCACGCATTTCGAACTGGATGGCGGTATTGCGCTGCCGCTAAACGGTTACTATCGCCAGTATGCCGGGCGTAAAATGACCCTCGGTATCCGCCCGGAACATATTGCGCTAAGTTCGCAGGCAGAAGGCGGCGTGCCACTGGTGATGGACACGCTGGAGATCCTCGGCGCTGATAATCTGGCACACGGACGCTGGGGCGAACAGAAGCTGGTGGTGCGACTGGCGCATCAGGAGCGCCCGACGGCAGGCAGCACGCTGTGGCTGCATCTGCCGGAAAATCAGCTACATCTTTTTGATGGTGAAACAGGACAACGAGTATGAGTAACTGGCCTTATCCCCGCATCGTCGCTCATCGTGGCGGCGGTAAGTTGGCCCCGGAAAACACCCTGGCGGCAATCGACGTAGGGGCAAAATACGGTCATAAGATGATCGAATTTGACGCGAAGTTATCGAAAGATGGCGAGATCTTCCTGCTCCATGACGATAATCTCGAACGTACCAGCAACGGTTGGGGCGTTGCGGGCGAGCTGAACTGGCAGGATTTACTGCGCGTGGATGCGGGCAGTTGGTACAGCAAAGCGTTTAAAGGTGAGCCGCTGCCGTTGCTTTCGCAGGTGGCGGAACGCTGTCGCGAACATGGGATGATGGCGAATATCGAAATCAAGCCCACCACTGGCACCGGGCCATTAACGGGCAAAATGGTATCGCTGGCGGCGCGCGAACTGTGGGCAGGTATGACGCCGCCGCTGCTGTCATCGTTTGAGACTGATGCTTTAGAAGCCGCACAATTGGCGGCACCGGAACTGCCACGTGGTTTATTGCTTGATGAGTGGCGCGACGACTGGCGCGAACTGACCACGCGGCTGGGCTGCGTCTCTATTCATCTCAATCATAAGTTGCTCGATAAAGCGCGAGTGATGCAGTTGAAAGACGCCGGACTGCGGATTCTGGTGTATACCGTCAACAAACCCCAGCGCGCGGCAGAGTTGCTGCGCTGGGGCGTGGATTGCATCTGTACCGATGCGATTGATGTGATTGGTCCGAACTTTACGGCCCAATAGTTTTCAACGGAATGTCAGGCTGCGACGTGCTGGGCGGATTCAGCATGTCGCCGTTTTTCCTCTCTTGCAGCATATGCTGCTGATTTAGCGAACTATCCGGATTATGGTTACTGTTTAACATCCCGCCGTTGGTGTTGGGCAGCATTTGCTGCCGGGCAGGATTTAGCTCCCCCGGCTGCGACTGCAATACCCGCTGAGAGTTGCTATTAATCTGATTTTCTAAATGCTGCTGTTGCAATTGCGTCTGAGTTTTCAGTTGCTGATTCAGCATCCCTTTTTGCTGGATTTGCTGAGTCTGCATTTGAGTTTGCATCCGCTGCTGGCTGGGGATCTGATACCCCGGCTGGTTAGGATTATTCAGAGTATTAATGGGCTGTGCAAAGCCGACAAACGGCAGGAGTGCCGTCAAAAGCAGAAGTCGTTTCATCGCGTATCCTCCTCTGAAGATATCCTTTAAGTTTACTCGCTTCCCGGCAAAACGATGATTAATTCAGAGTTATATACCAGGCTTAGCTGGGGTTGCCCCACACATAACTGGAGAATAACGATGATAAAACCGACGTTTTTACGCCGGGCGGCGATTGCAGCTTTGCTTTCAGGATGTTGTTTTAGTGCGGCAGCCGCGCCACCTGTTTCTTATGGTGTGGAGGAAGATGTCTTCCATCCGGTACGCGCAAAGCAGGGGATGGTGGCGTCTGTAGATGCTACTGCCACTCAGGTGGGGGTGGATATCCTCAAGGAGGGCGGGAATGCCGTTGATGCCGCCGTGGCGGTGGGCTACGCGCTGGCGGTAACGCATCCGCAGGCAGGGAATCTGGGCGGCGGTGGTTTTATGTTAATCCGCTCGAAAAATGGCAATACCACGGCTATCGATTTCCGCGAAATGGCGCCCGCCAAAGCGACCCGCGATATGTTCCTTGATGATCAGGGCAACCCGGACAGCAAAAAATCACTCACTTCGCATCTGGCTTCCGGCACGCCCGGTACGGTAGCAGGTTTCTCGTTGGCGTTGGATAAATACGGCACCATGCCGTTGAACAAAGTGGTGCAACCGGCGTTTAAACTGGCACGCGATGGTTTTATCATTAACGACGCTTTGGCAGACGATCTCAAAACCTACGGTAGCGAAGTGCTGCCGAATCACGAAAACAGCAAAGCTATCTTCTGGAAAGAGGGCGAACCGCTGAAAAAGGGCGACAAGCTGGTGCAGGCGAACCTGGCAAAGAGCCTGGAGATGATTGCCGAAAACGGCCCGGATGAATTCTATAAAGGCACGATAGCGGAGCAGATCGCTCAGGAGATGCAGAAAAATGGCGGCTTGATTACCAAAGAAGATTTAGCCGCGTATAAAGCAGTAGAACGCACACCGATTAGCGGCGATTATCGCGGGTATCAGGTTTACTCCATGCCACCGCCATCTTCCGGCGGGATTCATATCGTGCAGATCCTCAATATTCTGGAAAACTTCGATATGAAGAAATACGGCTTTGGCAGCGCCGATGCGATGCAAATCATGGCAGAGGCCGAGAAATACGCCTACGCCGACCGCTCGGAATATCTTGGCGACCCGGATTTTGTCAAAGTACCGTGGCAGGCGCTGACCAATAAAGCCTATGCCAAATCTATTGCCGAGCAAATCGATATCAATAAAGCGAAGCCATCCAGCGAAATTCGTCCTGGCAAGCTTGCGCCTTATGAGAGTAATCAAACTACCCATTACTCAGTGGTGGATAAAGACGGTAACGCAGTGGCGGTGACCTATACGCTGAACACCACCTTCGGTACGGGTATTGTCGCAGGCGAGAGCGGTATTTTGCTCAATAACCAGATGGATGATTTCTCCGCCAAACCAGGCGTGCCGAACGTTTATGGGCTGGTGGGCGGTGATGCCAACGCCGTCGGGCCGAACAAACGCCCGCTGTCGTCGATGTCGCCGACTATTGTGGTGAAAGACGGTAAAACCTGGCTGGTCACCGGAAGCCCTGGCGGTAGCCGGATTATCACCACTGTGCTGCAAATGGTGGTGAACAGCATCGATTATGGTATGAACGTTGCCGAAGCGACCAATGCGCCGCGTTTCCACCATCAGTGGCTGCCGGACGAGCTGCGTGTCGAGAAAGGATTTAGCCCGGATACGATCAAGCTGCTGGAAGCAAAAGGTCAGAAAGTGGCGCTGAAAGAGGCGATGGGCAGTACACAAAGCATTATGGTTGGGCCTGACGGTGAGTTGTACGGCGCATCCGACCCGCGCTCGGTGGATGATTTAACGGCAGGGTACTAATATCTTAAGCCCTCTCCTGGTAGGTGAGGGCTTAAATGACAAACTTAGATTACAAATTCTCTATTTCACCCGCGCCATATAATACGCATCGATATATTCACCATTACGCAATGCGTACTTCTTGCCAGTCCCTTCAATCTCAAAGCCGAATTTTTTATAGACCTTAATTGCTGGCGCGTTATCGACGAACACCGTTAGTTCAATACGATCTACCCGCAACCAGTTGTCGCACATTTCAATCATCTCTCGCATCAGGGCGCTGGCGACGCCGCGATTCTTCCAGCGGGCGTCGACACAGATACCAAAATCGGCAACATGACTGCGGCGCGGGCGTTGCTGTACATCAATGGTGAGATGACCTACTACAGTTCCATCAATACAGGCGACAAGTTGCTTGATGCTGGGGCGATCGGCGAGTCGTTCCAGCCACATATGTTCTGAAGGATGAGGCACCTGTAGTGTGTTGTAATACACCTCCGGCTGGGCGTGGATATGCCGAATGGCCTCATAATCGCGCGTTTCTGCGTGGCGTATTACTATCTCACTCATTCCTCTGTCCTCTTTCGGGTAAATGTCCCTTTCAACATCATTGACTTTCAAATACGAGTCAAATGCATTTTTTTGCAAAAAGTGTTGGACAAGTGCGAATGAGAATGATTATTATTGTCTCGCGATCAGGAAGACCCTCGCGGAGAACCTGAAAGCACGACATTGCTCACATTGCTTCCAGTATTACTTAGCCAGCCGGGTGCTGGCTTTTTTTTTGCTTTCGTACTGGTTTGATTGCCATTTTGTCCACGTGAAGTGTTCCTCGTGTTGAGACAAATGCAAAATTGCCTGATGCGCTACGCTTATCAGGCCTACAAACCGATGCCATTTTGTGTAGGTAGGTAAGGCGTTCACGCCGCATCCGGCATGATCAAAGTGCACTTTGCCAACAATCTGACGTACTGAAGCCCAGGCATAGGAACCGCGTCCGCTTTGCGCTAAGGTGTAAATAACCACCTTAAAAAGGACGAAATCATGGTCATCAACTGTGCCTTTATTGGCTTCGGCAAAAGCACCACCCGTTACCATCTGCCGTATGTACTTAACCGCAAGGATAGCTGGCATGTCGCGCATATTTTTCGCCGCCATGCGAAGCCGGAAGAACAGGTTCCCATTTATTCCCATATTCATTTCACCAGCGATCTCGACGAAGTGTTAAACGATCCCGATGTTAAGCTGGTTGTCGTCTGCACCCACGCGGACAGCCACTTCGAGTACGCGAAGCGCGCGCTGGAAGCCGGGAAAAATGTACTTGTCGAAAAACCGTTCACCCCGACGCTTGCGCAGGCGAAAGAGCTGTTTGCGCTGGCGAAAAGTAAAGGGCTGACCGTCACGCCGTATCAGAATCGTCGCTTTGATTCCTGCTTCCTGACGGCGAAAAAAGCGATTGAAAGCGGCAAGCTGGGAGAGATTGTCGAAGTGGAAAGCCATTTTGACTATTACCGCCCGGTGGCAGAAACCAAACCTGGACTGCCGCAGGATGGCGCGTTCTATGGGCTTGGTGTGCATACCCTGGACCAGGTTATCTCGCTGTTTGGTCGCCCGGCTCACGTCGCTTATGACATCCGCAGCCTGCGTAATAAAGCCAATCCTGACGACACCTTTGAAGCGCAGCTGTTTTATGGCGACCTGAAAGCGATCGTTAAAACCAGTCATCTGGTGAAAATCGATTATCCGAAATTTATCGTTCACGGTAAGAAAGGTACATTTATTAAATACGGCATCGACCAGCAGGAAACCAGCCTGAAGGCTAATATTATGCCGGGCGAACCTGGATTTGCGGCGGATGATTCGGTCGGTGTGCTGGAGTATGTCAATGACGAGGGCGTGACGGTCAGAGAAGAGATGAAGCCGGAGATGGGCGACTATGGACGTGTGTATGATGCGTTGTACCAAACCATCACCAACGGTGCGCCAAATTACGTCAAGGAATCTGAAGTTCTTACCAATCTGGAAATCCTTGAACGCGGTTTTGAACAAGCCTCTCCCTCCACAGTGACTCTCGTGAAGTAAGTTTATGGCCCCTCGAATAGTTCAATTTTTTTGAACAGAGGGGTCAATTTTCACCCTCTATCATCCCAGGCAGATCGGGTCCACACTAAGCCCATCGAAATCATTCAGGGGGCGAATACAAATGATCTACTTACGCAAAGCAAATGAACGCGGTCATGCAAATCATGGCTGGCTGGACTCCTGGCATACTTTCTCTTTTGCCAATTATTACGATCCGAACTTTATGGGCTTCTCCGCGCTGCGCGTGATTAACGACGACGTGATTGAAGCAGGGCAGGGCTTCGGCACTCACCCGCATAAAGATATGGAAATTTTGACCTACGTGCTGGAAGGTACTGTTGAGCATCAGGACAGCATGGGCAATAAAGAACAGGTTCCGGCGGGCGAGTTCCAGATTATGAGTGCGGGTACGGGTATTCGTCACTCAGAGTACAACCCAAGCAGCACCGAGCGTCTGCACCTGTATCAGATCTGGATCATGCCAGAAGAAAACGGTATTACGCCGCGTTATGAACAGCGTCGCTTCGATGCCGTGCAGGGCAAACAGCTGGTGCTCTCGCCGGATGCGCGTGACGGTTCGCTGAAAGTGTATCAGGATATGGAACTGTACCGCTGGGCGCTGGTAAAAGATGAGCAGTCGATACATCAGATTGCCGCTGAACGCCGCGTCTGGATCCAGGTGGTGAAAGGTAATGTCACTATTAACGGCGTAAAAGCCTCGACCAGCGATGGTCTGGCGATTTGGGATGAGCAGGCGATTTCCGTCCACGCTGATAGCGACAGTGAAATCCTGCTGTTCGATTTACCGCCAGTCTAAATTTATCTCACAAACCTTCCTGAGGAATCAGGAAGGTTGTGATGCGTCCGTGGTAAACTAAAGGAATCTATCCCTTTTGTACCTTTCAGGACGATGAAAAAGAAAAGACCCGTACTTCAGGATGTGGCTGACCGTGTAGGCGTGACCAAAATGACGGTCAGCCGCTTTTTGCGTAACCCGGAGCAAGTTTCCGTCGCTCTACGTGGCAAGATTGCCGCCGCTCTTGATGAACTGGGTTATATTCCCAATCGCGCGCCCGATATCCTCTCTAACGCCACCAGCCGGGCGATTGGTGTCCTGTTACCTTCTCTCACCAACCAGGTTTTTGCGGAAGTATTACGCGGAATCGAAAGCGTCACCGACGCGCACGGTTATCAGACGATGCTGGCGCACTACGGTTATAAGCCGGAAATGGAGCAAGAACGCCTTGAATCGATGCTCTCCTGGAATATTGATGGCCTGATCCTTACTGAACGCACCCACACGCCACGCACCTTAAAGATGATTGAAGTGGCGGGTATTCCGGTGGTGGAGCTGATGGACAGCCAGTCGCCGTGCCTCGATATCGCTGTCGGTTTTAATAACTTTGAAGCGGCACGCCAGATGACTGCTGCCATTATTGCTCGCGGGCATCGACACATTGCTTATCTCGGCGCACGTCTCGACGAACGTACTATCATCAAACAGAAGGGATATGAGCAGGCGATGCTGGATGCAGGCCTGGTGCCATATAGCGTGATGGTTGAACAATCTTCTTCTTACTCTTCCGGTATTGAACTGATTCGTCAGGCGCGGCGGGAATATCCGCAGTTGGATGGCGTGTTCTGTACCAACGATGACCTGGCGGTCGGCGCGGCGTTTGAATGTCAGCGTCTGGGGTTGAAAGTTCCTGACGATATGGCGATTGCCGGTTTCCACGGTCATGACATCGGCCAGGTGATGGAGCCACGGCTGGCAAGTGTGCTGACGCCGCGTGAGCGGATGGGCAGCATTGGCGCTGAACGCCTGCTGGCGCGTATTCGTGGCGAAGCGGTGACCCCGAAAATGTTAGATTTAGGTTTCACCTTGTCACCGGGTGGATCTATTTAAGCCTACAAATTTGAAGTAGCTCACACTTATACACTTAAGGCACGGATGGATATTGCTTCTGTTTTTGTCCGGCTGGAGAATGTTACCGATAACAGTTACCCGTAACATTTTTAATTCTTGTACTGTGGGGGCACCACTTTGAGCACGACTAATCATGATCACCACATTTACGTCTTAATGGGCGTATCGGGCAGCGGCAAATCTGCGGTCGCCAGTGAAGTGGCGCATCAACTTCATGCCGCGTTTCTTGATGGCGATTTCCTCCATCCGCGCCGCAATATCGAAAAAATGGCGTCTGGTGAACCGCTGAATGACGACGATCGCAAACCGTGGTTGCAGGCGCTGAACGACGCCGCGTTTGCCATGCAGCGTACCAATAAAGTGTCGCTGATCGTCTGTTCTGCACTGAAAAAACACTATCGCGACCTGCTGCGTGAAGGTAATCCGAATCTCTCTTTCATCTACCTGAAAGGCGATTTTGATGTGATTGAAAGCCGCCTGAAAGCGCGCAAAGGCCATTTCTTTAAAACCCAAATGTTGGTGACGCAGTTTGAAACGCTGCAGGAGCCGGGTGCGGACGAAACCGATGTACTGGTGGTGGATATCGATCAACCGCTGGAAGGTGTTGTGGCAAGCACCATTGAGGTTATTAAAAAAGGCAAATAAGTAGTGACTACATTAACGCTTGTTTTAACAGCAGTAGGGTCTGTTTTACTGCTGCTGTTTTTAGTCATGAAGGCGCGTATGCACGCTTTCCTGGCTTTGATGGTGGTGTCTATGGGGGCTGGCCTTTTTTCCGGTATGCCGCTCGATAAAATCGCAGCGACGATGGAAAAAGGGATGGGAGGCACCCTCGGCTTCCTGGCGGTGGTTGTCGCCCTGGGAGCCATGTTTGGCAAGATCTTACATGAAACCGGCGCAGTCGATCAGATTGCCGTCAAAATGCTCAAATCCTTCGGTCACAGCCGCGCGCATTATGCCATCGGCCTTGCGGGGCTGGTCTGCGCGCTACCGCTGTTCTTTGAAGTGGCGATTGTTCTGCTGATTAGCGTTGCTTTCTCAATGGCGCGCCACACCGGTACGAACCTGGTGAAACTGGTAATCCCATTATTCGCAGGCGTGGCGGCAGCGGCGGCATTTCTGGTGCCTGGACCAGCGCCGATGCTGCTGGCATCGCAGATGAACGCCGACTTTGGCTGGATGATCCTGATTGGCCTGTGTGCGGCAATTCCGGGAATGATTATTGCCGGGCCGCTGTGGGGCAATTTCATCAGCCGTTACGTTGAGCTGCATATTCCTGACGACATTAGCGAACCGCATCTCGGCGAAGGCAAAATGCCGTCTTTTGGATTTAGCCTGTCGCTGATCCTGCTGCCGCTGGTGCTGGTAGGTCTTAAAACCATTGCTGCGCGTTTTGTACCAGAAGGATCAACTGCTTACGAATGGTTTGAGTTTATCGGTCATCCGTTTACCGCGATTCTGGTTGCTTGTCTGGTAGCAATTTATGGCCTGGCAATGCGTCAGGGCATGCCAAAAGACAAAGTGATGGAGATTTGCGGTCACGCGCTGCAACCGGCGGGGATCATTCTGCTGGTGATTGGTGCGGGCGGCGTGTTCAAACAGGTGCTGGTTGACTCTGGCGTAGGTCCGGCGCTGGGCGAAGCGTTAACCGGCATGGGCCTGCCGATTGCTATCACCTGCTTCGTGCTGGCAGCTGCAGTGCGCATCATTCAGGGGTCTGCCACCGTTGCCTGTTTAACGGCGGTGGGGCTGGTGATGCCGGTCATTGAACAATTGAATTACTCCGGTGCGCAAATGGCGGCACTGTCGATTTGTATCGCCGGTGGTTCGATTGTTGTCAGCCACGTTAACGACGCTGGTTTCTGGTTGTTCGGTAAATTTACCGGTGCGACCGAAGCCGAAACGCTGAAAACCTGGACCATGATGGAAACCATCCTCGGCACTGTTGGTGCCATCGTCGGGATGATTGCGTTCCAGTTGTTGAGTTAATTACTGCGACAAATTACTGCGAGCTTGCTCGCAGTAATTCATTTCTCTTTTCACCCCTCTTCATCTTTTTGATCTCTCTCGCAAATTTACCTGCTAATAATCCGTTCTAATCACTGCCTAAAGATCGCAGGAGATAAAGATGGAAAAGCACGGGGCTGAATTGCTTTTAAAGCGGATGTTAGGAAATACCACCGCTACTTTCAGGGAAGGGCAATGGGAAGCCATAGACGCGGTGGTGAACCAACGGCGAAAACTGCTGGTTGTCCAACGCACTGGCTGGGGGAAAAGTGCCGTGTACTTCATCGCCAGTAAAATCTTCCGCGATCGCGGCGTTGGCCCGACAATTATCATCTCTCCTTTGCTTGCCCTGATGCGTAACCAAGTTGCCGCCGCTGAACGGTTAGGTATTACGGCTGAAACGTTGAATTCTACAAACAGAGAAGAATGGCAGCGCATTAGCGATAAGTTGCTGCAAGGTGAGGTCGATTGCTTGCTGGTTTCCCCGGAACGTTTGGCAAACCAGGACTTTATCGAAACGGTTTTATATCCTATAGCCGATCGTATTGGCTTGCTTGTGGTCGACGAGGCGCACTGCATCTCTGATTGGGGCCACGATTTTCGCCCGGATTACCGACGTATATTAGATATTTTGCGCCAACTGCCTGCGAATACCCCTGTTCTGGGTACAACCGCGACAGCGAATAACCGTGTCGTTGAGGATATCCGTCAGCAATTGGGTGACATTGTGATTCAGCGTGGAACGCTGGCTCGCGAAAGTTTGGCGCTTGATGCCTTAGTCTTAGGTGAACAGTCATCCCGTCTGGCATGGTTAGCAACGGTTATCCCTCAGTTTTCCAAATCGGGAATTGTTTATACCCTGACTACTCGCGATGCCGAACTTGTCGCCGAGTGGTTAAGGAAAAATGGTATCAGTGCATTTGCTTACTACAGTGGCGTGACTTGTGAAGGCGCGGAAGATTCTAATACTGCCAGGGAATATCTGGAGCAGGCACTGCTGGCAAATAAAATTAAAGTTCTGGTCGCGACGACGGCGCTGGGAATGGGCTTTGACAAACCGGATTTGGGGTTTGTTATTCATTACCAGATGCCAGGTTCGATAGTTGGTTACTACCAACAGGTGGGGCGTGCCGGTCGCGGTATCGATTCTGCTGTTGGCATACTGCTTTGTGGCAGTGAAGACCGCGCTATTCATAAATTCTTCCGTGAAAGCGCCTTTCCTGCGGAGGCGCAAATTCATGAAATACTCAACGTACTTAGCGAGAATGACGGCCTTACCCTACGAGGCATTGAACAACGGACGAATCTTCGTTATGGGCAAATAGAAAAAGCACTGAAGTTACTGGTAGCTGAAAATCCATCGCCTGTGGTGTATACCGAGAAATTATGGCGCAGAACAATTGTCAGTTTTTCTCCTGACCATGAACGAATTAACCATTTGATTAATCAGAGAAAAAGTGAGCTGGAAGACGTTGAAAGCTATATCACGACCAAGGAGTGCAAAATGCAATTTCTGCGCCGCGCACTCGATGAGCCAAGTGCCGAACGTTGTGGTAAATGTAGCAGTTGTCTTCAGCATCCGTTGTTGTCGCCCGACATTGATAGCGGCTTACTCCATGCGGCAAATTTATTTATTAAACACGCTGACCTGCCATTAAATCTCAATAAACAGGTGGCAGCTGGGGCTTTTACGCAATACGGATTTAAAGGGAACTTGCCTGCGGGTTTACAAGGATCTACGGGGCGAGTCCTTTCTCGTTGGGGCGATTCCGGGTGGGGAAAGCAGGTAGCACAGGAGAAAAAAACGGGGCGCTTCAGTGATGAGCTGGTGGAGGCATGTGCGGAAATGGTTCGCCAACGCTGGAATCCGCATCCTGAACCAACCTGGGTATGCTGCGTTCCTTCATTAAGGCACCTCGACCTGGTTCCTGATTTTGCCCGGCGACTGGCGGCGAAACTTGGCTTACCTTTTATTGATGCCATTGAAAAAGTCGTGGACAATCCACCGCAGAAAATGCAGCAAAACCGTTTCCACCAGTGTCAAAATCTCGACGGGGCGTTTGTCATTACCCCTCCTTTGATGCCAGGTCCGGCGTTGCTGGTTGACGATATCGTGGATTCTGCATGGACGCTGACAGTTCTGACAGCACTGTTACGCCAGGCAGGTTGCCCGACGGTTTATCCTCTTGCCCTTGCTTCTACCTCGGTAAAAAATTGATGAATCTTTCAGCCAATGCACAAGCAACTCTCCTGCTAACCAGCGATTTTTCTCGCGCGGCGGCGAGTGAGTATAAACCTCTTAGTAATAGTGAATGGGGGAAGTTTGCATTATGGCTGAAGCACCAACGTATCAGTCCCGCCGATCTTCTGGTGCCGCAACCGCAAGAGAAACTTACAGGCTGGAACGATCCGCGTATTTCTCAGGAGCGTATTCTTGGCTTGCTGGCGCGTGGTCATAGTCTGGCGTTGGCGGTAGATAAGTGGCAACGCGCCGGTTTATGGATCTTAACCCGAGGAGATGCCGATTATCCCGTTCGCTTGAAAAACCGATTGCGAACGGATGCACCTCCCGTTTTATTTGGCTGCGGGAATAAAGCATTACTGCAAGCGGAAGGTATGGCGATTGTTGGCTCGCGAGACGCTCCGACTGACGATTTGCGCTATACCCAACAACTGGCAGCGAAACTGGCCCAACAGGGGATTTGCGTTATCTCTGGTGGTGCGCGAGGTATTGATGAATGTGCAATGGCGTCGGCACTAGAGGCCGGGGGAACTGCCGTTGGCGTATTAGCTGATAGCTTGTTAAAAACGAGCACGTTAGTGAAATGGCGTGAAGGGCTTATAGCAGGCAACCTGGTGTTGATTTCGCCGTTTTACCCAGAGGTACGTTTCACTGTCGGCAATGCGATGGCGCGGAATAAATATATTTATTGCCTTGCTGAAAGCGCAATGGTTGTACGTGCGGGAATGACCGGTGGAACGATAACCGGGGCGATGGAGGCATTAAAACATCAGTGGCTGCCTGTCCTGGTTAAACCAAATCAGGATATGCAATCAGCCAATTCACGATTAGTAGAAAATGGGGCGTCATGGAGTGCTGAACAGGCTGAGAATGTGCCGATCAGACTGCCAGACGTTCCTGGGCTGATGTATGACAGAGCACTCCGTAACGCTCAACCAGAACTGTTTTCGCTGCATGAAGATGACGCAAATTACGCAGTAATGTCCGCGCATACGCCTGTCGATTTTTATCAACTCTTTGTGGCGGAACTGGCGATCCTTGCAAAGGAATCGATAAGTATTGAAAGGCTGGCGTCTTGTACTGGTTTAACCATCGAACAAATTAGTGTGTGGCTGAACCGCGCAGAAGAAGAGGGAAGGGTTATTCGATTGGGCGAAGGTCATTATCAGTTCAGGTAATAAAACAGGTGCCGCGTCTGGTTGTGTGCAGCACCTATTTGAACCTTAACCCTTCATCCACATCCGAATGCCGTCGAGGAACATCTGGGTTGCCATCATCACCAGAATCAATCCCATCAGGCGTTCCAGCGCATTCACTCCTTTCTCGCCCAGCAGACGTAAAAATAGCGATGACTGTAGCAGGATAACAAAGGTGCCGCCCCAGGCCAGCAGCAGCGCAATCACCAGATGCCCCATCTGATTCGGGTACTGGTGAGACAGCAACATTAATGTGGCGAGGATAGTCGGCCCTGCTACTAATGGGATTGCCAGCGGCACAATAAACGGCTCTTCACCTGCCGGAAGCCCACTGCTATTACCTGAAGCACTGGGGAAAATCATCTTAATGGCGATCAGAAAGAGAATGATGCCGCCAGAAATGGAGACGGTTTCTGCCCGCAGGCTAAGAAATGCCAGAATTTTCTCACCCGCAAACAGGAACACCAGCATCACCATGAGAGCAATAAGCAACTCTCGCACCATGATTGCCCGACGTCTTTTCGGTTCTGTATGTTTCAGTACGGACATAAAAATAGGTAGGTTTCCGAGCGGATCCATAATCAAGATCAATAAAACTGCTGCAGAAATGATTTCATTCATAACTCAAGTTCCCTGATAATTGCCGTGGACTTTCTGCGTGCTACGAAAGCAGGATAAGTCGCATTACTGATGGCTTCGCTATCATTGATTAATTTCACTTGCGACTTTGGCTGCTTTTTGTATGGTGAAAGATGTGCCATGAGGACACCGGCACATATATACAGCACACATCTTTGCAGGAAAAAACGCTTATGAAAAATGTTGGTTTTATCGGCTGGCGCGGTATGGTCGGCTCCGTTCTCATGCAACGCATGGTTGAAGAGCGCGACTTCGACGCCATTCGCCCTGTCTTCTTTTCGACTTCACAGTCTGGTCAGGCTGCGCCTTCCTTTGGCGGTGCTTCTGGCACACTTCAGGATGCCTTTGATCTGGAGGCGCTGAAGGCTCTCGATATCATCGTAACCTGTCAGGGCGGCGATTATACCAACGAAATCTATCCAAAGCTCCGTGAGAGCGGATGGCAAGGTTACTGGATTGACGCAGCATCGTCTCTGCGCATGAAAGATGACGCCATCATCATTCTTGACCCAGTCAATCAGGACGTCATTACTGATGGATTAAATAAAGGCATCAGGACTTTTGTTGGCGGTAACTGTACCGTAAGCCTGATGTTGATGTCGTTGGGCGGTTTATTCGCCAATGATCTTGTAGATTGGGTTTCCGTTGCAACCTACCAGGCGGCTTCCGGCGGTGGTGCGCGACATATGCGTGAGTTGTTAACCCAGATGGGCCAACTGTATGGCCATGTGGCGGATGAACTCGCGACACCGTCCTCTGCTATTCTCGATATTGAACGCAAAGTCACGACTTTAACCCGCAGCGGCGAGTTGTCAGTGGATAACTTTGGCGTGCCGCTGGCGGGTAGCCTGATTCCGTGGATCGACAAACAGCTTGATAACGGTCAGAGCCGCGAAGAATGGAAAGGGCAGGCAGAAACCAACAAGATTCTCAACACATCTTCCGTTATTCCGGTAGATGGTTTGTGTGTGCGTGTCGGGGCGTTGCGCTGCCACAGCCAGGCATTCACCATCAAATTGAAAAAAGATGTGTCTATTCCGACCGTGGAAGAACTGTTGGCGGCCCATAACCCGTGGGCAAAAGTGGTTCCAAACGATCGCGAAATCACTATGCGTGAGCTAACCCCAGCTGCCGTCACCGGTACGCTGACCACGCCGGTAGGCCGTTTGCGTAAGCTGAATATGGGACCTGAGTTCCTGTCAGCCTTTACCGTGGGCGACCAGCTGCTGTGGGGGGCCGCGGAGCCGCTACGCCGGATGCTTCGTCAACTGGCGTAATGTTTATTCATTAAATTTGGGGCGTAATGCTGCCCCTTTTAGTGCGTAGTACAGGAGTAAGCGCAGATGTTTCATGATTTACCGGGAGTTAAGTAGAGCATTGGCTATTCTTTAAGGGTGGCGGGATACATACGTATTCAATGCCTTACCTGAAGTGAGGACGGCGTAGAGAGGATGCACAGAGTGCTGCGCCGTTCAGGTCAAAAAAATGTCACAACCAGATGTCAAAAATTAGTTGGATGGGGTGACACAATAAAACAGGAAGACAAGCATGTCCGATCGTATCGATAGAGACGTGATTAACGCGCTAATTGCAGGTCATTTTGCGGATCCTTTTTCCGTACTTGGAATGCATAAAACCACAGCGGGACTGGAAGTCCGTGCCCTTTTACCTGACGCCACCGATGTGTGGGTAATTGAACCAAAAACTGGACGCAAAGTCGCTAAACTGGAGTGTCTCGACTCTCGTGGATTCTTCAGCGGCGTCGTTCCTCGGCGTAAAAATTTTTTCCGCTATCAGTTGGCGGTTGTCTGGCATGGCCAGCAGAATCTGATTGATGATCCTTACCGTTTTGGCCCTTTAATCCAGGAAATGGACGCCTGGTTGTTATCTGAAGGTACCCACCTGCGCCCATATGAAACCTTAGGTGCGCACGCAGATACTATGGATGGCGTTACCGGCACGCGTTTTTCTGTCTGGGCGCCAAATGCCCGCCGTGTCTCGGTTGTTGGGCAATTCAACTACTGGGATGGTCGTCGTCACCCGATGCGCCTGCGTAAAGAGAGCGGCATTTGGGAACTGTTTATCCCTGGCGCGCATAACGGTCAGCTCTATAAATACGAAATGATTGATGCCAATGGCAATCTGCGTTTGAAGTCTGATCCTTATGCCTTCGAAGCGCAGATGCGCCCGGAAACCGCTTCCCTTATTTGCGGACTGCCTGAAAAGGTCGTGCAGACCGAAGAGCGCAAAAAAGCGAATCAGTTTGATGCGCCAATTTCTATCTATGAAGTTCACCTGGGGTCATGGCGTCGTCACGCCGACAACAACTTCTGGTTAAGCTATCGCGAACTAGCCGATCAGTTGGTGCCTTACGCGAAATGGATGGGCTTTACCCACCTCGAACTGCTGCCAATTAACGAGCATCCATTCGATGGCAGTTGGGGCTATCAGCCGACAGGTTTGTATGCGCCAACTCGCCGTTTTGGCACTCGCGATGATTTCCGCTATTTCATTGATGCCGCCCACGCAGCAGGTTTGAACGTGATTCTCGACTGGGTGCCGGGTCACTTCCCGACAGATGACTTTGCACTTGCCGAATTTGACGGCACAAATCTGTATGAACACAGCGATCCGCGTGAAGGCTACCATCAGGACTGGAACACCCTGATTTACAACTATGGCCGCCGTGAAGTCAGCAATTTCCTTGTTGGTAATGCGCTGTACTGGATCGAGCGTTTTGGTATCGATGCGCTGCGCGTCGATGCGGTTGCTTCGATGATTTATCGTGATTACAGCCGTAAAGAAGGCGAGTGGATCCCGAACGAGTATGGTGGACGCGAGAATCTGGAAGCGATTGAATTCCTTCGCAATACCAACCGTATTATCGGTGAACAAGTTCCTGGTGCAGTAACGATGGCGGAGGAGTCTACCGACTTCCCGAACGTTTCCCGCCCGCAGGATATTGGTGGTCTGGGCTTCTGGTACAAGTGGAACCTCGGCTGGATGCACGACACTCTGGATTACATGAAGCTCGACCCGGTTTATCGTCAATACCACCACAATAAACTCACCTTCGGGATGCTCTACAACTACACTGAAAACTTCGTCCTGCCGCTGTCGCACGACGAAGTGGTGCACGGCAAAAAATCGATTCTCGACAGGATGCCAGGCGATGCATGGCAGAAGTTTGCCAATCTGCGAGCCTACTATGCCTGGATGTGGGCGTTCCCGGGCAAGAAACTGTTGTTCATGGGTAACGAATTTGCCCAAGGGCGTGAGTGGAACCACGATGCCAGCCTCGACTGGCATCTGCTGGAAGGTGGCGACAACTGGCATCACGGTGTCCAGCGACTGGTACGCGATCTGAACCATACTTATCGTCACCACAAAGCTCTGCACGAGCTGGATTTCGACGCCTACGGCTTTGAATGGCTGGTGGTGGATGACCATGAGCGCTCGGTGCTGATCTTTGTGCGTCGCGATAAAGAGGGTAACGAAATTATCGTTGCCAGCAACTTTACGCCGGTGCCGCGCCATGATTATCGCTTTGGCATTAATCAGCCAGGTAAGTGGCGTGAGATTCTCAACACCGATTCCATGCACTATCACGGCAGCAATGCTGGCAATGGCGGCGCGGTACATAGCGATGAGATCGCCAGCCACGGTCGTCAGCATTCATTGAGCCTTACTCTACCACCGCTGGCCACTATCTGGCTGGTGCGGGAGGGAGAATGACACAACTCGCCATTGGCAAACCTGCTCCCCTTGGCGCGCACTATGATGGCCAGGGCGTCAACTTCACGCTCTTTTCCGCTCATGCTGAGCGGGTAGAGCTATGTGTGTTTGACGCTCAGGGCATAGAACACCGGTATGACTTGCCAGGACGCAGCGGCGATGTCTGGCACGGTTACTTGCCGGATGCGCGCCCGGGTTTGCACTATGGGTATCGCGTACATGGCCCCTGGCAACCTGCCGTGGGGCATCGCTTTAACCCTGCGAAGTTGTTGATTGATCCTTGCGCGCGGCAAATTGAGGGTGAGTTTAAAGATAACCCGCTGCTGCATGCAGGCCATAATGAACCTGATTATCGTGACAACGCCGCCATTGCGCCGAAATGCGTGGTGGTGGTCGATCACTATGACTGGGAGGATGATGCCCCGCCGCGCACGCCGTGGGGCAGCACCATCATTTATGAAGCCCATGTCAAAGGATTAACCTATCTGCATCCGGAGATCCCGGTTGAGATCCGCGGC
Organism: Escherichia sp. E4385; assembly: GCF_963883145.1. NCBI lineage: Bacteria > Pseudomonadati > Pseudomonadota > Gammaproteobacteria > Enterobacterales > Enterobacteriaceae > Escherichia > Escherichia sp. E4385. The sequence continues at coordinate 117,452 of NZ_CAWOOJ010000017.1, forward strand.
ACCTATAAAGCGCTCGGCCATCCGGTGATGATCAACTATTTAAAACGGTTGGGTATTACCGCACTGGAACTGTTGCCAGTGGCGCAGTTTGCCAGTGAACCGCGCCTGCAACGCATGGGGCTAAGTAACTACTGGGGCTACAATCCGGTGGCGCTGTTTGCGTTGCATCCGGCATATGCCAGCTCGCCCGAAACGGCGTTGGACGAATTCCGCGACGCAGTGAAAGCCCTGCACAAGGCGGGTATTGAAGTTATTCTCGACATCGTACTCAACCACAGTGCGGAACTGGACCTGGACGGCCCGGTATTCTCACTGCGCGGGATCGACAACCGTAGCTATTATTGGATAAGAGAAGACGGCGATTATCACAACTGGACCGGCTGTGGTAATACGCTCAATCTGAGCCATCCGGCGGTAGTGGAGTACGCCAGCGCCTGTCTACGCTACTGGGTGGAAACCTGCCACGTTGATGGTTTCCGCTTCGATCTCGCAGCAGTCATGGGGCGAACACCGGAGTTTCGTCAGGATGCGCCGCTGTTTACGGCTATCCAGAATTGCCCAGTGCTTTCGCAAGTGAAGTTGATTGCCGAACCGTGGGATATCGCGCCAGGTGGTTATCAGGTGGGCAATTTCCCACCGCTGTTTGCCGAGTGGAATGATCATTTCCGCGACGCCGCACGCCGTTTCTGGCTGCACTATAACTTGTCGCTGGGTGAGTTTGCCGGGCGTTTTGCCGCCTCCAGCGATGTTTTTAAACGTAATGGCCGTCTGCCGAGCGCTGCGATTAATCTCGTTACTGCGCATGACGGTTTTACGCTTCGCGACTGCGTTTGTTTCAACCATAAACACAATGAAGCAAATGGAGAGGAAAATCGCGACGGGACCAACAACAATTACAGTAACAATCATGGTAAAGAAGGGTTAGGCGGTACTCTTGATTTGATTGAACGGCGGCGCGACAGCATTCACGCCCTGTTAACGACGTTGTTGCTCTCCCAGGGTACGCCGATGTTACTGGCAGGTGATGAACATGGTCACAGCCAGCATGGCAATAACAATGCCTACTGTCAGGATAACCAACTAACGTGGTTGGACTGGTCGCAGGCAAACAGTGGGTTAACGGGGTTTACCGCCGCGTTAATCCATTTGCGCAAGCGCATTCCTGCTTTGGTAGAGGATCGCTGGTGGGAAGAAGGCGATGGCAATGTCCGTTGGCTGAATCGATATGCTCAACCTTTAAGCTCGGATGAGTGGCAAAACGGGCCAAAGCAGCTGCAAATTTTGCTTTCGGATCGTTTTTTGATCGCAATAAACGCCACGCTTGAGGTAACAGAGATTGTTTTACCTGCTGGGGAGTGGCACGCCATTCCCCCATTCGCTGGAGAGGATAACCCAGTGATTACGGCTGTCTGGCCGGGACCTGCACACGGATTGTGTGTGTTCCAGAGATGATAAAAAAGGAGTTAGTCATGGTTAGTTTAGAGAAGAACGATCACTTAATGTTGGCGCGCCAGCTGCCATTGAAATCTGTTGCCCTGATACTGGCGGGAGGACGTGGTACCCGCCTGAAGGATTTAACCAATAAGAGAGCAAAGCCTGCCGTACACTTCGGCGGTAAGTTCCGCATTATCGACTTTGCGCTGTCCAACTGTATCAACTCTGGGATCCGTCGTATGGGCGTGATCACCCAGTACCAGTCTCACACCCTGGTGCAGCATATTCAGCGCGGCTGGTCGTTCTTCAATGAAGAAATGAACGAGTTTGTCGACCTGCTGCCCGCGCAGCAGAGAATGAAAGGGGAAAACTGGTATCGCGGTACCGCAGACGCGGTCACTCAAAACCTCGATATCATCCGCCGCTATAAAGCGGAGTATGTGGTGATCCTGGCTGGTGACCACATCTACAAGCAAGACTACTCGCGAATGCTTATCGACCACGTCGAAAAAGGTGCGCGTTGTACTGTTGCTTGTATGCCAGTACCGATTGAAGAAGCCTCTGCATTTGGCGTTATGGCAGTCGATGAAAACGATAAAATTATCGAATTTGTTGAAAAACCGGCTAACCCGCCATCAATGCCAAACGATCCGAGCAAATCTCTGGCGAGTATGGGTATCTACGTCTTTGACGCCGACTATCTATATGAATTGCTGGAAGAAGACGATCGCGATGAAAATTCCAGCCACGACTTTGGTAAAGATTTGATTCCAAAAATTACCGAAGCAGGCCTGGCTTATGCGCATCCATTCCCTCTCTCTTGCGTACAGTCTGACCCAGACGCCGAGCCGTACTGGCGCGATGTGGGAACGCTGGAAGCTTACTGGAAAGCGAACCTTGATCTGGCCTCTGTGGTGCCGGAACTGGATATGTACGATCGCAACTGGCCAATTCGCACCTACAATGAATCATTGCCACCAGCGAAATTCGTTCAGGATCGCTCCGGTAGCCATGGGATGACCCTTAACTCACTGGTTTCCGGCGGTTGTGTAATCTCTGGTTCAGTGGTGGTGCAGTCCGTTCTGTTCTCGCGCGTTCGTGTTAATTCATTCTGCAACATTGATTCCGCCGTATTGTTACCGGAAGTATGGGTAGGTCGCTCGTGCCGTCTGCGCCGCTGTGTCATTGACCGCGCGTGTGTCATTCCGGAAGGCATGGTGATTGGTGAGGATGCAGAGGAAGATGCACGTCGTTTCTATCGTTCAGAAGAAGGCATCGTGCTGGTTACGCGCGAAATGCTACGGAAGTTAGGGTATAAACAGGAGCGATAATGCAGGTTTTACATGTATGTTCAGAGATGTTCCCGCTGCTTAAAACCGGCGGTCTGGCTGATGTTATTGGGGCATTACCCGCAGCACAAATCGCAGACGGCGTTGACGCTCGCGTACTGTTGCCTGCATTTCCCGATATTCGCCGTGGCGTGACCGATGCGCAGGTGGTATCTCGTCGTGATACCTTTGCCGGGCATATCACGCTGCTGTTCGGACATTACAACGGGGTTGGTATTTACCTGATTGACGCGCCGCATCTCTACAATCGTCCCGGAAGCCCGTATCACGATACCAACTTATTTGCCTACACTGACAACGTGTTGCGTTTTGCGCTGTTGGGGTGGGTCGGGGCAGAAATGGCCAGTGGGCTGGACCCATTCTGGCGCCCTGATGTAGTACACGCGCACGACTGGCATGCAGGCCTTGCGCCTGCGTATCTGGCGGCACGCGGGCGTCCGGCGAAGTCGGTGTTTACTGTGCACAATCTGGCCTATCAAGGCATGTTTTATGCACATCACATGAATGACATCCAATTGCCATGGTCATTCTTTAATGTTCACGGGCTGGAGTTCAACGGGCAAATCTCTTTCCTGAAAGCCGGACTGTATTACGCTGACCATATTACAGCGGTTAGTCCGACCTACGCTCGCGAGATTACTGAACCACAGTTTGCCTACGGTATGGAAGGTTTACTTCAGCAGCGTCATCGTGAAGGGCGACTTTCCGGCGTACTGAACGGCGTGGACGAGAAAATCTGGAGTCCAGAGACGGACTTACTTTTAGCCTCGCGTTACACCCGCGATTCATTGGAGGATAAAGCGGAGAATAAGCGCCAGTTGCAAATCGCAATGGGGCTTAAGGTTGACGATAAAGTGCCGCTTTTTGCAGTGGTGAGCCGTCTGACCAGCCAGAAAGGCCTGGATCTGGTGTTAGAGGCCTTACCGGGCCTTCTGGAACAGGGCGGACAACTGGCGCTGCTCGGCGCGGGCGATCCGGTATTGCAGGAAGGTTTCCTTGCTGCAGCAGCGGAACACCCCGGTCAGGTTGGTGTACAGATTGGTTATCACGAAGCATTTTCGCATCGCATTATGGGCGGCGCGGACGTCATTCTGGTGCCCAGTCGTTTTGAACCGTGCGGCTTAACGCAACTTTATGGATTGAAGTACGGCACGCTGCCGTTAGTGCGGCGTACCGGTGGGCTTGCTGATACGGTTTCTGACTGTTCTCTTGAGAACCTTGCAGATGGCGTCGCCAGTGGGTTTGTCTTTGAAGATAGTAATGCCTGGTCGTTGTTACGGGCTATTCGACGCGCTTTTGTTCTGTGGTCCCGCCCTTCATTGTGGCGGTTTGTGCAACGTCAGGCTATGGCAATGGATTTTAGCTGGCAGGTCGCGGCGAAGTCGTACCGTGAGCTTTACTATCGCTTGAAATAGTTTTCAGGAAACGCCTATATGAATGCTCCGTTTACATATTCATCGCCCACGCTTAGCGTAGAAGCTCTTAAGCACTCTATCGCTTATAAGCTGATGTTTACGATTGGCAAGGATCCTGTCGTTGCCAATAAACATGAATGGCTGAACGCAACGTTATTTGCTGTGCGCGATCGTCTCGTGGAGCGCTGGTTACGCTCGAATCGTGCCCAGCTGTCGCAAGAAACTCGTCAGGTTTACTATCTGTCGATGGAGTTTTTGATCGGTCGTACTCTCTCCAACGCCATGCTGTCGTTAGGTATTTATGACGATGTCCAGGGAGCGCTGGAGTCGATGGGGTTAAATCTCGAAGAGTTGATTGATGAGGAAAATGACCCTGGCCTCGGTAACGGTGGTCTGGGGCGTCTGGCGGCCTGCTTCCTGGATTCTCTGGCTACTTTAGGGTTACCAGGTCGCGGCTACGGTATTCGTTACGACTACGGTATGTTCAAGCAGAACATCGTTAACGGCAGTCAGAAAGAGTCACCGGACTACTGGCTGGAATACGGCAACCCGTGGGAATTTAAACGACACAACACGCGCTACAAAGTGCGTTTTGGCGGACGTATTCAGCAAGAAGGCAAGAAAACTCGCTGGATTGAAACTGAAGAAATTCTGGCCGTTGCTTATGACCAGATAATCCCCGGCTATGACACTGACGCAACTAATACCCTGCGTTTATGGAGCGCACAAGCCAGTAGCGAAATTAACCTGGGTAAATTCAATCAGGGTGACTACTTCGCGGCGGTGGAAGACAAAAACCACTCCGAGAACGTATCTCGCGTACTGTACCCGGACGACTCCACTTATTCCGGGCGTGAACTGCGTCTGCGTCAGGAATACTTCCTGGTTTCCTCGACCATTCAGGACATTTTAAGCCGCCATTATCAGCTGCATAAAACCTACGATAATCTGGCAGATAAAATCGCGATTCATCTCAATGACACCCATCCGGTGCTGTCGATTCCTGAATTGATGCGTCTGCTGATTGATGAGCATAAATTCAGCTGGGATGACGCTTTTGAAGTGTGTTGCGAGGTCTTCTCTTACACCAACCACACGCTGATGAGCGAGGCGCTGGAAACCTGGCCGGTAGATATGCTGGGTAAAATTCTGCCGCGTCACTTGCAGATAATCTTTGAAATTAATGACTATTTCCTGAAAACCTTGCAAGAGCAGTATCCGAACGACACTGACCTGCTGGGACGGGCGTCAATCATTGATGAATCCAACGGGCGTCGTGTGCGGATGGCCTGGCTGGCGGTTGTCGTGAGTCATAAAGTCAACGGTGTTTCGGAGTTGCACTCTAACCTGATGGTGCAGTCACTGTTTGCTGATTTTGCGAAAATCTTCCCGGGTCGTTTCACCAACGTTACCAACGGTGTGACGCCGCGTCGCTGGCTGGCGGTAGCAAACCCATCGCTTTCAGCCGTGCTGGACGAACACCTGGGCCGTAACTGGCGCACCGACCTTAGCCAGCTGAGCGAGCTGCAACAGCACTGTGATTTCCCGATGGTCAACCATGCGGTGCATCAGGCGAAGCTGGATAACAAAAAACGTCTGGCCGAGTACATCGCCCAGCAGTTGAATGTGGTGGTGAATCCGAAGGCGCTGTTTGATGTGCAGATCAAACGTATTCACGAATACAAACGTCAATTGATGAATGTGTTGCACGTTATCACTCGTTATAACCGTATCAAGGCCGATCCGGATGCTAATTGGGTGCCGCGTGTGAATATTTTTGGCGGCAAAGCCGCTTCGGCTTATTACATGGCGAAGCACATTATCCATTTGATCAACGATGTTGCTAAAGTGATCAACAACGATCCGCAGATTGGCGACAAGCTGAAAGTGGTGTTTATTCCGAACTACAGCGTTAGTCTGGCGCAGTTGATCATTCCGGCGGCCGATCTGTCTGAACAGATTTCACTGGCGGGGACGGAAGCCTCCGGCACCAGTAACATGAAGTTTGCTCTTAACGGTGCGCTGACTATCGGTACGCTGGACGGCGCGAACGTCGAGATGCTGGATCATGTCGGTGATGACAATATCTTTATCTTTGGTAACACTGCGGAAGAGGTGGAAGAACTGCGTCGTCAGGGTTACAAACCGCGTGAATACTACGAGAAAGATGAAGAGCTGCATCAGGTGCTGACGCAAATCGGCAGCGGCGTGTTCAGCCCTGAAGACCCAGGCCGTTACCGCGATCTGGTTGATTCGCTGATCAACTTTGGCGACCACTATCAGGTGCTGGCGGATTATCGCAGCTATGTCGATTGTCAGGATAAAGTCGACGAACTCTACGAGCGTCAGGAAGAGTGGACTGCCAAAGCGATGCTGAACATCGCCAATATGGGCTACTTCTCTTCAGACCGTACGATCAAAGAGTACGCCGATCATATCTGGCATATTGATCCAGTGAGATTGTAAGTTCGTAAAGTGATAACTGCCGTGTGTTCCCATAAAGCTACCGTTAATGGGCACACGGCATTTTTATATCAGATAAACAAAATGTCATGAAAATTTACATATGCTATCAATATATAATTAATATTTATTATTTATTAATAAGGCATCTCATTAGGGTATATTCCATATAACGAACATTATAAATAAATAATAAATTATTTGTCGTATTTATATATTCCTTCACTCCTCAGATCTTCTTTCTAAAATAAACTCCTTTGTTTTCAAATGACTGTATTTTTATATAAAGTCAATTATTGCGAGCATGGATTCTTTTAGTTACATTACCAAGCAGCTCATATAATATTTTCCAGCCATTCTATCTCTTAATTTTTCTGGGATTAACCACACCAGCTTTATTCATTTAAATAATGTGATTTGTTAAAGCTGAATGTAAAAATAATCGCCAATATTGCTTGGATTTTTTAACAAAAGGAAAGGTATAAATGAAATTCAATCTATCTAATTTATCCGTAGTTTTACTCGCATCAGGTATGCTGATGTCAACTGCGGTAACTGCTGCGCCAGGCGATGCATCACAATTTGGTGGTGCGGATACAGACTGGAGCACCGTTGATTATCCAAAACTCACCGATATGGATAGCAACACCGATGCGATGGGCGGAAACATCCGCTTTACTGGTCGTGTGGTTAAAGCGACGTGTAAGGTTGCTACAGAATCGAAACAGATTGAAGTGGTACTGCCAGTCGTACCTTCTAACGCTTTCACGGGCATTGATACCGAAGCAACGGGTGCCAGTAACCAGACTGACTTCAACATTAAACTGACCGACTGCAGCAATACAGACAGTCAAAACATTGAATTTCGTTTTACTGGCGTAGCAGACAGTGCCAACCAGACGCTTGCCAATGAAGTTGAAGGGGCCGCTGATGCTGATAGTACTGGCGAAGCAGGTGCAACAGGTGTAGGGATTCGTATTTATTCTAAAAACACGACAGCTGATGGTCTGATTAAACTGAATACACAAACTCCTCAGGGGAGTAGTTCTTCGGCAGCTTACGTGATTCCTGGCGATGCAGCCAAACATGATTATACTGCGGCATTTACTGCGGGCTATGCGCAGAACGGTAGTACCGTTGCACCAGGTCTGGTGAAAGCTACGGCAAGTTTCGTTGTGCTGTACGAATAATTACAGCAAGATAATTTCAGGTTACAGTTAATTGTAGCCTGAAATTAATATTACGTGTTTATTTATAATAAATAGACACGTATCAGCAATTACAATTAATTTCATCTACAAGGATGCAGTATGAGATGGATTTCAAAAAATAAATGTTTAGCCAATAGAAATATAAATTCTTTGCTGAAGACTCAATATGCCATAAGGGCAGCGGCTCTATTTTTGCTGTCCGCCATATCTGTCAACGCTATGGCTGCGGGTGGTTTCGGTCTTGGTTCTACGCGTCTGGTTTATCCATCGGACAGTCAGCAAATTACGCTAAGTGTACAGAATGGTGGGGCTAACACCAGCTATTTAATCCAGTCATGGATTGATGACAATCAAAGCAGTAAAAAAAGTCAGGATTTTGTGGTTACGCCTCCTTTATTTATGTTGCCAACCAGAAAAGAAGCCTCATTGAGGATAATGTTTATTGGCAAATCGCAGTTACCGACTGATCGAGAGACATTATTCTGGATGAATGTGAAAGCGATTCCGCCGACGGATGAGAAGAATACTCAGAAAAACACGTTACAACTGGCGTTACAAAACAGAATTAAATTATTTTACCGTCCGACTAATTTACCCATTCAGGCTGGTAAAGCACGGGATATGCTGCGATTTAAATACGAAGGTAAACAGCTGAGAATCATTAATCCTTCTCCCTATTACCTGACGGTGACAGGAATCAGGATGCAAGGGGCAAAATTACCCAATGCGTTTGTTCCCCCGAAAAGTGACATCACAGTTTCTTCTCCGGTGACGTTAGCGGGCGAAATTACTTATCAAACTATCAATGATTACGGTGCCACAACGGCCAGGCAAAAGGGAACGATGCAATAAACCTGGAAGATTAAAACGTTAAAGCAACTCAGGTCAGGGATATGAACCTAAAGCTCAGAAAACTCGAACACTGGATGGCAAGGAAAAAGCAGATGAGGCTGTGTATACCGCTTCTCCTGACACTTTTGCCTACGTGTTCAGTGGCGGGTATGCGCTTTAATCCTGCCTTTTTGTCGGGTGATACAGAAGCTGTTGCTGATTTATCTCGTTTTGAGAAAGGGATGACGTATCTGCCAGGTAGCTATGAGGTTGAAATATGGGTCAATGATTCGCCTTTGACATCACGTAAGGTTACTTTCAAAGCTGATGAGCAGAATCAGTTGATTCCCTGTTTTTCGCTCGATGAGTTAGTTACTTTAGGAATTAACAAAAGTGCATTGCCGGAGCAGGCGCAAGCAGAGGGAAATCATTGTCTCGATTTACGTATATGGTTTGCTGAAGTTCAATATACTCCTGAACTGGATGCGCAACGACTCAAACTGACCTTCCCGCAGGCAATATTAAAGCATGAAGCACGTGGTTATATCCCACCTGAGGAATGGGATAATGGTATCCCGGCTGTTCTTATTAATTATGACTTTTCTGGTAACAGCGATCGTGGAGACTATGCGTCTGATAGTTATTATTTAAATCTTCGTTCAGGTTTAAATTTAGGGGCGTGGCGTTTTCGTGATTATTCTACATGGAGTCGTTCAGGTAATTCTCCGGGTAAAATTGCACATGTGAGTAGTACGTTACAACGGGTAATTATTCCGTTCAAAAGTGAATTAACACTGGGTGATACCTGGTCTTCATCAGATGTTTTCGACAGCGTGAGTATTCGCGGTGCTAAACTTGAGTCCGACGAAAACATGCTGCCGGATAGCCAAAGTGGCTTTGCTCCTACTGTGCGCGGCATTGCTAAAAGTAATGCTCAGGTAACGATTAAACAAAACGGTTATGTTATTTATCAGACATATACTCCTCCCGGACCTTTTGAAATCAACGACCTGAACCCTACGTCTTCCGCAGGGGATTTGGAAGTTACGATCAAAGAGTCTGATAATTCCGAAACTGTCTATACTATTCCTTACGCCGCTGTGCCCATCCTTCAACGCGAAGGACATATAAAATATTCTGCGACGGCCGGTAAATATCGTAGTAATAGCTATAATCAAAACAATCCGAATATCTTTCAAGGCGATGTGATTTGGGGGTTACCCTGGGATATTACCGCCTATGGAGGGATACAATACTCTGATAATTATCGGGCAATAGCACTCGGGCTTGGGTTCAACCTTGGTATGTTTGGTGCGACCTCATTTGATTTGACGCAAGCCAATAGCACACTTGCTGATGGCAGTAAACATCAAGGGCAATCGTACCGTTTTCTATACTCAAAATCGTTAGTGCAAACAGGTACAGCTTTTCAGATTATTGGTTATCGCTACTCGACGGAGGGATTTTATTCGTTGAGTGATACCACATACAAACAAATGTCAGGTACGGTTATCGATCCTGATACCATTAATGAACAAGACTATGTTTATAACTGGAATGATTTTTATAATTTACGTTATAACAAAAAAGGAAAATTTCAGGCAAATATATCGCAACCATTGGGCGAATATGGCTCTATGTATTTGGCAGCGAGTCAACAAACTTACTGGAATACGAATAATAAAGATACCTTATACCAGGCTGGCTATAATACGAGTGTGCATGGGGTTTATTTAAACATTGCTTATAATTACAGCAAATCACCAGGTTCAGATGCGGACAGAATCTTATCCGTCAATATATCATTGCCGATCAGCAATTGGTTATCACCAGCAGTCGATGGGCGCACTGCGACAAATTCTATGACAGCGACCTATGGTTACAGTCAGGATAATAGCGGTCATGTGAATCAGTATGCTGGAGTATCTGGCTCACTGCTGGAACAACATAATCTCAACTATAATATTCAACAAAATTTTGCCAATCAGAATAATACCGGAAATGGCTCGGTAGGTTTAAATTACCGTGGTACTTATGGTTCACTAAATTCCGGATACAGCTACGATAATAATGGTAACCAGCAATTTAACTATGGTTTAAGTGGTGCCATGGTTGTTCACGAAAATGGTTTAACGCTAAGTCAGCCGTTAGGTGAAACAAATATACTGATAAAAGCACCAGGGGCAAACAATGTAAATGTGGAGCGCGGAACGGGGGTTAAAACAGACTGGCGTGGCTATGCTGTCGTACCTTATGCCACGGAATATCGGCGTAATAATATCTCTTTAGACCCTATGTCTATGAACATGCATACAGAATTAGATGCCACTAGCATGGAAGTGATACCCAGTAAAGGCGCTTTAGTTCGCGCTGAGTTTAATGCCCATGTCGGTATTCGTGCTTTATTTAATTTGAGCTATCGTAATAAACCAGTTCCATTTGGTGCGACGGCCAGTGTACCCACTGAGGGAACCACTCAGATTACAGGAATAGTGGGTGACAGTGGGCAGGTTTATCTCTCCGGTTTGCCTTTGCAAGGCATAATAAATATACAGTGGGGAGAAAGTTCTTATCAGCAATGTCAGGCAAGCTATCAATTACCGGAAAGTGAGCTAGATAATGCTATTAGCTATGCAAATCTGGAGTGCCGCTGATGAATATATTACAGCAATTTATTCTATTAATTTTCACTTCATTATCCATGATGGTGGTTTCATATAATGCACTGGCTAACGATACCGTAGTGGTCACATTTACAGGCCAGTTATTAGCAAAAACGTGTGATATTACAGCTGGAAGTAAAGACCAGCCAGTAAACATGGGAACTTATGACGTCAATGATTTTTTAAATGTGGGAGATGTTTCTGGTAGCCGTACATTTACAATAAATCTGGAAGGGTGTCCAACGACAACCAGCACTGTTTATAGTTCAGGAGTTAGTGCTAATGTGCGGTTTAGCGGGGATACAGATGCTATCAATACCACCTTATTACGCCTTACTTCCAGTGCAGATAGTGCAACTGGAGTGGGCGTCGAAATTTTAGATAGCAATGATAAAATTATAGCAATTAATGGTGAGTCAGGCTTCCGGGAATTAGTTTTAGATAATAATGGTGATGCCAGTTTGGCCTTTAAACTCCGCTATAAGTCAACTCAGCAAAACGTACATGCGGGGCAGGCGAATGCACTGTTGTACTTTGATATAGACTATCAGTGAGGATAATATGACGCGCTATTGGAATTTAATTGCTCTGTTATTCTCTGTGATATCAATACCATCCATTGCTGATGATACTACGCATGCAGGTATTGTACATATAGAAGGAATAATAACGGCAAAGACTTGTATTGTTGCCGATGAGTCTAAAAATTTCACGGTTAACATGCCTGATGTTCCCAGTTATAGGGTTAAAAATTCAGGGGATATCACTGAAAAAATTGATTTCTCTATAAAATTAACCCGATGTGGCAGTGATGTCAGTAATGCCAATATCAAATTTGATGGAGCATCTGTGAGTGAAGATACCACTCTGTATAAACTGGAAGAGGGATCTGTTGAGGGGTTAGCACTGGCTATTTATGATAACAACAAACAAAGTATTAATAATGGTATAAAAAGTACCAGTTATGCCCTTACGCCATTGGTAGATAATACATTGCTTTTCTTTGCTGCTTATAAAGCGATAAAAAATGATGTACAACCAGGAGATGCGAATGCATCAGTTTCCTTTATCGTCACTTATGATTAATGTGCTGATATGCTTTTTAATATGTTGCGTAAATGCGCAAGCAGGGGTTGTCGTTGGCGGTACCCGTTTTGTTTACCCAGAAAAGCAGTCATCAATTTCGGTCGAGCTTAAAAATACTGCCAGTAAAGATATGCTGGTTAAAATTTCCGTGACACCTGATGATGGACGTCAGTTAAATGGGACAGTAGAATCTCAGCCTTTACTTCCAGATAAGGCATTTATTGCTACGCCACCATTATTGGTACTTAAACAAGATAAAAATACCAAAATAAGAATTAATCGCGTAGGTGGTCAGTTACCTACAGATCGTGAGAGTTTATTTATACTGAATGTTGCTGCGTTACCTGCTCAGGAACAAGACTCACAGCTTAAGCACGAAAATCAACTCCAGGTAGCTGTACGCAACCGGATGAAAATATTTTATCGCCCGGAGGCGTTATCAGGTAATCCACTTAACGCTTATCAACAGTTACGCTGGTCGCGACACAATGAAGCTGTCACCATTTTTAACCCTACGCCCTGGTATGTGACACTCTATAATTTATCTATTGATGGTAAAAGCATAAATGGTGGCATGGTCGCACCATTTAGCCATCGTCAACAGAATTGGTGTCAGCGGCAAGGAAATTGTGAGATTAACTGGCAAACGTTGGATCTTTACAATAATGCTTTACCTGTTTGGAGCGTAAAATTAAATGTTTTACAAAATAATGCTGTGGGTGCAGTAGCGATACATGGATAACCGGAGAAGCATGATGCTTACTTATTTTTGGGGAAATATAAAAGCAATTTGTATATTGTTTGTTCTTTTAGTCAGTAGCTGCTATAACATCGTATATGCTGAAGATATGGGACGGGATCGCGCTTTTTGTTATCCTGGTGCACCAGGTAATAATACTACTCCTGCGACATTTTCTTATAACTTTGGTACGGTGACTGTCTCAGATGTTAATAATAATTCTCCCGGAACAGTGTTACCAGCGCAGAACTGGAAAATAGGGCGTTATAAGGCTTATTGTAATTCTCTGGATGATTATGAAATTTATTTTTCTGGTGTGTCTGGTATTGATCCGTCGGGAGCGGCTGGTGATCATCAGGGGAGCGATATATTTATACCATTGACACATGAGATATCTGTTTCGACACATATTAAACTTTATAATAAAAACGGCACAATGACAGATAAGACGGTACCTTTTGAGAACTATAGCACCAATTATCCAGCGGACAGAAGTAAACCAGATAATTGGTCCTCTGGAACAGAAGGTTATATAAAAATCAGACTTGATAAAAAAATAATATCCGATGTCTCAATAAATAGTGTGCTACTAGTTTCTTTGTACGTTAGCCAGTTCCCAACTGAACATGGCCCCGTTCCTGTATTTAATGCTTATATTGGCAACTTAAATATTGAGGTTCCACAAGGCTGCACAATTAATGAGGGCACCAGTTTTACCGTTAATATGCCTGATGTCTGGGCTAGTGAGTTAAGTCGGGCTGGCGCTGGAGTGAAGCCAACAGGTATTTCTCCAGTTGCAACCACTATTCCGATCAATTGCACGAACAAAGATATTGATGCCGTAATGACGCTGGTTTTTGATGGAAATATTTCATCAACGAGAGATGTTAACGGTCGGCAAAGTATTCTTCAGGCGGAGGATAACCCAGACGTTGGCATTATGATTATGGATAGCCAACAGGAGTCCGTAGATTTGAACGCTCTTGCTACTCATGTTGGAGTACCATTTAAGTTAATAGAAAACCGGGCAGCATCCGCTCAGACGGCAGACGTGACTTTTCTGTCTCTCCCCGTCAGTACCACAGGGCGACTACCTGCCGCGGGGCGTTATAACGCCCTGGCTGTTTTACGGGTGGAATATCAGTGATATGTGAGTCAGTGCAGAAACGGATTAGCCCGCTTTTAGCCATCGGTAGGGCAGAGCCTGGTGGAAGATGCGGGATATGTGCCGATGTATCCAACAATGAAATAAAATTCGATGCAAAGGAATCAACGCGATGAATAAATTCACAGGCGTTTTACTGTTAGGTGCAGTATTACTGGCGGGATGCGCCGACCGGGAAGGGTACTATAACAGCGTCAGGGAAGAAGAGAGCCATGGCCTGACGTCTCTGCGGGGAGAACCTGAATTACGTTACAGCGATGATTGGTCAAGATGGCCGAGAGTGTACGGTGCAACAGCTTTATACCCGCTGTATGCTTCTGCATATTATGAATTAGTACCGGAGCCGAAAGATGCGGATCAAACTTCGCTGGCCTGGCAGGCGTATGGTTTACAGCAAACCCGAACAGCGGAAGCCTACGATAGTCTGATTAAAGGTACTGCGACAGTTATTTTTGTCGCTCAACCGTCTGAAGGACAGAAAAAACGTGCAGAAGAAGCGGGAGTTAAGCTGAAATATACCGCGTTTGCCCGCGAAGCCTTTGTCTTTATCGTTGATATCAAAAAACCGGTTAATTCGCTTAGCGAACAGCAGGTCAAAGACATTTTTAGCGGTAAAGTGAGTCGCTGGAATAAAGTAGGCGGTGGTGACGACCGCATAAAAGTCTGGCAGCGGCCAGAAGATTCAGGAAGCCAAACGGTTATGAAGGGACTGGTTATGCAAGACACTCCAATGCTGCCAGCCAAAAAATCCACTGTTATTGATCTTATGGGCGGTTTAATTACCGAAGTCGCCGACTATCAAAACACACCATCTTCCATTGGATACACCTTCCACTATTACGTCACACGTATGAATGACAATATGCTCAAAATGCGCAAACAGATCAAACTGCTGGCTATAAACGGTGTTGCGCCTACAGAGGAAAATATCCGTAACGGCACTTATCCGTACATAATTGATGCTTATATGGTGACGCGTGAAAACCCCACGCCGGAGACGCAGAAATTCGTCGACTGGTTTTTAAGCCCGCAGGGGCAGCAATTGGTAGAGGATGTGGGATATGTGCCGCTGTATAAAACGCAACCTTAAAGCAGGAGAAATAATATGGATACTACTATTATTCGCCTGAACGCGGCGAATGCTCGTTTTGTTTATCAACCGTTTACACGCGACCAGCGGGCGAGAGGATAATTATGCAACCCAGCCCCGCCATGCAGGCATTAATTGAGCAGATATATTACACCTTTCGCCGTTATCCGGTGCCGAAGCAATGTGTGGTTTGTTGTGAATATTGCCTGAGTCAGCAGGAACAAATAGCAGCTTTGAGCAGGATGATGACGATAAAGCTATTACCGCCCAAATCAATACCTGGGCTGACAACAAGCAATCCATCCTGAAAGAACGCACGCGGCAAGCGATTGAAAACCCGCTTAAACAGCCTGAACAGGGCACACGATATCAGGTCTGGGAAGATGACTGGATGGTTGATGAGTGTTTATGCGCGATGTATGACGCATCATCCAAATCATCAGGACAATAAAGATGAATAAAATCAGACTTTATATTCCCCCGCTAATTCTCGGCTTTATTATTGTACCGTTGTTGATATGGCCGACGGTAGTTGCGCTGGCTGCTTCTGTTATAACGCTGAGTTTTCTGGGGGAGATACTGTTCTCTATCCCGCTCATGATCAGGCGTATTTCATTTCTGGAATTACAACTTTGGTTATCGGTCGAATATGCGCTTTTCTTCTGTGTAATGTGCTGCGTCGGTTGGCAATTTGCTCGCAGAACTCAATCTGAATTGAAAAGCAGACTCCATTGTTGGCTGGTATTCGCACCAGTTTATTTCTGGTTGCTCCTGTGGAATATCATTTTTTATGTCGCGCCAGCGCAAATTGCGTTGCTGGAAAATATGCGCAGTTTCTTTCTGACAGTTGTCTGGCCCCCACTGAATTTTTCGCCATTTTGGCCCCAACCGTGGACTGGCTTTATCGGTCCGACAAGCGCCCAGCTTGGTTTTGCGTTGGGATATTACTGCCAGTGGCGTAGCAAAAATAGAAGCCAGGGGCGGATGTGGAGCGAGTGGGGAACGTGCCTTAGTTTTGTTACGTTGGGTATGATGGCGTGGGCTTTGCGGTAATTCCCTGAATCAAAAAGTAGGTCAGATTGAAATCTGACCTGACCACTTTACGTTAAATCACGACGCCAGCGACAACTTCTGCTGCGTATACTCCACCAGCCACTGACTTACACGAGACTGTTGTTCCGCATTCAGCCACATGCCTTGTTTTGTGCGACGCCACAGGGCATCGTCGGCGCGACGGACCCATTCGTGATCCACCAGGTATTTCAGTTCCGCTTCGTAGAACTCATGACCGAAATCCTCCCCGAGGTCGCTTATCGCCCCCGCATTGCCGAGCAGCAGCTCGCTGTTGCTGCCGTAAGTGCGCGCGTAATGACGTGCCAGCGATTCCGTAATGAATGGATAGCGGCGGCGCAAGCGGGCGGCGTAGTCATCGCGGTCGCCTTCAATGGCACCACCCGGCAGCACGCTCTCTTTCGTCCATGCCGGGCCAATGCCCTGATAATACGGCGTTAGTTTTTCCAGCGCGTGTTCCGCCAGTTTGCGGTAGGTGGTCAGCTTACCGCCAAATACCGACAGCAGCGGTGCTTTGCCGTTTTCATCATGAATATCAAGGGTGTAATCACGGGTAATAGCCTGCGGCGAGTCGGACTCATCATCACACAGTGGGCGCACGCCGGAGTAGGTCCAGACGATATCATCCCGGCTTAACTGCTTTTTAAAGTGCGTGTTATACACTTTCAGCAGGTAATTGATTTCACTCTCTTCAATCTTCACTGCTTTTGGATCGCCTTTGTACTCTACATCGGTAGTGCCGATGATGGAAAACTCGTCCATCCACGGGATCACAAAGACAATACGTTTATCTTCGTTTTGCAGAATGTAGGCTTGTTTTTGGGTATGCACGCGCGGCACCACAATATGGCTGCCTTTGATCAGGCGAATGCCATAAGGCGAGGGCAAATGCATGCCGTCGTCGAAGAACTGTTTCACCCACGGGCCAGTGGCGTTAACCAGGCCGCGCGCCTGCCATGTATATTTTTTGCCAGTATCGATATCTTCCGCTTCCACAATCCACAGGCCGTTTTCGCGGCGAGCAGAAGTGGCACGAGTACGAGTAAGCACTTCACCGCCTTTACGCACCACCATCTGGGCGTTGGCGAGTACCAGACGGGCGTCGTCTACCCAACAGTCGGAATATTCGAATCCGCGCTTAATTTCCGGTTTTAACACTGAATTTGCGCCAAAACGCAAACTGGTTGATCCCGGCAGGCTGGTGCGTTTACCCAGATGATCGTACATAAACAGACCAATCCGAATCATCCACGCCGGGCGCAGATGCGGACGATGCGGCAGGCGAAAACGCATCGGGAAGGCGATATGCGGCGCCATTTTCAGTAGCACTTCACGTTCGGCCAGCGCCTCGCTGACCAGTCGGAATTCATAGTGCTCAAGGTAGCGCAGGCCACCGTGAATGAGTTTTGAACTGGCGGAGGAGGTCGCGCAAGCGAGATCCTGGGCTTCCAGCATCAACACGGATAAACCGCGTCCAGCGGCGTCTGCCGCGATACCAGCACCATTGATGCCGCCACCTATCACAATCAGATCTTTGGTTTCCATGCTGCCCTCATTCACTTTCGTTAAAGCTCATAAATGTTCGTTATCGAACATATTAGCAAAGAATCGCGCTTTGGGTAACATTGAAAAAACATTTTAGAGTGATATGTATAACATTATGGCGTTTATCTGCCGCTTCGACGTAAACTGTGCGGTAAATTTGCCCACTTGTTTGTAAAGAAAGAGAGACGCATGGATCAGTTCGAATGTATTAACGTTGCCGACGCGCACCAGAAGTTGCAGGAAAAAGAGGCGGTGCTGGTCGATATTCGCGATCCACAGAGTTTCGCAATGGGGCATGCGGCGCAGGCTTTCCATTTGACTAACGACACACTGGGCGCGTTTATGCGTGATAACGACTTTGACACACCGGTGATGGTGATGTGTTATCACGGCAATAGCAGCAAAGGCGCGGCGCAGTATCTGCTGCAACAGGGCTACGATGTGGTCTATAGCATTGACGGCGGCTTTGAAGCCTGGCTGCGTCAGTTTCCCGCAGAGGTGGCGTACGGCGCGTAACGCTTTATACTGTCCCCTTTTGTGTGGAATAAGCGACAGCAACGATGTTGATGATTACCTCTTTTGCTAACCCCCGCGTGGCGCAGGCGTTTGTAGATTATATGGCGACGCAGGGTGTTATCCTCACGATTCAACAACATAACCAAAGCGATGTCTGGCTGGCGGATGAGTCCCAGGCCGAGCGCGTGCGGGCGGAGCTGGCGCGTTTTCTCGAAAACCCGGCAGATCCGCGTTATCTGGCGGCCAGCTGGCAGGCGGGCCATACCGGCAGTGGCCTGCATTATCGCCGTTATCCTTTCTTTACTGCCTTGCGTGAGCGTGCAGGTCCGGTGACCTGGGTGATGATGATCGCCTGCGTGGTGGTGTTTATCGCCATGCAAATCCTTGGCGATCAGGAAGTGATGTTATGGCTGGCCTGGCCATTCGATCCAACACTGAAATTTGAGTTCTGGCGTTACTTCACCCACGCGTTAATGCACTTCTCGCTGATGCATATCCTCTTTAACCTGCTCTGGTGGTGGTATCTCGGCGGCGCGGTGGAAAAACGCCTCGGTAGCGGCAAGCTAATTGTCATTACTCTCATTAGCGCCCTGTTAAGTGGCTATGTGCAGCAAAAATTCAGCGGGCCGTGGTTTGGCGGGCTTTCTGGCGTGGTGTATGCGCTGATGGGCTACGTCTGGCTACGTGGCGAACGCGATCCGCAAAGTGGCATTTACCTGCAACGTGGGTTAATCATCTTCGCGCTGATCTGGATTGTCGCCGGATGGTTTGATTTGTTTGGGATGTCGATGGCGAACGGAGCACACATCGCCGGGTTAGCCGTGGGTTTAGCGATGGCTTTTGTTGATTCGCTCAATGCGCGAAAACGAAAATAATTCCAGGGATTTATAAATGAAACAAACACAACGTCACAACGGTATTATCGAACTGGTTAAACAGCAGGGTTATGTCAGCACCGAAGAGCTGGTAGAGCATTTCTCCGTCAGCCCGCAGACTATTCGCCGCGACCTCAACGAGCTGGCAGAGCAAAACCTGATCCTGCGCCATCATGGCGGTGCGGCGCTGCCTTCCAGTTCGGTTAACACGCCGTGGCACGATCGCAAGGCCACCCAGACCGAAGAAAAAGAGCGCATCGCCCGTAAAGTGGCGGAGCAAATCCCTAACGGCTCGACGCTGTTTATCGATATCGGCACCACGCCGGAAGCGGTGGCGCACGCGCTGCTCAATCACAGCAATTTGCGCATTGTCACCAACAATCTCAACGTTGCTAACACGTTGATGGTAAAAGAAGATTTTCGCATCATTCTCGCCGGAGGCGAATTACGCAGCCGCGATGGCGGGATCATTGGCGAAGCGACGCTCGATTTTATCTCTCAGTTCCGTCTGGACTTTGGCATTCTGGGGATCAGCGGCATCGATAGCGACGGCTCGCTGCTGGAGTTCGATTACCACGAAGTTCGCACCAAACGCGCCATTATTGAGAACTCGCGTCACGTTATGCTGGTTGTCGATCACTCGAAATTTGGCCGTAACGCGATGGTCAATATGGGCAGCATCAACATGGTTGATGCTGTCTACACCGACGCCCCGCCGCCAGCGGGCGTGATGCAGGTGCTGACGGACCATCATATTCAACTGGAGCTGTGCTGATCCTGCACGGCTTCCCACGTCAGACCAAAACGCGCCAGGTATTTGCGTAGCCGATCCGCGTCATTGACGCTGGCTTTGCCCTGGCGCGAAACATCAAAAAGCTGTCGTCCGGCAGCAGAAAGCGACTTTGCCTGGCGGCAGATAGCGATAACGAGTTCCAGTTGCAGCCGATCAAAGAGATCGATGTTTTCTGCCTCTGCGCCCAGCAACGCCGTAAGCGCGGAGGGGCGACTTTCCTGCCAGTTATAGCGCAGACGGTTTATCTCATCTTCAACCACTTCCAGAGTGATGCGTCCGCTAGTGGCAAAGGTTGCCATCCGCGTGACGCTGGCAGAAAGCTCGCGAAAGTTACCGCGCCATGTTGCCTGGGGAGATGTCGCAAAGGCCAGCCAGGCACGCCGCGCTTCGGTGTTAAAACGCACGCTGTCGCCGGTGAGCGCGGCGTGGCGCTCCACTTCATAATCCAGGTTCGGTTCAATATCTTCCTGGCGCTGGCGTAGGCCCGGCAGGGTGAAGGTCCACAGATTGATCCGCGCGTACAGATCTTCGCGAAATTTGCCTTCGGCAACCAGCTGGCGCAAATCGCGCACCGTTCCGGCGATAAGCTGAAAATCACTGCTCACCTGGCGATCGCTGCCAAACGGGTAAAAGGTTTTCTCTTCAATGGCTTTCAGCAGCATTGCCTGTTCGTCTGCGCCCAGTTCGCCAATCTCATCGAGAAACAACATCCCGCCGTTGGCGCTACGTAGCAGCCCTTCCCGCGATTCCCGCGCCCCGGTAAACGCGCCTTTAACATGACCAAACAGCGTCGACATGGCGGTATCGCCGCGCAGGGTGGCGCAGTTCACCTCAACAAACGCGCCGCTAAACTGATGCCGCGCCTGTTTTAATTCAAAGATGCGCCGCGCCAGAAATGACTTACCTGCACCGGTCGGGCCGTTAAGCAGGATCGGTGCGCGGGATTTAATCGCCACTTTTTCGATCTGCTCAATCATGCGGTTGAAGTGGGGGTTACGCGTGGCAATGCCGGATTTGAGGAAATCGAGGGTTTGCTGGCGTTCTTCAGCAAAGCGGCTGGCGATGGCGTTATAACGGCTTAAATCGAGATCGATGATCGTCACTTCACCTGGGCCGCGCGGTTGTTCTTTTTTGCGCGGTGGTGAAGATTGTATCAGCCGGGCGGGCAGGTAACGCGCTTCCGCCAGCAGAAACCAGCAAATCTGCGCCACGTGGGTGCCGGTGGTGATGTGGATTAAATAGTCTTCTTTATCAGGGCGAAACGCGTAGCCACGGGCGAAATCATGCAGGCAGGCATAAACTTCCTCGAAATCCCACGGGTTATGCAGTTCAATCTCAACGCTCACCACTTCAGTTTCTGGCGAAACGCTGGCGATATCGCGTTTAAGCGTTTCAAATAGCGAGCGCGATCGGGCGTCGTGCAACAATTCCAGTCGATCGATGACCAACGATTCTTGCTGGCATAAACAGAGTGTCGGACGCCATTTTGACCAGCGCTGACTGCCGCGTCCGGCATAATCCAGGACGGTGCCGACAAAACCAAAAGCCACTGTTTTACGCATCTTAGATATCCTTATAAAAGACGATATTTCATTATCGGTAAATTGGCTTTGCGGAAAATCTCCGTTTACGGACGTAAAGATATAATCTATTTAAAAACAATGAATTAAAAAATTAACCTGCATATTTAATTTTCTGGCACGACGGTTGCAATTATCAGGACATACCAACGAAAAGAGAAAAGCAAAATGAATTACGAATTACTGACCACTGAAAATGCCCCGGTAAAAATGTGGACCAAAGGCGTGCCGGTAGAAGCCGATGCGCGTCAGCAACTTATTAATACGGCGAAGATGCCGTTTATTTTCAAACATATTGCGGTAATGCCTGATGTACACCTGGGTAAAGGTTCCACCATTGGTAGCGTGATCCCGACCAAAGGGGCGATTATTCCGGCGGCGGTGGGCGTGGATATTGGCTGTGGAATGAACGCACTGCGTACCGCGTTAACGGCGGCAGACCTGCCTGAAAACCTGGCGGAGCTGCGTCAGGCGATTGAAACTGCCGTACCGCACGGGCGTTCCAATAATCGTAGCCGTCGTGATAAAGGCGCATGGGAAAATCCGCCTGTTAACGTCGATGCTAAATGGGCTGAGCTTGAAGCCGGTTATCAGTGGTTAACACAAAAATATCCGCGTTTCCTCAATACCAATAATTATAAACACCTGGGAACGCTGGGAACGGGTAACCACTTTATTGAAATCTGCCTTGATGAGTCGGATCAGGTGTGGATTATGCTGCACTCCGGTTCACGCGGAATTGGTAACGCCATCGGGACTTACTTTATCGATCTGGCGCAAAAAGAGATGCAGGACCAGCTTGAAACGTTGCCGTCGCGTGACCTGGCGTACTTTATGGAAGGTACGGAATACTTTGATGATTACCTGAAAGCCGTGGCCTGGGCGCAGCTTTTTGCCAGCCTTAACCGCGATGCGATGATGGAAAACGTGGTAACGGCGTTGCAGAGCATTACGCAGAAAAAGGTAAGACAGCCGCAAACGCTGGCGATGGAAGAGATCAACTGTCACCACAACTATGTGCAAAAAGAACAGCACTTTGGCGAAGAGATCTA
This sequence comes from Escherichia sp. E4385, assembly GCF_963883145.1. Taxonomy (NCBI): domain Bacteria; kingdom Pseudomonadati; phylum Pseudomonadota; class Gammaproteobacteria; order Enterobacterales; family Enterobacteriaceae; genus Escherichia; species Escherichia sp. E4385. The sequence goes on from NZ_CAWOOJ010000017.1 coordinate 140,330, forward strand.
TGTGACGCGTAAAGGCGCGGTGTCTGCGCGTGCTGGTCAATATGGAATTATTCCCGGTTCGATGGGGGCGAAAAGCTTTATCGTCCGTGGGCTGGGAAATGAAGAGTCGTTCTGTTCGTGCAGCCACGGTGCCGGACGGGTAATGAGCCGTACTAAAGCGAAAAAACTGTTCAGCGTGGAAGACCAAATTCGAGCCACCGCGCATGTGGAATGCCGTAAAGATGCCGAAGTGATCGACGAAATCCCGATGGCGTATAAAGATATTGATGCGGTGATGGCGGCACAAAGCGATCTGGTGGAAGTTATCTATACCCTGCGTCAGGTGGTGTGCGTAAAAGGATAAATGATGAAAAGGATGATTGCGCTGGATGGCGCACAGGGCGAAGGCGGCGGGCAGATCCTGCGCTCGGCGCTGAGCCTGTCGATGATAACCGGCAAGCCATTTACCATCACCGGCATTCGTGCCGGACGGGCGAAACCGGGGCTGTTGCGCCAGCATCTGACGGCGGTAAAGGCGGCGACGGAAATTTGCGGAGCAACGGTGGAAGGCGCGGAGCTGGGGTCGCAGCGTCTGGTCTTCCGGCCAGGCACCGTGCGCGGCGGCGATTACCGCTTTGCTATCGGTAGCGCCGGAAGCTGTACGCTGGTGCTGCAAACGGTGCTGCCTGCGCTGTGGTTTGCCGATGAGCCTTCTCGCGTAGAAGTGAGCGGCGGCACCGATAACCCGTCGGCCCCGCCTGCGGATTTTATGCGCCGGGTGCTGGAGCCGCTGCTGGCGAAAATAGGAATTCATCAGCAAACCACACTATTACGCCACGGTTTTTATCCTGCCGGAGGCGGGGTGGTGGCAACGGAAGTCGCGCCCGTGACATCGTTTAACACCTTGCTACTTGTCGAGCGCGGAAACATTACGCGGATGCGTGGTGAGGTGTTACTGGCTGGCGTGCCGAGGCATGTCGCTGAACGTGAAATCGCTACGCTGGCGGGGAGTTTTTCCCTGCATGAGCAGAATATTCATAACCTGCCGCGCGACCAGGGGCCGGGTAATACCGTCTCGCTTGAAGTCGAAAGTGAAAATATTACCGAACGCTTTTTCGTCGTCGGTGAAAAGCGCGTCAGCGCCGAAGTGGTCGCGGCACAACTGATAAAAGAGGTGAAGCGCTACCTGGCAAGTACGGCGGCGGTGGGGGAATATCTTGCTGACCAGCTAGTGTTGCCAATGGCGCTGGCGGGCGCGGGACAATTTACGGTCGCCCATCCCTCATGCCATCTGCTGACCAATATTGCGGTGGTGGAGCGTTTCTTGCCCGTGCGGTTCAGTCTGATAGAAACAGACGGCGTAACGCGAGTGAGCGTTGAATGATGCAGAGATGTCAGCCGGATCTGGCGCGTTATCCGGCTAAATTCACACTCCATACCCCATCATCTTCAGCAGTTTCTGCGCGTGTTGTACCGCAGCCTGGCGGTGGGCGACGCCGAGTTTTTGGTACAGATTGCGGATATGCGTCTTGATAGTGGTCGCCGCGACTTCCAGCTCGCCCGCAATTTGCTCGTTACTGTAGCCGGAGTAAATCAGCCCCAGTACCTGCCATTCACGTTGCGTCAGCGGGCTGGTGCGGATTAGTTCTGGCACTTCCGGATGATTTAGCAGACGTTCAACGAAACTCTCATCGAAATGAGCGAATTTATGTCGATGATGTTGATTGATTTCCCGCAGAATACGCTGCGCGCGGTGTTGTTCCAGTTCCGGCAGCGTATTGAGTTGAATCAGCTGACGTAACTGCTGTGCCATCGCTTCGCCTTCAATAACAAAATGACTGATAAATCCAGTGCGGTTTGCCAGTTTTAAAGCATCCAGCAACACACGCTGGGCGTCGCTTTTACGCCCGGCTTGCCAGTACAACTGATTGAGTAGAAGCAGGTTACGGTTGAGGTCGCTCATCAACCGCAGACTGCGGGCGTTTTCGTTCAGTTCTTCGAGGACTATTTCCGCCGGTTCAAACTCTCCCAGCAAGATTTGTGCGCGGGCAATGTTGCGCCATTGACCTTGCAGGAAGTGATTGTTCGCAAACTCTGGTTTCGCAGTATGGCTCAGCCAGTTGGCGGCAGCCGCTTTATCTCCGGTCATTTGCCAGTAAATCACCCGGACTTTGTTGGCGTTAGAGATCCAGTCGCTGTGATATTTGCCATTCCCCAGCAGGTTTTCCAGACGGTTTAGCTGGCTACGGGCGTTATCTAAATCGCCACGGGCCAGCGAGCATTGGATCAACATTGCCAGGCACTGAAGCTGTTGCTGCGGCTGATAAGACGACAAGACTTCAATCCCGCTTCGTGCCGAGGCTTCGGCTTCATCCAGCCGCGCCCAGGCCCATAGCAGCTGTGCACGGATGCGCACCAGAAACTCATGCATCGGCAACTGTTCCAGATGCTGCTCGTTGATCAACTGGAACGCTTTTTCCTGTGTTTCCCATGCAGTTTGCAGGAACCCTTGGGCAAACAGAATTTCACTTTGCTGGATTAAACTCCACAAGGCGTAGTGCCAAACATCGTGTTGACGTGCCATTTGTTCGGTTTGCTGCATTAACGCCAGTGAACGGGTCAATTCACCTTTGCAGTGCAACACTTCGCCAAGCACGGAGGTTGCCACAATGCGGCTGTAGAACCAGCCCGGAGGCAGTTCTTCCAGTGCCAGTTTTGCCAGCCGTTCAGCTTCATCCGGATTGCCGTCGTTAATCGCCACCTGGGCGCGCAAAGCGTTAAATTCTGCGTGCATGGTGCCTTCTCTGATGTCCTTGATCTCATGCTCGGCACGTGCAAGCAGGGTGTTCACTTCGCCATAGCGATGTTGGCTTTGCATCAGCCACGCCTGCAACAACACCAGCTGTGGGTTTTCCAGCAGGCTGTCCCACGGCAGGGCGTTGAGCGACTCTTCCAGCAGTGACAGTTCGCTATGGTTGAACAAACTCCAGGCGTGATTAAGCAGAATATCGCGCAGCATCAGCGCGTCGCCCGCGGCCAGCGCATGATGAATAGCTTCGCTGGGAAAACCTTGCGCCATCCAGCTTTCTGCAGCGGCACGATGAATTTCCGGCAGTTCCGCCGCCAGTTCCCACTGGCAGCGATGGCGCAGGAAGTTGCCAAACAATGGGTGATAGCAGAACCACTCGCCGGTATCATCCATCCGTTGCAAAAACAGTCCCTGACGCTCAATTTCTTCGAGGCGCATTTGCCCGTTGTCTTCACCTGTCACGCGGGTGATTAGCGTATCGTTCATCGATCGCAAAATGGCACTTTTCAGCAGGAAATGACGTGTTGTCAGATCAACGTTATCTAACACTTCATCGACCAGATAATCAGAAAGATGGCTGGCATTAATGCCCGCCAGGCGACGTGCGGATTTGTGCGCAGAGTGGGTATTCTGTCGGACGGAGAGGGCGATTAATTGTAAAGCCGTTGCCCAACCAGAAACGTCATCGCAAATCCGGCTACTTTCAGCGGCTTCGATGGGCGAAGACAGACGGCAATCAAAAAACTGCTTGGCTTCCTGGTGGGTAAACGCCAGTTGCTGGCTGCCAATTTCCAGCAGTTGGTCACGTACACGCAAATTGGCAATACCCAGTTGCGGAAGATTGCGCGACAAAACTACCAGGGTCAGATTTTCCGGTTGATGACGAATAAAGAAGCGCATTGACTCGTGAATCACTGGGTTAGTGATCAGATGATAATCGTCAATAACCAGGTAGAGCGGCTGGTGCCACTCTGCCAGTTCGATAAACAGTTGGGCAAAAAGTGAGGATAGACTGGCATATTGCCGCTTTTGCGCCATCACTTCACTGGCGGGGCAATGCCCGTTGGTGGCCTGTTGAATTGCGGCAATCAGGTAGCTGGCGAAACGTTCTTGCTGGTTATCGCCGTCATCCAGCGAGTACCAGCCCAAATCGTTTTTGCCTGCCGCCCATTGGGATATGAGTGTGGTCTTTCCGTAGCCCGCAGGACTTGTGATCAGCACCAGCCTGAAGTTGTTCGCGCCGGAAAGTTTAGCCAGCAGGCGCTCACGAACCACGGTATGGTCGAGTCGAACCGGACGACTTAATTTTGACGGAATCAGCATAGTTAATCACTTCACTGTGGAAATTGAGGAAATATTATTTTTTTTGCGCTTCGTAATTAATGGTTATAAGGTCGGCCAGAAATCTGTGCAATGCAAGCGATGACGGTTTTTTATGTGTCTGAATTTGCACTCTGTCACAATTCAAAACCTTTATTAATGTTTCATCTTAAAACTACGCTGATCCAGCGTAGATACTGGATCTTATGGTGTTTTCTCGTGGTTCAATAGTGTTATTAAAGCAATAATGCTTCCTTAATTCATGATGAAAGGTCTATCTAAAAAGATGATCTTAATAAATCTATTAAGAATGAGATGAATCACGATTGGTATTTCATTGCTGAAACTATTTCGCTGCTTTACTTAATTTATAGAGTGGCTTTCCGCTTTTTGATAATACGCGACGCCCTTTCTTACTGTTAATCGTCGGTTTTTTTGCGCTCTTTGGCACTGGGCCGATGCTTTTGCAGTTGATTGCACTACCTTTAAGTGTTCGCGATCACATTTTCTTGCTCATCCCCGTCACTCCTCCCCGCCTAATCCCCCGTAGGATGAGGAAGGTCAACATGGAGCCTGGCAAACTAACGATAACGTTGTGTTTAATGTCTAAGAAAACTGGAACTCCTATGTCACAACCCATTTTTAATGAAAAGCAATTTCAGGAAGCCCTGTCACGTCAATGGCAGCGTTATGGCTTAACTTCTGCAGCTGAGATGACCCCTCGTCAGTGGTGGCAGGCCGTGAGTGAAGCGCTGGCGGAAATGTTGCGTGCCCAGCCTTTTGCCAAACCGACGGCGAATCAGCGCCATGTTAATTACATCTCAATGGAGTTTTTGATTGGTCGTCTGACGGGCAACAACCTGTTAAATCTCGGTTGGTATCAGGCTGTTCAGGATTCGCTGAAATCCTATGACATCAACCTGACAGATCTGCTGGAAGAAGAGACTGACCCGGCGCTGGGCAACGGCGGTCTGGGCCGTCTGGCGGCATGTTTCCTCGATTCAATGGCGACCGTCGGACAATCCGCAACAGGCTATGGTCTGAACTATCAATATGGTCTGTTCCGTCAGTCATTTGTTGACGGTCAACAAATGGAAGCGCCAGATGACTGGCATCGCGGTAACTATCCGTGGTTCAGCCATAATGAAGCGCTTGACGTGCAGGTTGGGATTGGTGGCAAGGTCACGAAAGACGGACGTTGGGAGCCCGCATTTACCATTACCGGCCAGGCGTGGGATTTACCTGTGCTGGGCTACCGAAATGGTGTGGCGCAGCCGCTGCGTTTATGGCAAGCGACACATGCGCATCCGTTTAACCTCACCAAATTCAACGACGGCGATTTCCTGCGAGCTGAACAACAGGGCATCGACGCTGAAAAACTGACTAAAGTACTCTATCCAAACGACAACCATACTGCCGGTAAAAAACTGCGTCTGATGCAGCAATATTTCCAGTGTGCTTGTTCGGTTGCCGACATTCTGCGTCGTCACCATCTGGCGGGGCGTAAACTGCACGAGCTGGCAGATTACGAAGTCATTCAACTGAACGACACCCACCCGACTATCGCTATTCCGGAGCTGCTTCGTGTGCTAATCGATGAGCACCAGATGAGCTGGGATGACGCATGGGCAATCACCAGCAATACCTTTGCTTATACCAACCATACCCTAATGCCAGAAGCACTTGAGTGCTGGGATGAGAAACTGGTAAAAGCCCTGCTGCCACGCCATATGCAGGTAATCAACGAAATCAACAACCGCTTTAAGAAGCTGGTGGAAAAAACCTGGCCGGGCGATAAAGCGGTATGGGCGAAGCTGGCGGTGGTGCATGACAAACAAGTTCGCATGGCCAATATGTGCGTGGTAAGCGGCTTTGCGGTAAACGGTGTGGCGGCGTTGCACTCGGATCTGGTGGTGAAAGATCTGTTCCCGGAATATCACCAGCTATGGCCGAACAAATTCCATAACGTCACCAACGGCATTACCCCGCGTCGCTGGATCAAACAGTGCAACCCGGCACTGGCGGCATTGTTGGATAAGTCACTGAAAAAAGAGTGGGCTAACGATCTCGATCAACTGATTAATCTGGAAAAATTCGCTGATGACGCGAAATTCCGTCAGCAATATCGCGAGATCAAACAGGCGAATAAAGTTCGTCTGGCGGAGTTTGTGAAAGTCCGTACCGGTATTGAAATTAATCCTCAGGCGATTTTCGATATTCAGATCAAACGCCTGCACGAGTACAAACGCCAGCACCTGAATCTGCTGCATATTCTGGCGTTGTACAAAGAAATTCGTGAAAACCCGCAGGCTGACCGCGTACCGCGCGTCTTCCTCTTCGGCGCGAAAGCGGCACCGGGCTACTACCTGGCGAAGAATATTATCTTTGCGATCAACAAAGTGGCTGACGTGATCAACAACGATCCGCAGGTGGGCGACAAGCTGAAGGTTGTGTTCCTGCCAGATTATTGTGTATCTGCTGCGGAAATGCTGATCCCGGCGGCGGATATCTCCGAGCAGATCTCCACCGCAGGTAAAGAAGCTTCTGGTACTGGCAATATGAAACTGGCGCTTAACGGTGCGCTCACTGTCGGCACGCTGGATGGTGCAAACGTGGAGATAGCCGAGAAAGTCGGTGAAGAGAATATCTTTATCTTTGGTCATACCGTGGAGCAGGTTAAGGCGCTGAAAGCTAAGGGCTATGATCCGGTGAAATGGCGGAAGAAAGATAAGGTGCTTGATGCGGTATTAAAAGAGCTGGAAAGCGGTAAATATAGCGATGGCGATAAACACGCGTTTGACCAGATGCTGCATAGCCTCGGTAAGCAGGGCGGCGATCCGTATCTGGTGATGGCGGACTTTGCGGCTTATGTCGAAGCGCAAAAACGCGTGGATGTGCTGTACCGCGACCAGGAGGCCTGGACTCGCGCGGCGATCCTCAATACCGCCCGCTGCGGTATGTTTAGCTCGGATCGCTCAATCCGTGATTATCAGGTTCGTATCTGGCAGGCAAAACGCTAAGGAAGCGCGATGGAAAGCAAACGTCTGGACAAAGCCGCGTTGGCGGCGGGGATCAGCCCCAATTACATCAATGCCCACGGAAAACCGCAGTCGATTAGCGCCGAAACCAAACGGCGTTTGCTTGATGCGATGCATCAAAGTGCCGCCACGAAAGTGGCGGTAACACCAGTGCCAAATGTCATGGTGTATACCTCCGGGAAAAAAATGCCAATGGCGGTAGAGGGCAGCGGCGAATTTAGCTGGTTGCTGACCACCGAAGAAGGTGCGCAGTACAAAGGCCACGTGAGCGGTGGTAACGCGTTCAATCTACCGACGAAGCTGCCGGAAGGTTATCACACGCTGACACTCACCCAGGAAGATCAACGCGTGCATTGCCGGGTGATTGTCGCCCCGAAACGCTGCTACGAACCGCAGGCATTGCTCAATAAGCAAAAGCTGTGGGGCGCTTGCGTTCAGCTTTATACGCTGCGATCGGAAAAAAACTGGGGTATTGGGGATTTTGGCGATCTCAAAGCTATGCTGGTGGATGTGGCGAAACGTGGTGGAGCGTTTATCGGCCTGAATCCGATTCATGCGCTCTATCCGGCAAACCCGGAAAGCGCCAGCCCATATAGCCCGTCTTCTCGCCGCTGGCTGAACGTGATTTATATCGACGTCAACGCTGTTGAAGATTTTCAGCTTAGCGAAGAGGCGCAAGCCTGGTGGCACATGCCGACCACGCAGCAGACGCTGCAACAGGCGCGGGATGCCGGCTGGGTAGATTACTCCACGGTTACCGCCCTGAAAATGACAGCATTGCGGATGGCGTGGAAAGGTTTCGCGCAACGTGATGATGAGCAGATGACCGCGTTTCGCCAGTTTGTTGCAGAGCAAGGCGATAGCCTGTTTTGGCAGGCAGCCTTTGATGCGCTACATGCCCAGCAAGTGAAAGAAGACGAAATGCGCTGGGGCTGGCCAGCATGGCCTGAGATGTATCAGAACGTGGATTCGCCAGAAGTGCGTCAGTTCTGCGAAGAACATCGCGATGACATCGATTTTTATCTCTGGTTGCAGTGGCTGGCTTACCGCCAGTTTGCCGCCTGCTGGGAGATAAGCCAGGGCTATGAAATGCCGATTGGCTTGTATCGTGATCTGGCGGTTGGTGTAGCAGAAGGTGGGGCAGAAACTTGGTGCGACCGCGAATTGTATTGCCTGAAAGCGTCGGTTGGCGCGCCGCCGGATATCCTCGGCCCGCTGGGGCAGAACTGGGGCTTGCCGCCGATGGACCCGCATATTATCACCGCGCGCGCCTATGAACCGTTTATCGAGCTGCTGCGCGCGAACATGCAAAACTGCGGCGCATTACGAATTGACCATGTGATGTCGATGCTGCGTTTGTGGTGGATACCGTATGGCGAGACGGCGGATCAGGGGGCATATGTTCACTATCCGGTGGATGATCTGCTCTCGATTCTGGCACTCGAAAGTCAGCGTCATCGCTGCATGGTGATAGGGGAAGATCTCGGCACTGTACCAGTAGAGATTGTCGGTAAACTGCGCAGTAGCGGTGTTTACTCCTATAAAGTGCTATATTTCGAAAGTGACCACGAGAAGACATTCCGCGCGCCGAAAGCGTACCCGGAGCAGTCGATGGCGGTTGCGGCGACACACGACCTGCCTACGCTGCGTGGCTACTGGGAGAGCGGTGATTTAACGCTGGGCAAAACGTTGGGGCTGTATCCGGATGAAGAGGTGTTGCGCGATTTGTATCAGGATCGTGAGCAGGCGAAGCAGGGGTTGCTGGATGCACTGCACAAATATGGCTGCCTGCCTAAACGCACCGGGCATAAGGCGTCGCTGATGGCGATGACGCCGACGCTTAATCGTGGTTTGCAACGCTACATTGCCGACAGCAACAGCGCCCTGTTAGGGCTACAGCCGGAAGACTGGCTGGATATGGCGGAACCGGTAAATATTCCTGGAACCAGTTACCAGTACAAAAACTGGCGACGCAAGCTTTCCGCAACGCTTGAGACGATGTTTGCCGATGATGGGGTGAACAAGTTGATTAAGGATCTGGACAAGCGGCGCAGGGCGGTAGCGAAGAAGAAGTAGAGTGCGGTTGATGCCGGATGCGACGCTTGACGCGTCTTATCCGGCCTACTAATTAATGCCGAATCGTAGGCCGGATAAGGCGTTCACGCCGCATCCGGCCATCAGTATTATCAAATCACCATATTCAGCAGCAGACAGCCTACCAGACCGCACACCGAGATAATGGTTTCCAGCATCGACCAGGATTTGATGGTCTCGCCGATAGTCAGGTTAAAGTACTCTTTGAACAGCCAGAAGCCCGGATCGTTCACGTGCGAGAAAATCACACTACCGGAACCAACCGCAATAACCATCAGCTCTGGGCTAACGCCCGTCGTTGCAATCAGCGGCGCCGCGATACCCCCCGCAGTGATTGCCGCAACGGTTGCGGAACCCAGCGCGATACGCAGTACGGCAGCAATCGACCATGCCATCAGCAGCGGAGAAATGTTGGTTTCGTGCATCATGGAAGCAATGTATTTGTCCACGCCGCTGTCTACCAGCACCTGCTTGAACGCACCGCCACCGCCGATGATCAACAGCATCATCGCAATGATTTTGATGGAAGAAACCAGCGTGTCGTTAATCTGATCCATTGAACGGCCACGGTTCAGACCAAAGGTGAACATCGCAATCAGCACGGCAATCAGCGTAGCCATTACCGGGTCACCGAGGAACTCCGCCACCGGCAGGAAAGCGTGACCTTTCGGCAGGATCATTTCGGCAATCGCACGCATCGCCATCAGCACAACTGGCACCAGAGAAGTCCAGACGCTGACGCCAAAGCTCGGCATCTCTTCTTCGCTGAAGGTTTTCGCGCTGTACAGACCTTCCGGGATTGGCTTATCGATACCTTTCAGCACGCGAGCGTAAACCGGACCCGCGAGAATCACGGTCGGGATTGCCAGAATGGTACCGTACAGCAGGGTTTTACCCATATCGGCGTTGAAAATGGTAGCAATCGCAGTCGGGCCCGGATGCGGCGGCAGGAAGCCGTGGGTGACAGACAGCGCAGCGGCCATCGGTACACCAACATACAGCAGCGGGATATTTGCCGCCGCGGCGATGGTGAACACCAGCGGCAGCATCAGTACGAAGCCCACTTCATAGAACAGGGCAAAACCAACGGTAAAACCGGTTAGTACCACGGCCCACTGGATATGTTTTTTACCAAATTTGGCAATCAGCGTGGTGGCGATACGTTGTGCACCGCCACAGTCTGCCAGCATTTTGCCCAGCATCGCGCCAAAACCCATGATCAGGGCAAGGCTGCCGAGCGTCCCGCCGACACCGGCTTTGATAGAGCCAATAACTTTATCCAGCGGCATCCCTTGCATTAATCCAACAGCAAGCGCCACCAGGACGAGGGCGATGAAGCCGTTCATTTTGAAGCGGATCATCAGGAGTAATAACAAGATTACACCGATAGCAACAATGACTAATGGCATGATTTACCTGGCCTTTAATTTGTTATGGGTAACGTCAAGTTTCTGACGACAAATCCTGGTTGTCCCAACTGGGAACAGAGATACAACGGCACCACGGCTGATGACTCCTAAAACGAATTAGTGTAGTCAAATGTTATGAGTGTGTTTGGTGCCCATAGGAATGATACGGGTAACATTGCGTGCTTGAGAATCACCAGAGCGGGGTAAATTTAAATTATGAGAGGTTGGTCATATTATCGCGGGGAAACGAAGGGATGGATTTGCCGAGCCAATGCCTGGCAGACGGCCCGAAAAGACGCTTTAGCGTCGCATCGGGCAATCTACAAAAGAGAGGGTAACTTAGTAGTAAGAGTGCTCGCCGCGCTGGTGTTCGGTGAGATCGCGTACACCTTTCAGCTCCGGGAATTCGTTCAGCAGCTGCTTCTCGATCCCTTCTTTCAGCGTCACATCGACCATAGAACAACCGTTACAGCCGCCACCGAATTGCAGAATGGCGTAGCCGTCTTCGGTGATTTCCATCAGCGAAACGCGACCACCGTGACCGGCAAGTTGCGGGTTGATCTGCGATTGCAGCATGTACTCCACACGCTCCATCAGCGGCGCATCGTCAGCCACTTTACGCATTTTGGCGTTTGGTGCTTTCAGCGTCAGCTGAGAACCCAACTGGTCGGTAACAAAATCAATCTCTGCATCTTCCAGGTAAGGTGCGCTTAACTCATCAACATACGCGGTCAGCAGGTCAAATTTCAGGGCGGTATCGGTGGCTTCCACAGCGTCCGGCGGACAATAAGAAACACCACATTCAGCGTTAGGCGTGCCAGGGTTAATCACAAATACGCGGATTTGTGTCCCTTCTTCCTGGTTTGCCAGCAGTTTGGCAAAGTGCGCTTGTGCAGCATCGGAAATACGGATCATAGTAATGGCCTAATAGTTGACTATTTTAGTTGGTTATAATACGCCCATCATCGAGGCTCTACAAGGTTCGACAAAGGCACCAGACCTGGACTGTCGCCGCACCATTGCGTAAAAGCAGCTGCGCAATCTCTGCGACGGTACTTCCGGTGGTAACGACATCATCCACAATCACCATATGGCGACCTTGCACGGGCAATTCAAGGCGAAAAGCATTCTTCAGATTGCGTCTGCGTAGTCGGGCGCTGAGGAAATGCTGGGTCGCAGTGGCTCGTGTACGCATGACGGCTTCGCTATCCCATTGGCAATTCAACCAGCGTGATAACGGCTGACACAGCAAGTCGCTCTGATTAAACCCCCGACGCCAGTGACGGCGCTGCCATAACGGGACGCTGACGATGCGATCCGGCAGTTGTAATCCGGTAGTCCGACGGGCGTGTAAGACTTCTAATAGTAACAGACGTGACAGGGCGCTGGCGATTTCGCTGCGTAGCGAAAACTTAAGCTGGTGGATGAGCGGACTTAAGGGGGGCGCATAGTCGGCGACCGTGACTAGTCTTTGCCAGGGCGGCGGTTTTTGCAGGCAGCGACCGCAAGGAAGATGTGAGTGTGTGGCAGGTAATCCACATTGTGGGCATAGCGTTTTATCTGTACGGGCGGCACGAGAGCATACCGAACAAATCCCCCAGTGACCTAACGCCAGCGGCATTCGGCATAGCCAGCATAATCCCGGTACTGTTAGCATATGTTCATCCTTGTAAGTAAAAAGAGAACAATAGCGGATGAATAACATCTGGTGGCAGACCAAAGGTCAGGGGAATGTTCATCTTGTGCTGCTGCACGGATGGGGACTGAATGCCGAAGTGTGGCGTTGCATTGACGAGGAACTTAGCTCGCATTTTACGTTGCATCTTGTTGATCTTCCTGGCTTCGGGCGCAGCCAGGGATTTGGTTCGATGTCGCTTGCTGATATGGCTGAAGTGGTGCTGCGACAGGCGCCGGACAAAGCTATCTGGCTAGGCTGGAGTCTCGGCGGGCTGGTGGCAAGCCAGATTGCGTTAACCCATCCCGAGCGTGTTCAGTCGTTGGTTACCGTGGCATCGTCGCCGTGTTTTAGTGCTCGTGACGAGTGGCCGGGGATAAAACCGGACGTGCTGGCAAGTTTCCAGCAGCAACTGAGTGAAGATTTTCAGCGCACAGTAGAACGGTTCCTTGCGTTACAAACCATGGGTACAGAAACGGCGCGCCAGGATGCGCGAGCGCTGAAGAAAACCGTTCTGGCGTTACCGATGCCGGAGGTTGACGTGCTTAATGGCGGACTGGAAATTCTGAAAACGGTCGATCTCCGTCAGTCGTTGCAAAACGTGTCCATGCCGTTTTTGCGATTGTATGGCTATCTCGACGGTCTGGTGCCGCGCAAAGTGGTGCCGATGCTGGATAAACTCTGGCCGCACAGCGAGTCATACATCTTCGCCAAAGCGGCCCATGCGCCGTTTATTTCGCATCCGGTCGAGTTTCGTCACGTGCTGGTGGCGTTGAAGCAGAGGGTGTAGACAGCTTTTGAAATGGCGAGACAGAACTTTACTGACTCGCCGCAGCCAACTCTTCTTCTGACACCCCGGTAAAGCGCATGATGTCTGCAAGAGGGACTCCCGACTCAAGCATTATTTTGGCTATATGTAGGGCTTTGGATTGCTCTCCCTCCTGCCGCAATCTTTCCGCAATAGTCATTAAACTCTCCTTATGTTTCGGTGAACGTTCGGCCACACCGTCGATAAAATCGTTAAAACGCACCGCATCGCCAGTCTGTAGTATGTAATTAAACAGCCCTTTGATTTGTCTGTCATTAGCGTATCCACTACTTAATAAGCAGGCCATTTGCTCTACCAGCCCCATCAGGTCGCGTTGACGAATATGTTTTTGAATTAACTCCAGCAGCGCCATGCGTCGGTGCTGCATGATTTCATCATCAGGCATGACGGTGACATCAATCAGCGGAAATGCAGAGGCATAAAGCTGCCTTGCCAGTTTGGGATCGGCAAAACAATCCAGCCAACACAGCGAATAGGGATAGGGGCTTTCAATACCGTGATAAAACAACAATGGCACTACCATCGGCAACGTTTTGTGTCCGGCATCCAGGTGGTTTTGCATTGCGGCAATGGCGTAGCGCATCATGCGAAATGCGATCAGTTTGTTTGAAGTGCTTTGATGTTCAATCAGGCAATAGATGTATCCTGGCCCTTGTTCCGTTTTCACCGACCACAGCACGTCGGAATAGCTTTCACGCAGATCGTCATCAATAAAGCTGCTCGACTCCAGCTTGAGGGTTTTCATATCACAAAGCGCGTGAATGGGGGCCGGTAAATGAAACGCAAGAAAATCGCGAGCCGTCTCCGGTTGGCGTAAAAAGAGTTTGAACAGCGCATCGTGTGGGGTGGAACTCTGCTTTTTGCTCATGGCGTTCCTTCACCTGTTGTTTGAATGCCGCGACTCTACGCGCCACTCCATACCTGTGCATTAGCGAGTTTTCATCCCTGCGAGACGCTTTCAGAGGAACTTACGTCGCGCTGCAAGAATTGCATTTTTATGGAAAGCCGCACGCAAAAAAGCCCGGATGCAAACGCATACCGGGCTTTTCAAAACAGGCGATGGAGTATGGTTAACGCAGCGCCCACCACTCGCGCAGACAGGCTTTTCCTTCCGGGCAGCTTTTACAACTGCCGGAGAGGCAGCCGTCAGGTTCTTCCTGAATCCGCACTGCTTTGCCCATACTTTCCAGTTGTTGCAGCATGGCGTTAATCATTGGCTGTGGAGTGTTCAATGTCTGGCTTATCTGGGCCGCTTCCATACGCCCCCGTAACGCCAGCAAATCACGCACCTGAATGAGCGAAGCCATTGCTGTATCCTTAGTGGCAATCGCCAGTGGTGCTGGCTGCACAGCAACTGCTTACCGACTTGCGCGTTGCCAGCAGTTCGATATCCACCCGGCTACGCGCGCGGCGCAGCAAACCGATAACCACGATGTTAAACAGGATAACCGCCAGAATGCACACCAGGCTGTAGGTTGGATGCTGGCTGTAGCTGGCAACCTGATAGAACAATGTTGCCAGCGAGTAAGCGATATTCAGCCCCCACAGGATGGAGAAGCCCATCCAGCCACGGCTTGATTCACGGGCGATGGCTCCCATCACCGAGATGCACGGTACATACAGCAGGACGAAAATCAGGTAGCTGTAAGCGGCAGCTGCGCTACCGAATTTCTGATCCATCACGCCCATCGCCCCGGTACCCATTTCGCCGTCGCCTTTGCTTGCTTCAATGGGGTTCATCAGTACGCTAAGACTGAAGGTGTCTTTCAGGCTCTGCCAGGTTTCATCTACCGCGCTGAACAGCTCTTCACCGAGGTTAAATTCTGCTGGATTGAACTCTTCGTCCTGAATATTTTCTGCGGTGTAGAGAGTGTTGAGCGTACCCACCACCACTTCTTTCGCCATGGCACCTGTAAACAGGCCAACCGTTGCCTGCCAGTTATCTTCATGTACGCCAATCGGTTTGAAGACCGGGGTGATCACACGGCTAACGGAAGCCAGTGCCGAGTCGTTGATGTTATCGACGATTTTCCCGCTCAACGAGAAGCTGTTGAAGGCGCTCAGGAAAATGCTGACGATGATGATCACTTTACCTGCGCGCATCACGAAGCCTTTCAGACGCTGCCAGGTCTGGATAATCAGACTCTTAACGTGTGGTACGTGGTAGACCGGCAGCTCCATGACAAACGGCGTCGCTTCACCGCGCATGATGGTGTACTTGAGCATCAGGCCAGTCAGCACCGCCATCACGATACCCAGCATATACAGCGAGAAGACCGCCAGCGCGCCGTTCTGCCCGAAGAAGGCAGCCGCAAATACTGCGAAGATAGCCAGACGCGCGCCGCAGGACATAAACGGTGCCATCATAATGGTCATCAGGCGTTCACGCGGCGCATCAAGAGTTCGCGCACCCATCACAGACGGCACGTTACAACCGAAGCCGACGATCAGCGGCACAAAGGATTTCCCCGGCAAGCCCAACGCCTGCATCAGACGGTCCATCACAAACGCCGCACGCGCCATATAACCGGAGTCCTCGAGGAAGGAGAGGAACAGATACATCATGCCGATCTGCGGCACCAGCGGCAGCACGGTGTTAATACCGCCGCCCAGGCCCTGGGCGAGGAAGATAGTCAGCCAGTCCGGGAAGTGGAGCGTGTAGCCAATCCACTGAATACCATGCACAAATAGCGCCACGGAGCCGACGTCAAACAGCGGCTGTAACGCCCCGCCGATGTTGATAGCGAGCAGGAACATCAGGTACATCACAAAGAGGAAAATCGGCAGCCCGAGGAAACGGTTGAGCACGATTTTATCCACTGCCGTGGTGAAGCGACTGGGTTCTGCCGTCAGCGTGTTGCTTACCACATCGCAGATAGCAGCAATACACTGGTAACGCGCATCGGCAATATGCAGCGCCGGATCGTCCATCTCATTACGCAGACGGGCGAGGGCGGCATCCAGATGCTGCGACGCTTCACCGGCGTAGGCGCGGCTGTAGATATCGCCTTCCAGCATTTGCAGACCCAGCCAGCGACGCTGTTTGAGCGGAATGTCGGACGGCATCACTTTTGCCAGTGAATCTGCTTCGTTGAGCAGCGGCTGTGCGTAATGCACCAGTTCTACATTGTCGTTGGCTTTGTAGCGGTCAATCGCCAGTTTCAGAGCTTCGATACCGCGACCACGCGTGGAAACCAGCGGGATCACCGGGCAGCCAAGACGCGCCGACAGCGCATCAATTTCAATGCGAATATTTTGCTTCTCGGCAATGTCGAGCATGTTCAGCGCCACGATGCAGGGAATACCGAGTTCCAGCAGTTGTAGCGTCAGATACAGGTTACGCTCAAGGTTAGACGCATCCACCACGTTAATCAGCAGATCGGCGTCGCCACTCAAAATGTAGTGGCAGGCGATTTGCTCGTCCAACGACGTCTGCGATGAAATAGTAGTCAGAGAATAAGTACCGGGCAGGTCCACCAGCGTGACCTGATGATCGGTGGTGGAAAACTGACCCTCTTTACGTTCGACGGTAACGCCAGCCCAGTTTCCTACACGCTGACGTGCTCCGGTGAGCTGGTTAAATAAGGTTGTCTTGCCAGAATTTGGATTACCAATTAAGCCAATGGTTAATTTTTTCATTGTTGTTATCACCGTATTAACAGGAAACCGCTTCCACTTCTAATAAGGCCAGATCTTTTTTGCGTAATACCAGGCTTACACGACGGGTTTCGATATGAATGGGATCGCCGAGTGGAGCGACGCGCACCACATTAAAAGAGGAGCCAGGTAACATGCCAAGAGAAAGCAGCTTCTGACGATATGCCGGGCTGATTTCACGGGAAAAGCCAGTGATTTTCCACGCAGTATCTGGAGTGTATTGCATAGGTGCCTACTTGTTTCTCATTAACTGGATAACTACCTCATGGGGCGTTTGACAGCGACATGGGACCAGATGATTTGCCAACGAAGGAGAGATTAAATAATCAACAGTACAATGATAATGAGAATGGTTTCTATCAGCAATACTTAAAATGTGTGCGAATGTTGGTTTAGATAATAATCTGCGTGAATGTTGATGTGGCTCAAGGTTATATCGGAGCAAAAATATAATTCGGAGGACGAATTATTATGGCTGCTTAATGTTTTATTAAGGTTTCAATTGTTAATTTTGTGATAAATATTAACGAAATATAGTGTGAGTTTCGTTGCGGAATAAAAATGCCGGAGATATTCTCCGGCATTTTTATGTCAGGCAAGGCGTTCGTTGCCAGATGTGGCGTGAACGCCTTATCTGGCCTACGATTTCGTGCAAATTCGAACCGTAGGCCAGTCGGAGCGTTTAACGCTTTTTGCCCATTGCCGCTGCCAGCGCATCCATCATCGCGCTATTACCGGCAGGCTGCGCTTCACGCCCACGCGGTTTGGCTGCCGGGCGGTTGTTTTGCGGGCGATCGTTACCGCCGCCGCGACGAGCGTTGGTTTCGCCAGGCTGCTCGTCCAGACGCATGGTCAGGGCGATACGTTTACGCTGAAGATCCACTTCCAGCACTTTCACCTTCACAATGTCGCCTGCTTTCACCACGGTATGCGGATCTTCCACAAACTTGTTCGACAAAGAAGAGATGTGAACCAGGCCGTCCTGATGTACGCCGATATCAACAAAAGCACCAAAATTGGTGACGTTGGTGACAGCACCTTCGAGGATCATACCCGGCTGCAGGTCGTTCATCGTTTCGACGCCATCAGCAAACTGAGCGGTTTTAAATTCCGGACGCGGATCGCGACCCGGTTTTTCCAGCTCTTTGATGATGTCGGTTACTGTCGGCACACCGAATTTCTCATCGGTGAAATCAGACGCTTTCAGGTTACGCAGTTCGCTGCTGTTACCCATCAGATCTTTCAGCGCCTGCTGTGTTGCTGCCAGAATGCGTTCCACCACCGGATAGGCTTCCGGGTGAACGGTAGAGGCGTCCAGCGGGTTATCGCCGTGGTTAATGCGCAAGAAGCCCGCGCACTGTTCGAAGGCTTTCGGCCCCAGACGGCTCACTTTTAACAGTTGCTGACGGTTCTGGAACTGACCATTTTCATCGCGCCAGGCCACGATGTTTTGCGCCATCATGCGCGTCAGGCCCGCCACGCGAGTTAACAGCGGAACAGAAGCAGTATTCAGATCAACGCCAACGGCGTTTACGCAGTCTTCTACTACTGCATCCAGCTTGCGGGCCAGCTGCGTCTGGCTGACGTCATGCTGATACTGACCAACGCCGATAGATTTCGGATCGATTTTCACCAGCTCTGCCAGCGGATCCTGCAAACGGCGGGCGATAGATACTGCGCCACGCAGAGAAACGTCGAGATCCGGGAACTCCTGCGCTGCCAGCTCGGAAGCCGAGTAAACCGACGCGCCAGCTTCGCTGACGATCACTTTCTGCGCGGTAACCTTCGGGAACTGCTTCTGGACATCAAGATAGAAACGCTCGGTTTCGCGGGAAGCCGTACCGTTACCGATCGCTACCAGTTCAACATTATGTTTTTCACACAGGGCGGCAACGGTCATCGCCGCCTTTGCGGCCTGTCCGGTGTGCGGATAAATGGTATCGGTTGCTACCAGTTTGCCCGTTGCGTCGACCACCGCTACTTTTACCCCGGTACGCAGACCCGGATCGAGGCCCATCGTCGCACGCAGTCCGGCAGGGGCCGCCATCAGCAGATCGTGCAGGTTACGGGCAAAGACATTAATCGCTTCATCTTCCGCACGTTCGCGCACGGTTCCCATCAGTTCTGTTTCCAGGTGCATCAGCACCTTGATGCGCCACGTCCAGCTCACCACGCCTTTGCGCCAGCTATCCGCCGGGGCATTGTTCAGGCGCAGGCCGAGATGATCCATGATGATTTGCTCGCAATAGCTCTCTTTCGGCGGCTCGTCGAACTGCGGATCGGCATTCAGCGAAAGCTGGAGTACACCTTCGTTACGCCCACGGAACATCGCCAGCGCGCGGTGAGAAGGCACCGTTGACAGCGGTTCGTGATGATCGAAATAGTCGCGGAATTTCGCGCCTTCCTCTTCTTTACCGTTCACTACGGTCGACACCAGATGCGCGTTCTTCCACAGATAATCACGCACTTTCGCCAGCAGCGCGGCATCTTCGGCAAAGCGTTCCATCAGGATATAACGCGCGCCGTCCAACGCGGCTTTGGTATCTGCCACGCCTTTATCGGCATCAACATATTGTGCAGCGGCGACTTCTGGCGTGTGTGATGGATCGCTCCACAGTAGGTCAGCCAACGGCTCAAGCCCTGCTTCAATGGCGATTTGCCCGCGGGTACGACGTTTCGGTTTGTAGGGCAGGTAAAGGTCTTCGAGTTCGGTTTTGCTCAAGGTAGCGTTGATGGCATTCGCCAGCTCGTCGGTGAGTTTACCTTGCTCAGAAATGGACTTGAGAATAGCCTGACGTCTCTCTTCCAGCTCGCGCAGATAGCTCAGACGCGTTTCCAGATTACGCAGCTGCGTGTCATCCAGACCGCCGGTGATTTCCTTACGATAACGTGCGATAAACGGCACGGTATTCCCTTCGTCAAGCAGGCGAACGGCAGCGTCAACCTGTTCCGGGCGCGCCTGGATTTCACCCGCAATAATGCGGCAGAACGAATCATTCATCATGGTTTGAGTTCATCTTTTCGGATCAAAAATCAGGGGATAGTTATACGGACTGGCTGGCAAAAATGCCAGCCATCGGCAGGAGGTTAAGACTCTTCCTTACGGTTTCACGTACTCGATAGCATTAACATACCAGCTCGCTTCCCCGGCAGGGGTATTCACCACCGCCAGATCGCCCACCTCTTTTTTCAGCAATGCGCGGGCCATCGGGGAATCGATAGAGATGTAATCTTTACGGCCAAAGATTTCATCGTAGCCGACGATACGGAAACGGTGAATCACGCCATCATCGTTTTCAATCTCTACCCACGCGCCAAAGAAAACTTTACCTTCCTGCTGGGGCGAGTAATCGACGATTTTGAGATTTTCCATGCATTTAGTGAGATAGCGCACACGACGGTCGATTTCACGCAGGCGCTTTTTATTATACTGATAGTCAGCATTTTCGCTGCGGTCGCCCAGACTTGCGGCCCAGGTCACCTTCTTTGTGACTTCCGGGCGCTCTTCACGCCAGAGATAATTTAGCTCTTGTTTGAGTTTTTCATACCCTTCCCGGGTAACCAGGGGCGTTTTCATCTCGTTGATTCCCTTTGTCTGTTTGATAATGCGCACATTGGGTATAACGTGATCATATCAACAGAATCAATAATGTTTCGCTGAATAAATTGTATACTTAAGCCGCTGTTTAATATGCTTTGTAACAATTTAGGCTGAAATTCATACCAGATTTAGCTGGTGACGAACGTGAGCTTTTTTAAGAATACACGCTTACAAATTGTTGCGAACCTTTGGGAGTACAAACAATGCAAGAGAACTACAAGATTCTGGTGGTCGATGACGACATGCGCTTGCGTGCGCTGCTGGAGCGTTATCTCACCGAACAAGGCTTCCAGGTTCGAAGCGTCGCTAATGCAGAACAGATGGATCGCCTGCTGACTCGTGAATCTTTCCATCTTATGGTACTGGATTTGATGTTACCTGGTGAAGATGGTTTGTCGATTTGCCGACGTCTTCGTAGCCAGAGTAATCCGATGCCGATCATTATGGTAACGGCGAAAGGGGAAGAAGTTGACCGTATCGTTGGCCTGGAAATTGGTGCTGACGATTACATTCCAAAACCATTTAACCCGCGTGAATTGCTGGCCCGCATCCGTGCGGTGCTGCGTCGTCAGGCGAATGAACTGCCGGGTGCGCCGTCACAGGAAGAAGCTGTGATTGCTTTCGGTAAGTTCAAACTTAACCTGGGTACGCGTGAAATGTTCCGCGAAGATGAACCGATGCCGCTGACCAGCGGTGAATTTGCGGTTCTGAAGGCGCTGGTCAGCCACCCGCGTGAGCCGCTCTCCCGCGATAAGCTGATGAACCTTGCCCGTGGCCGTGAATATTCCGCAATGGAACGTTCCATCGACGTGCAGATCTCTCGTCTGCGCCGCATGGTGGAAGAAGATCCGGCGCATCCGCGTTACATTCAGACCGTTTGGGGTCTGGGCTATGTTTTCGTGCCGGACGGTTCTAAAGCATGAGGCGATTGCGCTTCTCGCCACGAAGTTCATTTGCCCGCACGTTATTGCTCATCGTCACCTTGCTGTTCGTCAGCCTGGTGACGACTTATCTGGTGGTGCTGAACTTCGCGATTTTGCCGAGCCTCCAGCAGTTTAATAAAGTCCTCGCGTACGAAGTGCGTATGTTGATGACCGACAAACTGCAACTGGAGGACGGCACGCAGCTGGTTGTGCCTCCCGCTTTCCGTCGGGAGATCTACCGTGAGCTGGGGATCTCTCTCTATTCCAACGAAGCTGCCGAAGAGGCCGGGCTGCGTTGGGCGCAACACTATGAATTCTTAAGCCATCAGATGGCGCAGCAGCTGGGCGGTCCGACGGAAGTTCGCGTCGAGGTTAACAAAAGCTCGCCTGTTGTCTGGCTGAAAACCTGGCTGTCGCCCAATATCTGGGTACGCGTGCCGCTGACCGAAATTCATCAGGGCGATTTCTCCCCGCTGTTCCGCTATACGCTGGCGATTATGCTGATGGCGATTGGCGGGGCGTGGCTGTTTATTCGTATTCAGAACCGACCGTTGGTCGATCTCGAACATGCTGCTTTGCAGGTCGGTAAAGGGATTATTCCGCCGCCGCTGCGTGAATATGGCGCTTCAGAGGTGCGTTCGGTTACCCGAGCCTTCAACCATATGGCGGCTGGTGTTAAGCAACTGGCGGATGACCGCACGCTGCTGATGGCAGGGGTAAGTCATGACCTGCGCACGCCACTGACGCGTATTCGCCTGGCGACCGAGATGATGAGCGAGCAGGATGGCTACCTGGCGGAATCGATCAACAAAGATATCGAAGAGTGCAACGCCATCATTGAGCAGTTTATCGACTACCTGCGCACCGGGCAGGAGATGCCAATGGAACTGGCGGATCTTAATGCGGTGCTTGGTGAGGTGATTGCCGCGGAAAGTGGCTATGAGCGTGAAATTGATACCGCGCTTTATCCTGACTGCATAGAAGTGAAAATGCATCCGCTGTCAATCAAACGTGCGGTGGCGAATATGGTGGTGAACGCTGCCCGTTACGGCAATGGCTGGATTAAAGTCAGCAGCGGAACGGAGCCAAATCGCGCCTGGTTCCAGGTGGAAGACGACGGTCCGGGTATCGAGCCTGAACAGCGTAAGCATCTGTTCCAGCCTTTTGTCCGCGGCGACAGTGCGCGCACCATTAGCGGCACGGGACTAGGCCTGGCGATTGTGCAGCGTATCGTGGATAACCATAACGGGATGCTGGAGCTTGGCACCAGCGAGCGGGGCGGGCTTTCCATTCGCGCCTGGCTGCCATTACCGGTAACGCGGGCGCAGGGCACGACAAAAGAAGGGTAAATAAACGGGAGGCGAAGGTACCTCCCGTTTTTAGATTGTTTTCAATTGATTGATAATGAAAGGATTCGCTTGCAAAAGCAGGAGCAATTTTCGAGGTGCTCCGGTAGGTTGACGGCGTTTGGTTTCCCAGCTTTTTACCAGGTCATAACTTACCCCTACGGCGACAGCAAAATCTTGCTGGCGTAAGCCAGTTGCTTCACGGATCGCTTTTACATCGATTTCGCTAAAAGTATGGACGTGCTCTGGTTCAGGCGTTTTTTCACCCTTTTCGATGCGTACCATTTCTTCTGCGCTGGCAAGAAGATCAGCAAATAATTCATCTTTCATCTGTTTTCAATGTCTCCGTTGGCATTTCGGCCATGGTGGAATTTGTGGAGCTTCAACATTAAAGCAGCTTCTCGGACAATAGTTTCAATGCCTTTCTTTGTTCTTCTGTTAAATCATCCTGTTCATTTTTAGGATAAATCAACGCCAGATAAATTCGGCCATTGCGTGTCACGTTGTAATAAATTATCCGAATGCCACCCCGTTTCCCCATACCAGAACGGTTCCAGCGAATTTTTCTGAAACTGCCTGTGCCCGCGATAATGTCACCGGCACTTGGATCTTGAATGAGTAGTTCCTGAAAAGCCCGGAACTCATCATCAGGCAACAATAACTGGCGGCGTTTGCTAAATCCTTGTAGTTCAATAAACGTGAACATAATGCATCCTGCGGTCTATTGATAATTATAAGTGTACCATGTACATATTGGTAGCTAATTAGATATAAAAAAACCCCTTATCCGTTTGGATAAGGGGCCAGTGAAATATTAACCGATTACAGCTTAGGACCAGCCGCTACCAGCGCGGCACCCGCTGGGGTGTCGGTGTATTTGTCGAAGTTGTCGATAAACAGTTTCGCCAGCGTTTCAGCTTTTTCCTGCCACTGTTCCGGGGAAGCGTAGGTGTTACGCGGATCGAGGATCTTCGTGTCTACGCCCGGCAGTTCGGTCGGGATCGCCAGGTTAAACATCGGCAGAGTGAAGGTTTCTGCGTTATCCAGCGAACCGTTGAGGATGGCGTCGATAATGGCGCGGGTATCTTTAATGGAGATACGTTTGCCAGTGCCGTTCCAGCCAGTGTTAACCAGATATGCCTGCGCGCCCGCTGCCTGCATACGTTTTACCAGCACTTCTGCGTACTGAGTTGGGTGCAGCGACAGGAATGCCGCGCCGAAGCAGGCAGAGAAGGTTGGTGTCGGTTCGGTGATGCCACGCTCTGTACCAGCCAGTTTGGCGGTGAAGCCTGAGAGGAAGTGGTACTGAGTTTGATCGGCAGTCAGGCGAGAAACCGGCGGCAGTACGCCAAAAGCATCTGCGGTCAGGAAGATAACTTTAGTCGCGTGGCCCGCTTTGGAAACTGGCTTAACGATGTTATCGATGTGATAGATCGGATAAGAAACGCGGGTGTTCTCGGTTTTTGAACCATCATCAAAGTCGATGGTGCCATCTTCACGTACAGTGACGTTTTCCAGCAGTGCATCGCGACGGATAGCGCCATAGATTTCTGGCTCTGCTTCTTTCGACAGTTTAATGGTTTTCGCGTAGCAGCCGCCTTCGAAGTTAAACACACCGTCATCGTCCCAGCCGTGCTCGTCATCGCCAATCAGGCGACGTTTCGGGTCGGTGGAAAGGGTGGTTTTACCGGTGCCGGAAAGGCCGAAGAACACCGCAACATCGCCTTTCTCGCCAACGTTGGCGGAGCAGTGCATAGAAGCGATACCTTTCAGCGGCAGCAGGTAGTTCATCATTGAGAACATCCCTTTCTTCATTTCGCCGCCGTACCAGGTGCCACCAATCAGCTGCATGCGCTCGGTGAGGTTAAACGCCACGAAGTTTTCAGAGTTCAGACCCTGTTCTTTCCACTGCGGGTTGGTGCACTTCGCGCCGTTCATGACGATAAAGTCAGGTTTGAAACCTTCCAGCTCTTCATCACTCGGGCGAATAAACATGTTCTTGACGAAATGCGCTTGCCAGGCCACTTCGGTGATGAAACGTACGGAAAGGCGAGTATCCGGGTTAGCGCCACAGAAAGCATCAACCACGAACAGGCGTTTGCCGGAAAGCTGTTTGGTCACCAGGCCTTTCAGATGTTGCCAGGTTTCCGGAGAGAGAGGTTTGTTGTCGTTCTTACCTTTGCCTTTGTCTGCCCACCAGAAGGTATCGCGAGTCGTATCGTCACGGACGATATACTTATCTTTTGGTGAACGCCCGGTGAAGATCCCGGTATCCACGGCAACGGCACCCAGATTAGTTAACACCCCGCGCTCATAACCTGTCAGGCTCGGATCGAGCTCTTCCTGATACAGCAGGTCGTAGCTTGGGTTGTAAACGATATCATGTACGTCACTGATACCATAAGCCTCGAGTTCTTGCGGGGTCAAACCATTGTTAACGCGCATTTCACTGCTCCTTAGCCAATATGTATTGCCTGAATAGTAAAGTCTTTTTGGGGGTGTTAACCGCGACAAGGCTCATAGATTTACGCATCTGGAGAAATTCATATTTGACAAAAAACTCCGTGATTCCTGTCACGAAACGGTTGCTATTATCGCAGAAATAGCATTCCAGGTGTGGAAAATGTTCCTAAAAGGTTAAATGTTAGTTTAATTGGCCATTATAATGTGAGTTAAATCTCATTCTTGATTGAAATTTATGTAAAATCAATCAGTAAAGTATCGATTCACCACCGCAAATTTTTTTGTAAATTTTTCTTAAAATAAATATTAGTACTGCCTGAATGCAATAATTAACCTTCCTTTTGATTCCGGATCACGAACATGGATAACGTTGAAATTTCACCTGCAACACGGTGGGGAATGGTCGCCACTGGATTAATCCAGGGGCTGGTTTGCTATTTTCTGATAACCTGGCTGGCTGTGGACAATAACAACTGGCTTGTTTACGGCATTCCTGCGACTGTGGCGCTTTCATCCGTTTTGTTATTCACCGTGGAATCCTTCAAACAGAAGCGTTTGTGGGGGTGGCTGGCGCTGGTATTTATTGCCACCCTGGCGATGAGCGGCTGGCTGAAGTGGCAAATTGATGGCATGAGTCCCTGGCGAGCGGACCAGGAACTCTGGGAATTTGGTTGTTATCTGCTGTTAATGGCGATGTTGTTATTGCCTTGGGTACAACTGAATTTGCACGACAGAAAAGAGCGAACGAACTATAGCTTTTTTTACCAGTCAGCGTGGCATAACGCTCTAATATTGATGGTGATTTTGATCACTAATGGTCTGACATGGCTGGTACTTTTACTGTGGAGTGAGTTATTTAAACTTGTTGGCATCACGTTTTTCAGTACCCTCTTTTTTTCAACCGACTGGTTTATGTATCTTACGCTGGGCCTGGTTACCGCGCTGGCAGTCATTCTTGCGCGGACTCAATCGCGGTTAATCGCCTCTATTCAAAAGCTCTTCACGTTAATCGCCACAGGTTTGCTACCACTGGTTTCACTGCTGACGCTGCTGTTTATTATCACTTTGCCCTTTGCTGGTTTGAATACGATTTCCCGCCACATCTCCGCCGCTGGGCTGCTTTTAACTCTGGCCTTTTTGCAGTTGCTCTTAATGGCCATTGTCCGCGATCCGCAAAAAGCAACGCTTCCCTGGACTGGCCCGTTGCGTTGCCTGATAAAAACGTCTCTGCTGGTGGCGCCGCTCTATGTGTTGATCGCCGCCTGGGCTATATGGATGCGGGTCGCTCAATACGGCTGGACTACCGAACGCTTGCACGGCGCACTGGCGGTGGTGGTGTTACTGGTCTGGTCGCTGGGGTATTTCGTCAGTATTGCCTGGCGTAAAGGGCAAAATCCCCTTGTTCTTCAGGGCAAAGTGAACCTTACGGTTTCGTTATTGGTGCTGGTGATACTGGTGCTTCTTAATTCACCGGTGCTGGACAGTATGCGCATTAGCGTGAACAGCCATATGGCGCGTTATCAGAGTGGCAAGAACACGCCAGACCAGGTAAGTATCTACATGCTCGAACATAGCGGTCGCTATGGGCATGCAGCGCTTGAGTCGCTGAAAAGCGATGTCGAGTATATGAAAGACCCGAAACGCAGGCGGGGTCTGCTGATGGCGTTTGATGGAGTGCAACGTCTTCAGCAGCAGATATCGGAAAAAGCATTAGCTGATAATGTATTTATTGCCCCAGGTTCTGGCAAACCTGATACGACATTCTGGTCGGTAGTGATGAAAAATCGCTATAACGCAATGATATGTATTGAAAAAGATGCCTGCGTGCTGGTAGAGCAAGATCTGAATAGTGATGGTAGGGCAGAGCGGATCCTGTTTGCCTTTAATGATGAAAGATACATTGTCTATGGTATTGATCCTGCCGGGAAAGAATGGAAAGAATGGAAAGAATGGAAAGAATGGAAAGAATGGAAAGAGATTACGATGAGTTCACTCCCGCGTGTAATAACGAAAGAGAAATTACTCACAGCGGCGAAGGATGGAAAACTGGGGACGAAGCCTAAAGTGTGGCGCGATCTTACGGTGGATGGTGAAACGCTGGATTTGAATCTGAATGAGTGACAGCGCGTTTGGATACGGCGCCTTATCTTACCTGCGATAAATTGCATTTAATCCGTAGGCCAGATAAGTGCAGCGCATCAGGCAATTTAGTCATGATGTCCGGCAGAGTCATCTCTGCCGGACATGGGATTAATGAACCTGCGGATCTGCCGGAGACGCATTGTTGCGGATCTCGGCAATATCCATTGCATTGAACAGATAGTGGTTACCACAGTAATCACAATGCATGTCAATTTCGCCTTCTTCCGCGAGGATGCTATCAACTTCTTCATCCGGCAGCGTTTTCAGCGCGCCTGCGCAACGTTCACGCGAGCAGGTGCATTTGAACTCAACATCCTGCGGATCGTAAACCGTCACCTCTTCTTCGTGGTATAAGCGCCACAAAACTTCGTTTGCCGGTAACGTCAGCAGCTCTTCAGTTTTGATGGTTTCGGTCAGCGTCGCCAGGTGGTCGAAGTCGTCTTGCTGGGCATTTTGCGCAGGCATTACCTGCAACAACATACCGCCCGCAGCCGGTTTGCCGTCTACGTCACCGGTGCGAATAAACAGGCGCGTCGGCAGCTGTTCAGAACGCATAAAGTAATCTTCCAGGCAAGCCGCCAGGGTATCACCTTCCAGACCAACCACGCCCTGATAGCGTTCGCCTTCGCTCGGGGTAATGGTGATCACCACGTAACCATTGCCGACCAGCGTTTTCAGGTCGGCATTTTCTGGAATTTCGCCCTGCACGCGCGCCACACCACGCATTTGCTGTTTGTTGTTACCGTTAATAACCGCCAGATTCATCGGACCGTCGCCTTGCAGCTGTACGGTGATATCACCATCAAACTTCAGCGTAGCGGTCAACAGGCTGGTCGCGACCAGCAGTTCTGCCAGCACGTTTTTCACCGGCTGCGGATAATCGTGATTCTCAAGGATCTGTTGCAGGGTTTCCGAAACGGTTACCAGTTCGCCGCGAACGGCAAAGTTTTCAAACAGATAGCGATGTAATTGGTCATGTTGCGGCATAATCATCTCTCTTGCAGGTGACAGTTATTCACTGTCGCCGTGTTTAAATCGTAACAGGTCACGGCGCTCTTTTTTGTCCGGGCGCCGGTCCGGGTGCGGCATGGTTAAGGCATTAAGTTTACGTGCCAGTGCCATTTTTTCGCGTTTCTCTACACTTTCCGCAGTCTCTTCATACAACAAGACCGCCTCGCTGGCGGGGCGACGCTGTTCAGTAATCGCCTTTACAATCACCGTTCGTTCGTCATTTCCCTGGCGCAGCGTGAGCGTGGCATTCAGCTCGACGACTTTACTCGGCTTGCTGCGTTGCCCGTTGTAATGCACCTTACCGCCTTCAATCATTTCGCGGGCCAGCGCGCGGGTTTTATAAAAACGGGCGGCCCATAGCCATTTATCCAGTCGAACCTCAACAGCCGGTTTTTCTTTCATGGCGTCTCCTTCACATTAGCGAGGGGATCAGGCGGCGGTAGTCATTCAGTGACGGATGGCGTTCATACTGTTTTTCGGCTATTCCAGAGTCAGGGTTGGTGACGCCGAGACAGTAACGAATACCAAATTGCGCGGCAGCATCGAGAATGGCTTCGCTGTCATCAATAAACAGCGTTCTTTCAGCTTTCAGACCCGTAGCTTCGGCCACCGCATGCCATAACCGCTGATCCTCTTTCGGATAACCAAATGTGTGGGTGGAAAGTAATAAATCAAGGTGTGCGTCCAGACCCGTATGCTCAAGTTTAACGGCCAGGTTATGTGGATGGGCGTTAGTGAGCAAAATACGCTGCTTGCCGCTGGCTTTCAGCGCTTCGAGAAACGGAATAGTATCTTCACGCAACACAGCACGCGGCCCCATCTCGGTGGTCATCGCACAGATATCCAGACCCAGTTGCTCGCTCCAGTAATCAAGACAGTACCAGTTTAGCGTATGCTGCACGTCGTGATATTGCCGGCGCATATATTCCATTGCTTCCTGTGGCGTAACACCGTTTTTCGCGCCCCATGTTTCAGGCACCAGCTTTTGCCAAAAATAGTTATCGAAGGCGAGGTCGAGCAACGTGCCGTCCATATCCAGCAGAACGGTGTCTACGTCCTGCCAGGCAATGTTGATATGCATGGGGGAAATCTCCAGAGTGAAGCAATTTGCGCGACAGGGTAGCATAACCTGCCGCGCAAACGTGTTATTCGATGAGGCTTTCTGAAGACGTGAGCAGCGTCGGATTCAGGCAGCTTTCGTAATATTCCTTA
The DNA here is from genome assembly GCF_963883145.1 of Escherichia sp. E4385. Classification (NCBI taxonomy): domain Bacteria; kingdom Pseudomonadati; phylum Pseudomonadota; class Gammaproteobacteria; order Enterobacterales; family Enterobacteriaceae; genus Escherichia; species Escherichia sp. E4385. The sequence goes on from NZ_CAWOOJ010000017.1 coordinate 169,838, forward strand.
ATCTCCATCATGCGGGTGCGATGACGCTGGTAACGACGCCAGGCCTGCACGCCATTATAGATGGCACAGCCGAACATCGTCAGTAGCAGTAATGTGGTGCCGAGATAGCGCCACAGGCCAGAACGGTCCGGAATAGGGTGCAAGCTGATATGCTGCGTGCCGTTGGCATCGGTGAAAATATTGGTGACGATCCCCTCGGCGTTAAACGGTGTATGCATCAACATTTGCGCCAGCTTCTGGAAAGCGTTCCATTGTTCTTGCGCCGGGTAGTCATAAAGTGAGGCTGCTGGCCACGGTTGATCGACAAAATCGCTGCCTTCGTCGCTGACAATCAGGAAGCCGCCAGGCGCTGGGCTATTCAGTGATTGTGCCGCTCGCGCCGTTTCATGAGTGATAAACGGTGCGGTGGAAGTCGCCACCAGATTATCCAGCGATTCTGCGCTCACCGGGCGGAGTAATACATTCACACCATCAAGTTTTCCTGCGTTGGCGCGTTTCACCAGTGCGTCCCAGTCCTTACTGTTGCCAAGATTCACCAGGGCGTTTTTTAAGCGCACACAATCATCTTTGGCTGCACAGAGATCTGCTGTCTTCAGTACGATGTCGCCAAAGTCATCAAGCAAAACCATGCCGGATTTCTGAATCGCAGAACGTAATGAGGCACTGACGCGTGATTCATCTTCCGGTTTAGGGTGCAGTTGACGGTTTACTGCTTCGGTCAACGCCGTAGCTTTGTTAACCAGTTCCGATTCCGGTAATGGCAATGAACGGGCGTCATTCCAGATGATTTGCGAGCAGTCAAACGGCAAAAACGGTGAATTGGTTTTCGCGCTCCAGGTGCCGGAAGTGCGGATATTACACATGCCTGTACCACTTAGACGTAAGGTATCGCCTACGCGTACGCCAGCGTCCGCAAGTTGTTTAACACTGGTGGCCTCAATAGTCTGCGCGCCTTTCATCCACGAGAGAGTGAATTTCAGCGGCATATCCAGTGGGATCCAGAACAGCAGCATAAACAAGACTATCAGCGAACCGGCTGCGATAACCGTGCTGCGTAGCCAGTGCTGCAACGGGAAGTTTTTTACTTCGTCATGCAGCGAAAGATAGCGCCCCTGGCGCACGACGTGACGGTCGAGGTAGATATCGATATCGGTTTGTTGTCCGAGATCCTGGGCAATGTAAGGTTGCCAGTGCGCGGGGTAGACCAGATCGATAATACCAAGCGAAATATTGTTAATCTGTTCCTGAGAGTTTTCACCAAACAGCCCCCAGCGACGCGGTGTCCCACGCAGGCAGTGGATTTCCCTTAGAGAGGATTTGGCAGGTGGCGCATATAATCCCCACAGGCCCGCGCCCAGCAGCAGTAGCGCGCCGCCAACCAACCACGGGACAAATACATCTGGGGTCACCAGGCAGAAATAGAACATCAGGAATGAGGCGACAATCAGCAGCGCTTCCCGCAATCCTCGTGGGCGGCTAAGTGCATACTCTTCGTGCGTTTCCTGGCGAATGTTGAGCAACTCAATTTGTTCGCTCTCTTCACCGCGAATCGATGCCTGCGTTGATGGAATAGGTTGTAACGTGTAACCGCGAGTCTCCTGCATATACTCTTGCAGCGTATGGCCGTTGAGTGAAATGACTAATGGGAGTGAGTCGGTATAAATCAGTTCAACGGTGTTTTCGTCGTTGATGTACTGCTCCCAGAAAGGCGGCAGGTGGACTTCTACCGAGTCAAGGTAGTAGCGCCATTTATTGGGATCGTCGGTAGAGATGCCATAACGTGTGATAGCGTGCGTCAGCATCATCACATTATTGCTTTCGGCGTTCAGCGTCAGAGAGACAGGCGCCGTGCTGGCCCCCGTCGGGCCGGGAACCTGCAAAATCTGCGTCAGGCTTTCGAGATAATTTTCAACGGCGCTACGTTCTTCAGAAGTGAGTTTGCGCGTTTGCGCATCAGCGAAGGCGTTAGCCCAGGGCAATTGTCGCCGCCTGGTGCGGGTTTTTATCAGCCATCCCGCAAGTAGTGAGCAGGCCAGCAAAGCAGCTAAAAAAATCACAATGGTGCTCATGCTTTCCCCATCTTACTTAATTTGTCAGGCGTGATTATTCGCACCCTGGACACAATATAGGATTCTGCGGTTGGCTATCGGCAAGCGTGGAGTTGAACTTGAGCATCATTAAGCGCATCCCAGTAACCGCTGATCATAGCAAACCCTCTGAGGGCGGAATATCAGCAAATTCCTGGAGTTATTTCAACCTATTGACTTTTAATTTGATTTGAGAACGATTATTTGTCAGGTTGCATAAATGTAAATAACATGCAATTCACATTGCCGAAACGGTGTCCGATATCGCACAATAAATACTGATTTCACTGCAAAAGATTCCACAATGAGAAAATCATTACAAAAACCCACCATTCTGAATGTTGAAACTGTAGCCCGTTCCCGACTGTTTACCGTCGAAAGCGTGGATCTGGAGTTCAGCAATGGCGTGCGGCGTGTTTATGAACGAATGCGTCCAACCAACAGGGAAGCGGTGATGATTGTGCCTATTGTGGACGACCATCTGATCCTGATTCGCGAGTACGCGGTGGGAACTGAATCCTACGAGTTAGGGTTTTCGAAAGGGCTGATTGATCCCGGTGAAAGCGTCTACGAAGCAGCTAACCGCGAGCTAAAAGAAGAAGTGGGATTTGGTGCGAACGATCTGACTTTTTTGAAGAAACTCAGCATGGCGCCGTCTTACTTTTCCAGCAAAATGAATATTGTGGTGGCGCAAGATCTCTACCCGGAATCGCTGGAAGGCGATGAGCCGGAGCCGCTACCGCAGGTTCGCTGGCCGCTGGCGCATATGATGGATTTGCTCGAAGAGCCTGACTTCAATGAAGCGCGCAATGTCAGCGCGCTGTTCCTGGTACGTGAGTGGTTGAAGGGGCAGGGGCGGTTGTAAATACGTAGATCTTGCCTGATGCGTCATACATATCAGGCCTACGGGATTCCTGCAATGTATTGAGTTTTCAAGATTTTGCATGCCGGATAAGGCGTTCATGCCGCATCCGGCATGAACAACGCGCACTTTGCCAGCAAACTAAAAAGGCGCCGAAGCGCCTTTTTAATCAGAACAATTCCTGTGCCTCACCATTATCGATAATGGTCGTTCCCACCTCGCGCACCGCTTGCTGTGTAGGCTGTGTACCTTCAATGAAGTACTCTTCGCGGCTGTTGCCGCCGCTGGCCAGTTGCCCAGTGCTGCGATCGATATTCACCGTCACAATACCCGGCGGCGGCGTCAGCGGTTGTTCCGGTACGCCTTCCAGAACGGCTTTCATATAAGCGTCCCATGCAGGCTGCGCGCTTTTAGCACCACCTTCGTAACCAGAGATCTGATCTTTAATTGCCCCGGAAGCCGTGGTATGACCGAGATTACGACGGTGGTCGTCAAAGCCAATCCATACTGAGGTTACTACGCCTGGTCCGTAACCCGAGAACCATGCATCCTTCGAGCTGTTGGTGGTCCCGGTTTTCCCGCCGATATCATGACGTTGCAAATCACGACCTGCGCGCCAGCCAGTACCTTGCCAGCCTGGTTCACCAAAGATATTGGTGTTCAGTGCGCTCTTAATCAGGAATGCCAGCGGAGTGCTGATAACGTGCGGTGCATACTCCTGCGCGCCGGTCTTCGCGACTAATGTCTGATTAGCTTGCTCCAGTTGCGGCATCGGCACCGAAACATTTTGCTGCTCGCGGGAGATAGCCACGTCTTCAACGTCGTTATTTTCCAGCACGTTCGATTTTTGCGTATCGCCATAAATCACCGGGATATCGCATTCCGGGCAAGCTACTTTCGGTTTCGCTTCGAAAATCACGCCGCCCTGGTCGTTTTCAATTTTGCTGATAAACCACGGATCCACCAGGAAGCCACCGTTCGCCATTACTGCATAGCCGCGCGCCACCTGCAGCGGCGTGAAGGACGCGGAACCCAGCGCCAGCGATTCGGTATGAACAATGTTTTGCGCCGGGAAGCCGAAGCGTTGCAGATACTCTGCAGCGTAGTCGACGCCCATAGCCCGCATTGCACGCACCATCACTACGTTCTTCGACTGACCCAGTCCCTGACGTAAACGGATTGGACCGGCATATTGCGGCGGTGAGTTTTTCGGCTCCCAGTCAGAACCAGCACCGGCGTCCCAGCGGGAAATCGGCACATCGTTCAGCATACTTGCCAGCGTCAGACCTTTATCCATTGCAGCGGTGTAGAGGAACGGTTTGATATTCGAACCCACCTGACGCAGCGCCTGAGTTGCGCGGTTAAACTTGCTCTGGTTGAAGTCAAAGCCACCAACCAGCGCCATGACGGCACCGTTTTGCGGATTGATCGACACAAGCGCCGAGTTCACCTCTGGCACCTGCGCCAGCCACCAGGCATCGCCAACCTGGCGAACCCAGATTTGCTGACCCGTTTGCACCACATCAGTCACTTTACGTGGCGTCGGTCCCTGTTGAGTGTCTGAACGGTAAGGACGCGCCCAGCGAACGCCTTCCATACGCAACGTTACGGACGTTCCGTCAGCCAGCATCGCTGTCGCTTCCTGCGGATTGGTGCTGGTAACTGCGGCAGGCAGCAGCGGACCGTAAGTCGGCAACGCTTTCAGAGTATTGGTTATCTTTTTGGTGTCCCACGCCGTCTCACCTACTTTCCACAGCACATTAGCCGGGCCGCGATAACCGTGACGCATGTCGTAGTCCAGCACGTTGTTACGTACCGCTTGCTGCGCGGCCTGCTGAACTTTGCGGGTAATGGTGGTGTAAATGCGATAACCGTCTTCATAAGCGCTTTCGCCGTAACGGCTATACATCTCCTGACGCACCATTTCGGTGAGATACGGCGCCGAGAAGGCAATTTCCGGCGCGTGATAATTGGCGTTAATCGGCTCACTACGCGTCTGATCGTATTGCTGCTGGGTGATATACCCTTCGCTCAACATACGCGACAGCACAACGTTACGCCGCGCGACGGCGCGATCCATTGAGTAGAGCGGGTTGAAAGTGGATGGGGCTTTTGGCAGCCCGGCAATCACCGCCATTTCGTTCAGCGTCAGTTGGTCGACCGTTTTACCGAAATAGACTTGTGCCGCAGCACCGACACCATAGGCGCGGTAACCGAGGTAAATCTTGTTCAGATAAAGCTCGAGGATCTCGTCTTTAGTCAGCAACTGTTCAATACGAATCGCGAGGAAGACTTCCTTAATCTTACGCATCAGCGTGCGTTCCGGACTGAGGAAGAAGTTTCTCGCCAGTTGCTGGGTAATGGTACTCGCCCCTTGTGACGCGTGACCAGAGAACAACGCCACACTTGCCGCACGGAAGATCCCCACCGGGTCAACGCCGTGATGCTCATAAAAGCGGCTGTCCTCAGTCGCGATAAAGGCTTTCACCATTTCCGGCGGGATTTGATCCAACGTAACCGGAATACGACGCTTTTCACCATATTGCGCAATTAGCTCGCCATCGGCGCTGTAAATCTGCATCGGAATTTGCAGGCGAACATCTTTTAATGTCGCCACATCCGGCAGTTGTGGCTCGATGTAGCGGTAGAGGCCATAAATCGAGCCTGCTCCCAGCAGAATGCAACAGACTGCAAGGATCAATAAATACTTTACGAACTTCACTGGAAATTTCCGATTTGGTTTCATTTGGGCAGTTTATAAACAAACGCGCGGTAGTATAAAGGCAAGCCAGACGCATTGATATACCCGTCAGAGTGACGGGTGATAAGGAGATCATCACAATGGCATTTAAGAACTGGCAAATTGGGTTGCATTTACAACAGCAAGAAGCGGTGGCGGTTGCTATCGTGCGTGGTGCAAAAGAATGTTTTTTGCAACGTTGGTGGCGCTTGCCGCTGGCGACAGACATTATCAAAGATGGACGCATTCTCGATACAGAGCGGCTGGCAAAAACGTTGTTACCGTGGAGTCGTGAACTGCCGCATCGACATCACATTATGCTGGCATTTCCTGCTGGTCGAACGTTACAGAGGGCATTTCCACGCCCGGCGATGTCTCTCGGTGAGCGAGAGCAAACGGCATGGCTGGCAGGCACAATGGCACGCGAGCTGGATATGGAACCGGACTCCCTGCGCTTCGATTATAGCGAAGATTCACTAAGCCCGGCCTATAACGTGACCGCCGCGCAAAGCAAAGAGTTGGCAACGTTACTTACCCTGGCAGAAAGATTGCGTGTTCACGTTAGCGCGATTACCCCAGATGCCTGCGCTTTACAACGGTTTCTGCCTTTTTTACCCCCTCACAAGCAATGTCTGGCCTGGTGTGACCACGAGCAGTGGTTGTGGGCGACGCGTTATAACTGGGGGCGCAAGCTGGTGGTGGGGATGACAAGCGCGAATGACCTTGCAGCGATGTTATCCGTGGATCCCGACAGTATCGCAATATGCGGCGAAGGCGGATTTGACCCCTGGGAGGCGGTTTCTGTTCGTCAGCCGCCGCTACCGCCACCAGGTGGAGACTTCGCCATTGCGCTGGGGCTGGCGCTTGGGGAGAGTCGCTAATGAACCCACCAATCAATTTTTTGCCCTGGCGACAGCAACGCCGTGCGGCCTTTTTTCGCTTCTGGTTGCAGATGTTTGTTGCCCCTCTGCTGCTGACCGTAGGGATAACGCTAATGCAGCGTCTGGCATATAACGCCGAAGCACGCGTAGACGCCATTTTGCTCGAGGGAGAACAACAACTCGCCCGTAGCTTACAGGTCACTAAGCCACGTTTGTTGGAACGCCAACAGTTACGCGAACAGCATTTGCGACGTCAGCGTCAGCGACAATTTACCCGCGACTGGCAACCAGCGCTGGAAGCGCTGGCGACGCTTTTACCAGAAAAAGCCTGGCTGACCACGCTGAGCTGGCAGCAGGGAACGCTGGAAGTCAAAGGACTTACGTCGAACATCACAGCACTAAATGTGTTGGAGAAGTCACTCCGTGAGGATGCCTCTTTTCAGCTCAACCAGCGAGGGGCCACGCAGCAGGATGCACAAGGGCGCTGGCAATTTGCGTATCAGTTAACAAGGAAGGTTAGCGATGAACTCGCTCTTTGACTGGTGGTTTGCCACATCTCCTCGTACCCGTCAGTTTGGCTGGGCAGTCTGGTTGCTGGTGTTATTCACAATCATCGTTCTTTCATTGGCCCATCAGGAAGAGAGCGACGCATTAATTCGACTGCGGGCAAGTAATCACCAGCAGTGGGCTGCACTGCATCGCCTGGTAGACACCACACCCATCCGCGAAGAAAAGACGTTGTCCTTTTCGCCGCTGGATTTTCAGTTGCCTGGCGCGCAACTGGTTTACTGGCATCCGTCCGCCCAGGGAGGGGAGTTGGCGTTGAAAACGCTCTGGGAAGCGGTGCCGTCGGCATTTACACGACTGGCAGAGCGCAACGTCAGCGTAAGTCGTTTTTCGTTAAGCGTGGAAGGTGATGAACTCTTGTTCACGCTCCAACTGGAGGGGGCGAATGATGGCTAAACGTTGGCTGCTGGCTGGTGTTGCATTATGGCTATTAACCGGCATGCGCGACCCGTTTAAACCACCGGAAGATCTATGCCGGATTAGCGAACTTACCCAGTGGCGCTATCAGGGGATGGTAGGAAGAGGCGAGCGCGTTATTGGCGTAATAAAAGATGGGCAAAAGAAATGGCGACGGGTGCAGCAAAACGATGTGCTGGAAAACGGCTGGACGATCTTACAGCTGACGCCAGACACACTAACGCTGGGAACCGGGACAAACTGCGAACCGCCACAGTGGTTGTGGCAACGGCAAGGAGATACAAATGAAGCAATGGATAGCCGCACTACTGTTGATGATGATGCCCATCGTGCAGGCGGCAAAGCCGCAAAAAGTCACGCTGATGGTGGATGACGTTCCGGTTGCTCAGGTTTTGCAGGCGCTGGCCGAACAGGAGAAGTTGAACCTGGTGGTGTCGCCAGACGTCAGCGGTACGGTATCGCTACATTTAACGGATGTTCCCTGGAAGCAGGCGCTACAAACCGTAGTGAAAAGCGCCGGGCTGATAACGCGTCAGGAAGGCAATATTCTTTCAGTGCATTCCGTTGCCTGGCAAAATGAAAATATCGCCCGCCAGGAGGCAGAGAAAGCACGGGCGCAGGCAAACCTGCCGCTGGAAAATCGCAGCATTACCCTGCAATACGCCGATGCCGGAGAGTTGGCGAAAGCGGGGGAGAAGCTACTTAGCGCCAAAGGCAGCATGACCGTTGATAAACGTACCAATCGCCTTTTGTTGCGCGATAACCAGGCGGCGTTAACTGCACTGGAACAGTGGGTCATGCAAATGGATTTGCCGGTAGGCCAGGTTGAACTGTCGGCACACATTGTCACCATTAATGAAAAAAGTCTGCGCGAGTTAGGCGTGAAATGGACGCTGGCCGATGCGCAACAAGCTGGCGGCGTTGGGCAAGTGACTACGCTCGGTAGCGATCTCGCGGTGGCGACGGCGACGACGCATATCGGTTTTAACATTGGGCGGATCAACGGACGTTTGCTGGATCTGGAGCTTTCCGCACTAGAACAGAAACAGCAACTGGATATCATCGCCAGTCCACGTTTACTGGCTTCGCATCTCCAGCCTGCCAGCATTAAACAGGGAAGCGAAATTCCGTATCAGGTTTCCAGTGGTGAAAGTGGTGCAACATCGGTGGAGTTTAAAGAGGCGGTACTGGGAATGGAGGTCACGCCCACGGTGTTACAAAAAGGTCGCATCCGGCTGAAATTACACATCAGCCAGAACGTTCCGGGGCAGGTCCTTCAACAAGCCGATGGCGAAGTGCTGGCAATTGACAAGCAGGAGATCGAAACGCAAGTCGAGGTCAAAAGCGGAGAAACGTTGGCGTTGGGCGGCATTTTTACCCGTAAAAATAAATCGGGTCAGGATAGCGTACCGCTGTTGGGTGACATTCCCTGGTTCGGGCAATTATTTCGTCATGACGGAAAAGAAGATGAACGACGTGAGTTAGTGGTGTTTATCACGCCACGACTGGTTTCCAGTGAGTAAACCGCCGCAAAAGCGGTGATGTTTTTACGTTGAACGTGTTTCATCTATTTGACGCGCGCAGGTATTTAGCATACAAGGAGTACCGATTTGAGAGTTGGTGCTCTTAGCTGCCTGCGTTTTATGATGATGATTTATCATTCAGGCGGTATTTTGCTGTCTTTTTTACGCTAATCTTACCCGGTGATTTATCGCCAAAGCGGTGATAGCAAGGCAGCATGCCTGCAGCGACCAGATATGCAGAGGGATGGGCGATTTATTCAGTTGCCAAACCTGCTGGAGTATTGAGATAATTTTCAGTCTGACTCTCGCAATATCTTATGAGGTTTCAGTCCATGTCCTGCTGCGCTCTCTGAGCGAAGCGGGTTTATCATTAACGAATAGTCTTAGTAGTACCGAAAAAATGGCAGAGAAACGCAATATCTTTCTGGTTGGGCCTATGGGTGCCGGAAAAAGCACTATTGGGCGCCAGTTAGCTCAACAACTCAATATGGAATTTTACGATTCCGATCAAGAGATTGAGAAACGAACCGGAGCTGATGTGGGCTGGGTTTTCGATTTAGAAGGCGAAGAAGGCTTCCGCGATCGCGAAGAAAAGGTCATCAATGAATTGACCGAGAAGCAGGGTATTGTGCTGGCTACTGGCGGCGGCTCTGTGAAATCCCGCGAAACGCGTAACCGTCTTTCCGCTCGTGGCGTTGTCGTTTATCTTGAAACGACCATCGAAAAGCAACTTGCACGCACGCAGCGTGATAAAAAACGCCCGTTGCTGCACGTTGAAACACCGCCACGTGAAGTTCTGGAAGCGTTGGCCAATGAACGCAATCCGCTGTATGAAGAGATTGCCGACGTGACCATTCGTACTGATGACCAAAGCGCTAAAGTGGTCGCAAACCAGATTATTAACATGCTGGAAAGCAACTAATTCTGGCTTTAAATACACTCGTCTGCGGGTACAGTAATTAAGGTGGATGTCGCGTTATGGAGAGGATAGTCGTCACTCTCGGGGAACGTAGTTACCCAATTACCATCGCATCTGGTTTGTTTAACGAACCAGCTTCATTCTTACCGCTGAAATCGGGCGAGCAGGTGATGTTGGTCACCAACGAAACCCTGGCTCCTCTGTATCTCGATAAGGTCCGCGGCGTACTTGAACAGGCGGGTGTTAACGTCGATAGCGTTATCCTCCCTGACGGCGAGCAGTATAAAAGCCTGGCTGTACTCGACACCGTCTTTACAGCGTTGTTGCAAAAGCCGCATGGCCGCGATACTACACTGGTTGCACTTGGCGGCGGCGTGGTGGGCGATCTTACCGGTTTCGCGGCGGCGAGCTATCAGCGCGGCGTTCGCTTCATTCAAGTCCCAACGACGTTATTGTCGCAGGTTGACTCCTCCGTTGGCGGCAAAACCGCGGTAAACCATCCCCTCGGTAAAAACATGATTGGCGCGTTTTACCAACCTGCATCGGTGGTGGTAGATCTCGATTGTCTGAAAACGCTTCCTCTGCGTGAGTTAGCTTCGGGGCTAGCGGAAGTCATCAAATACGGCATTATTCTTGACGGCGAGTTTTTCCACTGGCTGGAAGAGAATCTCGACGCGCTGCTTCGTCTGGATGGCCCTGCAATGGCGTACTGTATTCGCCGCTGCTGTGAGCTGAAAGCAGAAGTTGTCGCCGCCGACGAGCGTGAAGCTGGCTTACGTGCTTTACTCAATCTTGGACATACCTTTGGTCATGCCATTGAAGCTGAAATGGGCTATGGTAATTGGCTACACGGTGAAGCGGTTGCTGCGGGTATGGTAATGGCGGCGCGCACATCGGAACGTCTCGGGCAGTTCAGTTCTGCCGAAACGCAGCGTATTATTACCCTGCTCACGCGGGCTGGGTTACCGGTCAATGGGCCGCGCGAAATGTCCGCGCAGGCATATTTACCGCATATGCTGCGTGACAAGAAAGTTCTTGCGGGAGAAATGCGCTTAATTCTTCCGCTGGCAATTGGTAAGAGCGAAGTTCGCGGCGGTGTTTCGCACGATATCGTTCTTAACGCCATTGCTGATTGTCAGTTAGCGTAACAACAAGAAAGGTCAGGCCGCTTATCCGGCGGTTTATTAGCTTCAGGTTAATTGCAACGTGGTAAGCATTAACCTTTTAGTGGGGTGTTAAATGGATGAATTCAAACCAGAAGACGAGCTGAAACCCGATCCCAGCGATCGTCGTACTGGTCGTTCTCGTCAATCTTCTGAGCGTTCTGAACGTGGCGAACCGCAGATCAATTTTGATGATATTGAACTTGATGATACGGATGATCGCCGTCCGACCCGCGCGCAAAAAGAGCGCGATGAGGAACCGGAAATCGAACAAGAATATGACGAATCCGAAGATGAAACGGTGGATGAAGAGCGTGTAGAGCGGCGTCCGCGTAAGCGCAAAAAAGCAGCCAGCAAACCTGCTTCTCGTCAGTATATGATGATGGGCGTCGGTATTCTGGTTCTGTTGCTGTTGATCATCGGTATCGGTTCTGCGTTAAAAGCCCCCTCGACCTCTTCCAGCGATCAAACTGCGTCTGGCGAGAAGAGTATTGATCTTGCTGGCAATGCGACCGATCAGGCGAATGGCGTGCAGCCAGCATCGGGAACCACGTCTGCGGAAAATACTCAGCAGGATGTTTCTCTGCCACCGATTTCTTCTACGCCGACCCAGGGGCAGACCCCGGCGGCAACGGATGGTCAACAGCGTGTTGAAGTACAGGGTGATCTGAACAATGCCCTGACCCAGCCACAAAATCAGCAACAGCTGAACAATGTGGCGGTAAATTCGACATTGCCGACCGAACCCGCAACGGTTGCGCCAGTACGCAATGGCAATGCATCGCGCGACACGGCAAAAACGCAAACCGCTGAACGTCCGACCACCACGCGTCCGCCGCGTCAGCAGGCAGTGATTGAACCGAAAAAACCGCAAGCAACTGTGAAAACCGAACCGAAGCCGGTAGCACAGCAACCGAAGCGTACCGAACCAGCAGCGCCAGTGGCGAGCTCGAAGGCACCGGCTGCGACTTCTACGCCAGCGGCAACGCCAGCGCCGAATGCGACTGCCAGCACGGAGCCAGCACAAACGGCATCTCCGGCGCAAACCACGACAACACCAGCTGCTGGGGCGAAGAGCGCGGGTAATGTTGGTTCGTTGAAATCGGCACCGTCAAGCCATTACACTCTGCAGTTGAGCAGTTCCTCTAACTACGACAACCTGAACGGTTGGGCGAAGAAAGAGAACCTGAAAAACTACGTTGTCTATGAAACGACGCGTAATGGTCAGCCGTGGTATGTCCTGGTTTCTGGCGTGTACGCTTCGAAAGAAGAAGCGAAAAAAGCGGTATCTACATTGCCAGCCGATGTCCAGGCCAAAAATCCTTGGGCGAAACCGCTGCGTCAGGTACAGGCCGATCTGAAGTAATCAAGGCTATTTCCCGCAATGGATAACCGTTGCGGGAACTGCCTGAAGCGCTGGATGCTGTCGGAGCTTTCTCCACAGCCGGAGAAGGTGTAATTAGTTAGTCAGCATGAAGAAAAATCGCGCTTTTTTGAAGTGGGCAGGGGGCAAATATCCCTTGCTTGATGATATTAAACGGCATTTGCCTAAGGGCGAATGTCTGGTTGAGCCTTTTGTTGGTGCCGGGTCGGTGTTTCTTAACACCGACTTTTCTCGTTATATCCTTGCTGATATCAACAGCGATCTGATTAGTCTCTACAACATTGTAAAGACGCGTACTGAAGAGTATGTGCAGGCTGCCCGCGAGCTGTTTGTTCCCGAAACAAATTGCGCCGAGGTCTACTATCAGTTCCGCGAAGAGTTCAACAAAAGCCAGGATCCCTTGCGTCGGGCAGTACTGTTTTTATATTTGAACCGCTACGGTTACAACGGTTTGTGCCGTTACAATCTGCGCGGTGAATTTAATGTGCCGTTTGGCCGTTATAAAAAGCCCTATTTCCCGGAAGCTGAGTTGTATCATTTTGCCGAAAAAGCGCAGAATGCCTTTTTCTATTGTGAGTCTTACGCCGACAGCATGGCGCGCGCAGATGATGCATCCGTCGTCTATTGCGATCCGCCTTATGCGCCGCTTTCTGCGACCGCTAACTTCACGGCGTATCACACAAACAGTTTTACGCTTGAACAACAAGCCCATCTGGCGGAGATCGCAGAAGGTCTGGTTGATCGCCATATTCCTGTGCTGATCTCCAATCACGATACGATGTTAACGCGTGAGTGGTATCAGCGCGCAAAATTGCATGTCGTCAAAGTTCGACGCAGTATAAGCAGCAACGGCGGCACACGTAAAAAGGTGGACGAACTGCTGGCTTTGTACAAACCAGGAGTCGTTTCACCCGCGAAAAAATAATTCTCAAGGAGAAGCGGATGAAACAGTATTTGATTGCCCCCTCAATTCTGTCGGCTGATTTTGCCCGCCTGGGTGAAGATACCGCAAAGGCCCTGGCAGCTGGCGCTGATGTCGTGCATTTTGACGTCATGGATAACCACTATGTTCCCAACCTGACAATTGGGCCAATGGTGCTGAAATCCTTGCGTAACTACGGCATTACCGCCCCTATCGACGTGCATCTGATGGTGAAACCCGTCGATCGCATTGTGCCGGATTTTGCTGCTGCTGGCGCCAGTATCATTACCTTTCATCCAGAAGCCTCCGAGCATGTTGACCGCACGCTGCAACTGATTAAAGAAAATGGCTGTAAAGCGGGGCTGGTATTTAACCCGGCGACACCATTGAGCTATCTGGATTACGTGATGGATAAGCTGGATGTGATCCTGCTGATGTCCGTCAACCCTGGTTTCGGCGGTCAGTCTTTCATTCCGCAAACATTAGATAAACTGCGCGAAGTGCGCCGCCGCATCGATGAGTCGGGCTTTGATATCCGTCTGGAAGTGGACGGTGGCGTGAAGGTGAACAACATTGGCGAAATCGCTGCGGCGGGAGCGGATATGTTCGTCGCCGGTTCGGCAATCTTCGACCAGCCAGACTACAAAAAAGTCATTGATGAAATGCGCAGTGAACTGGCAAAGGTAAGTCATGAATAAGTTTGAAGATATTCGCGGCGTCGCTTTTGATCTCGACGGTACGCTGGTGGACAGTGCTCCTGGTCTTGCTGCTGCGGTAGATATGGCGCTGTATGCGCTGGAGTTGCCCGTTGCAGGCGAAGAACGCGTTATTACCTGGATTGGCAACGGCGCAGATGTCCTGATGGAGCGGGCATTGGCCTGGGCGCGTCAGGAACGTGCGACCCTGCGTAAAACAATGGGTAAACCGCCCGTTGATGACGACATTCCGGCAGAAGAACAGGTACGTATTCTGCGTAAACTGTTCGATCGCTACTATGGCGAGGTTGCCGAAGAGGGGACGTTTTTGTTCCCGCACGTTGCCGATACTCTGGGCGCGTTGCAGGCTAAAGGCCTGCCGCTAGGCCTGGTTACCAACAAACCGACGCCGTTCGTCGCGCCGCTGCTCGAAGCCTTAGATATCGCCAAATACTTCAGCGTGGTGATTGGTGGTGATGACGTGCAAAACAAAAAACCGCATCCGGACCCGCTGTTACTGGTGGCTGCGCGGATGGGAATTGCCCCACAACAGATGCTGTTTGTTGGCGACTCACGCAATGATATTCAGGCGGCAAAAGCGGCAGGTTGCCCATCAGTTGGCTTAACCTACGGATATAACTACGGCGAGGCTATCGATCTCAGCCAGCCTGATGTAATTTATCACTCTATAAATGACCTTCTGCCCGCATTAGGGCTTCCGCATAGCGAAAATCAGGAATCGAAAAATGACTAAGCCCATCGTTTTTAGTGGCGCACAGCCCTCAGGTGAATTGACCATTGGTAACTACATGGGTGCGCTGCGTCAGTGGGTAAACATGCAGGATGACTATCATTGCATTTACTGCATCGTTGACCAACATGCCATCACCGTGCGCCAGGATGCGCAAAAGCTGCGTAAAGCGACGCTGGATACGCTGGCTCTGTACCTGGCATGTGGCATCGATCCTGAGAAAAGCACCATTTTTGTTCAGTCCCATGTACCAGAACATGCGCAGCTAGGCTGGGCGTTGAACTGCTATACCTACTTCGGCGAACTGAGCCGCATGACCCAATTCAAAGATAAATCTGCGCGTTATGCCGAGAACATCAACGCTGGTCTGTTTGACTATCCGGTGCTGATGGCGGCGGACATCCTGCTGTATCAAACCAATCTGGTGCCGGTCGGTGAAGATCAGAAACAGCATCTGGAACTGAGCCGCGATATCGCCCAGCGTTTCAACGCGCTGTATGGCGATATTTTTAAAGTACCGGAGCCGTTTATTCCGAAATCTGGCGCGCGCGTAATGTCGCTGCTGGAGCCGACCAAGAAGATGTCCAAGTCTGACGATAACCGCAATAACGTTATCGGCCTGCTGGAAGATCCGAAATCGGTAGTGAAGAAAATCAAACGTGCGGTCACTGACTCCGACGAGCCACCGGTAGTTCGCTACGATGTGCAGAACAAAGCGGGCGTTTCCAACCTGCTGGATATCCTTTCTGCAGTTACTGGCAAGAGCATCCCGGAACTGGAAAAACAGTTCGAAGGCAAGATGTATGGTCATCTGAAAGGCGAAGTAGCTGATGCCGTTTCCGGTATGCTGACTGAATTGCAGGAACGCTATCACCGTTTCCGCAATGACGAAGCCTTCCTGCAACAGGTGATGAAAGACGGCGCAGAAAAAGCCAGCGCGCACGCTTCCCGTACGCTGAAAGCGGTGTATGAAGCGATTGGTTTTGTGGCGAAGCCGTAATTCACTATTGCTGGCAAATTGCGCTTTGTTCATGCCGGATGCGGCGTGAACGCCTTATCCGGCCTACAAAGTAATGCACATATTGCAAGGAAATGTAGGCCTGATAAGCGTAGCGCATCAGGCAATTTTGCTTTTATCATCACTCTGAAACTGGGGAAACCCGGTTTTTTTATCCTCTTTTCGCAACAACCCGAAAAAATGTGAAGTGCCTCGCCGTTTCCACATCTCTTAGTTGCCACTTATCTTCATTTTAATGAAGATATAAATATTCACTTTATTGAAAATATATTATGCGTCGAACGTTTATCAAAAAAGAAGGCGTCGTCATCACGACTCTGGCTCGTTATCTGTTAGGTGAAAAGTGCGGTAATCGATTGAAAACCATAGATGAACTGGCAACTGAATGCCATTCATCGGTTGGTCTGACACAGGCCGCGCTGAAAACGCTGGAATCAAGCGGCGCGATTAGAATTGAACGCCGTGGGCGCAATGGCAGTTATCTGGTCGAGATGAATAACAAAGCATTGCTGACTCATGTGGATATCAACAACGTGGTATGTGCGATGCCCTTGCCCTATACCCGTTTGTACGAAGGACTGGCAAGCGGGCTGAAAGCTCAGTTTGATAGCATTCCTTTTTATTATGCGCATATGCGCGGCGCGGATATTCGCGTGGAGTGTTTACTTAACGGCGTCTATGACATGGCGGTAGTGTCCCGCCTGGCGGCAGAAAGTTATCTCACGCAAAAAGGGTTATGCCTGGCGCTGGAACTTGGGCCACATACCTATGTTGGCGAGCACCAGCTGATTTGCCGTAAAGGGGCGTCTGGCAACGTGAAACGCGTGGGGCTGGATAACCGCTCGGCGGATCAGAAAATCATGACCGATGTCTTTTTTGGCAATAGCGATGTGGAGCGCGTCGACCTCTCATATCACGAGAGTTTACAACGCATTGTAAAAGGCGATGTCGATGCGGTTATCTGGAACGTGGTGGCGGAAAGCGAACTTGCCATGCTGGGATTAGAAGCGACGCCGCTGACGAACGATCCACGATTTTTACAGGCCACTGAAGCCGTGGTGCTAACGCGAGCCGATGATTACCCGATGCAACAATTGCTACGTGCGGTTGTTGATAAACATGCCCTGCTTGCTCATCAACAGCGAGTCGTCAGTGGGGAACTTGAACCCAGTTATTAAGCGAAAGGCGTCTTAAATGGAAAACAGACTCAACCTGCTTTGCGAGGCAGGCGTCATTGATAAGGACATCTGCAAAGGCATGATGCAGGTCGTCAAAGTACTGGAAACAGAATGCCATCTTCCCATACGCAGCGAGCAGGGAACGATGGCGATGACGCATATGGCGAGTGCGCTGATGCGCAGTCGTCGGGGCGAACACATACTGCCGCTGGATGACGAATTACTGGCGGAACTGGCGCAATCCACATACTGGCCAGCGATTGTGCAATTGCATCAGGTGCTATTGAAGGAATTCGCGCTGGAAATTAACCCGTGTGAAGAAGGGTATTTGCTGGCCAATCTCTATGGATTATGGATGGCCGCCAACGAAGGTGTCTGAGTTATACGGCAAATCCGCGTCACATAACTTAAATATTCAAAAAAATGAATGTTTAATTCAAGGAATAGAAACGAGGCAACAAGATGTTTGTAGAAGCATTGAAACGCCAGAACCCAGCGCTGATTTCCGCCGCACTAAGCTTGTGGCAACAGGGCAAGATCGCCCCGGACAGTTGGGTTGTCGACGTGGATCAGTTACTGGAAAACGGTAAGAGGCTGATTGAGACGGCGCGGCTTTACGGCATTGAGCTGTATCTGATGACCAAGCAGTTTGGCCGTAATCCATGGCTGGCGGAAAAACTTCTGGCACTGGGCTACAGCGGCATTGTGGCGGTGGATTACAAAGAGGCGCGGGTCATGCGCCGCGCCGGTCTGCCGGTGGCGCATCAGGGACATCTGGTGCAAATCCCTTGTCACCAGGTTTCTGACGCCGTTGCACAGGGAACTGACGTCATCACCGTATTTACCCTCGATAAAGCGCGGGAAGTCTCTGCGGCAGCGGTGAATGCTGGACGTGTGCAGTCTGTGCTGCTCAAAGTTTATAGCGACGATGATTTTCTTTATCCGGGCCAGGAGAGCGGTTTTCCCCAAAACACGCTGCATGACATTGTCGCTGAAATCCAGAAACTGCCAGGACTACATTTAGCGGGACTTACCCATTTCCCTTGCCTGCTTTGGGATGAAACAAGCGGGAAAGTTTTGCCGACACCGAATCTTCACACGCTGGTACAAGCACGGGATCAACTGGCGAAATCTGGTATTGCGATTGAGCAACTGAACGCGCCTTCAGCGACCAGCTGCACTTCGCTGCCATTACTGGCGGAATACGGTGTGACTCATGCCGAACCCGGTCATGCACTGACGGGCACTATTCCGGCAAACCAGCAGGGCGATCAGCCTGAACGTATCGCCATGCTCTGGTTAAGTGAAATCTCCCATCATTTCCGTGGCGACAGCTACTGCTACGGCGGCGGTTACTACCGTCGTGGTCATGCTCACCGCGCTCTGGTTTTTACTAACGAAAATCAAAAGATTACTGAAACCAATCTCAAAACTGTAGATGACAGCAGTATCGACTACACCCTGCCGTTAGCAGGTGAGTTTCCGGTGAGCAGCGCGGTGGTGCTCTGTTTTCGTACGCAGATTTTTGTTACCCGCAGTGATGTCGTGCTGGTATCGGGTATTCAGCGTGGCGAACCGGAGATCGTCGGTCGTTATGACAGTCTTGGAAACTCTCTGGGGGCGTAATGGCGCGATTCGTGGTGTTAGTGATTGATAGCTTTGGCGTAGGCGCAATGAAAGATGTCACGCTGGTGCGTCCGCAGGATGCGGGAGCGAATACCTGTGGTCACATTCTGAGCCAGCTGCCGCATTTGCAGCTGCCAACGCTGGAGAAAATGGGGCTAATCAACGCATTAGGTTATGCGCCTGGAGATATGCAGCCGTCAGACTCCTCAACCTGGGGCGTGGCAGAGCTGCAACATGAAGGTGGCGATACCTTTATGGGGCATCAGGAAATTTTAGGCACGCGCCCGTTACCGCCGCTACGGATGCCCTTTCGCGATGTGATTGACCGTGTTGAGCAAGCATTACTTAACGCTGGCTGGCAGGTGGAGCACCGTGGCGATGATCTGCAATTTCTGTGGGTCAATCAGGCGGTTGCGATTGGCGATAATCTCGAGGCGGATTTAGGCCAGGTCTATAACATCACCGCCAATCTCTCTGTGATCTCTTTTGACGACGCAATCAAAATTGGTCGTATCGTGCGTGACCAGGTACAGGTCGGTCGGATCATTACATTTGGCGGCTTGTTAACCGACAGTCAGCGTATTCTCGATGCCGCAGAAAGCAAAGAAGGGCGCTTTATTGGCATCAACGCGCCGCGTTCTGGCGCTTATGACAACGGTTTCCAGGTCGTGCATATGGGCTATGGCGTCGATGAAAAAGTGCAGGTGCCACAAAAACTGTATGAAGCAGGCGTGCCAACCGTGCTGGTGGGTAAGGTGGCAGATATTGTCAGCAATCCTTATGGCGTGAGCTGGCAAAACCTGGTGGATAGCCAGCGGATTATGGATATCACCCTCGACGAATTTATCACCCATCAGACAGCGTTTATTTGCACCAACATTCAGGAAACCGACCTCGCTGGTCACGCAGAAGACGTCGCACGTTATGCCGAACGTTTGCAGGTCGTTGACCGTAATCTTGCTCTCCTGGTTGAGGCGATGCAGCCAGATGACTGCCTGATTGTCATGGCGGATCACGGCAACGACCCGACAATCGGTCACAGCCACCATACCCGCGAAGTCGTGCCTGTGCTGGTTTATCAGCAAGGGCTGGTCCATACGCAACTCGGTGTGCGCACCACGCTTTCTGATGTGGGGGCTACCGTGTGTGAATTTTTCCGTGCGCCACCGCCCCAAAATGGTCGCTCTTTTCTTTCCTCCCTCCGGTTTGCAGGAGACACCCTATGAGTTTTGATCCGACGGGTTACACCCTGGCCCATGAGCATCTGCATATTGATCTCTCCGGCTTTAAAAACAACGTGGACTGCCGCCTTGATCAGTATGGGTTCATCTGCCAGGAGATGAACGACCTGATGGCCCAGGGCGTTCGTAATGTGATCGAGATGACCAACCGTTACATGGGGCGCAATGCGCAATTTATGCTCAATGTAATGCGTGAGACGGGGATCAACGTGGTGGCCTGTACCGGTTATTACCAGGACGCGTTTTTCCCGGAACATGTGGCGACCCGCAGCGTGCAGGAACTGGCGCAGGAGATGGTCGATGAAATTGAACAGGGTATCGATGGCACCGACCTGAAAGCCGGGATTATCGCGGAGATTGGTTCCAGCGAAGGAAAGATTACGCCGCTGGAAGAGAAGGTATTTATTGCCGCCGCGCTGGCACATAACCAGACTGGACGCCCGATCTCCACGCATACCTCTTTTAGCACCATGGGGCTGGAGCAACTGGCGTTGCTGCAAGCCCACGGGGTTGATCTTTCGCGCGTCACCGTCGGCCACTGCGATCTGAAAGACAATCTCGACAACATTTTGAAGATGATCGATCTCGGCGCGTATGTGCAGTTCGACACCATCGGCAAGAACAGTTACTACCCGGACGAAAAGCGCATTGCGATGCTCCACGCGCTACGTGACCGTGGGTTGCTGAACCGCGTCATGCTGTCGATGGATATTACGCGCCGCTCCCATTTAAAAGCCAACGGTGGTTATGGCTATGACTATTTATTGACCACCTTTATTCCGCAATTGCGCCAGTCAGGATTCAGTCAGGCCGATGTGGATGTGATGTTACGTGAAACTCCCTCTCAATTTTTCCAATAAGGACAGACTCATGAAAAAGATTGGCGTTGCAGGCTTACAGCGTGAGCAGATTAAAAAAACCATTGAAGCGACTGCTCCTGGCTGTTTTGAAGTTTTCATTCACAACGACATGGAAGCGGCAATGAAAGTGAAATCCGGGCAACTGGATTATTACATCGGCGCGTGTAATACCGGTGCGGGCGCGGCATTGTCGATTGCCATCGCGGTGATTGGCTATAACAAAAGTTGCACTATTGCCAAGCCGGGCATTAAAGCGAAAGACGAGCATATCGCCAAAATGATCGCCGAAGGGAAAGTGGCGTTTGGGCTTTCTGTTGAGCACGTCGAACACGCGATTCCGATGTTGATTAACCATCTGAAATAAAAGGCACGACTATGGATCTGTATATTCAGATTATCGTGGTGGCGTGCCTGACGGGTATGACATCGCTTCTGGCGCATCGCTCGGCGGCTGTTTTTCATGACGGTATCCGCCCGATCCTGCCGCAACTGATTGAAGGCTATATGAACCGTCGCGAGGCGGGGAGTATCGCTTTTGGTCTGAGCATTGGTTTTGTGGCCTCGGTGGGGATCTCTTTTACCCTGAAAACCGGGCTACTCAACGCATGGTTACTCTTTCTTCCTACCGATATCCTCGGCGTACTGGCGATAAACAGCCTGATGGCGTTTGGTCTTGGCGCTATCTGGGGGATATTGATCCTCACATGCCTGTTGCCGGTAAACCAGCTGCTGACCGCGCTACCGGTGGATGTATTAGGTAGCCTGGGGGAATTAAGCTCACCGGTGGTTTCAGCGTTTGCACTGTTCCCGCTGGTAGCGATTTTCTACCAGTTTGGCTGGAAGCAAAGTCTGATCGCGGCCGTGGTTGTGCTGATGACCCGTGTGGTGGTAGTGCGCTATTTCCCGCATCTCAATCCGGAATCCATCGAAATCTTTATTGGCATGGTGATGCTGCTGGGGATCGCGATAACTCACGACCTGCGTCATCGTGATGAAAATGATCTTGATACAAGCGGACTTTCCGTCTTTGAAGAGCGTACGTCGCGGATTATCAAAAATTTACCCTATATCGCCATCGTGGGGGCATTGATTGCCGCCGTTGCCAGCATGAAGATTTTTGCTGGTAGCGAAGTGTCGATCTTCACACTGGAGAAAGCATATTCCGCAGGCGTAACGCCGGAACAATCGCAAACGCTGATCAATCAGGCGGCACTGGCGGAATTTATGCGTGGGCTGGGGTTTGTGCCGTTGATTGCCACCACCGCGTTAGCCACCGGCGTATATGCAGTTGCGGGCTTTACCTTTGTTTATGCGGTGGGCTATCTCTCGCCGAATCCGATGGTTGCAGCGGTATTAGGCGCAGTGGTTATTTCGGCGGAAGTCCTGTTACTTCGTTCGATCGGCAAATGGCTGGGGCGTTACCCATCGGTACGTAATGCGTCGGATAACATCCGTAACGCCATGAATATGCTGATGGAAGTGGCGCTGCTGGTCGGTTCGATTTTCGCAGCAATTAAGATGGCGGGTTATACCGGATTCTCTATCGCGGTTGCCATTTACTTCCTCAACGAATCCCTGGGCCGTCCGGTACAGAAAATGGCGGCACCGGTCGTGGCAGTAATGATCACCGGCATCCTGCTGAATGTTCTTTACTGGCTTGGCCTGTTCGTTCCGGCTTAAGGAAGGCATCGATGAAGACGTTTCCTCTGCAAAGCCTGACGATTATTGAGGCGCAGCAAAAGCAGTTTGCGCTGGTGGATAGCATTTGCCGCCATTTCCCCGGCAGCGAGTTTCTTACTGGCGGTGATTTAGGGTTAACTCCAGGTCTGAATCAACCGCGTATTACCCAACGGGTGGAGCAGGTGCTGGCTGATGCATTTCACGCACAGGCCGCGGCGCTGGTGCAGGGCGCGGGGACTGGAGCAATTCGCGCCGGGCTGGCGGCTTTGCTCAAACCGGGGCAGCGTCTTCTGGTGCATGACGCGCCTGTTTATCCGACGACGCAGGTCATTGTTGAGCAGATGGGGCTGACGCTTATCACTGCTGATTTCAATGACCTGGCGGCACTTAAGCAGGTCGTCGAAGAGCAACAACCGGATGCGGCGCTAGTACAGCATACGCGCCAGCAGCCACAGGACAGCTACATGCTGGCAGATGTGCTGGCAACGTTGCGCTCGTCTGGCGTTCCAGCGTTAACCGATGACAACTATGCGGTGATGAAGGTCGCGCGAATCGGCTGCGAATGCGGGGCGAATGTTTCGACATTCTCCTGCTTCAAGCTGTTTGGGCCAGAGGGTGTTGGCGCGGTGGTAGGTGATGCCGATGTTATTAGTCGGATTCGCGCCACGCTTTACTCCGGCGGCAGCCAGATTCAGGGTGCTCAGGCGCTGGAAGTGTTGCGTGGGCTGGTGTTCGCGCCTGTAATGCATGCGGTGCAGGCGGGCGTTTCTGAACGGTTGCTGGCTTTACTTAACGGTGGTGCGGTGCCGGAAGTTAAAAACGCCGTCATTGCTAATGCGCAGTCGAAAGTATTAATTGTGGAGTTTCATCAGCCGATTGCCGCCAGGGTGCTGGAAGAGGCGCAAAAGCGCGGCGCGTTGCCTTACCCGGTGGGTGCGGAGTCGAAATATGAAATCCCGCCGCTCTTTTACCGCCTTTCCGGAACGTTTCGCCAGGCGAATCCACAATTAGAACATTGTGCGATTCGCATTAATCCGAATCGTAGTGGTGAAGAGACGGTGCTGCGGATTTTGCGTGAGAGTATTGCCAGCGTTTAATCGTTGTGAATGACGTTTTCGGAGTTAATACAAAAACAAATACGCCCTCAGGTAATCCCGAGGGCGTCAGGTAATTAAATCAGCGTTAGCTAATTTCAGTCAGAGACTTACTGTGCAGTAGGACCGCAGCCGCCAATGATTTTAGAAATAGAAATTGCCGGGTGCAGCAGGTAGTCGTAAGAGCAGTTCTTTTCACGGTTTTCAATATGACCAGTACATGCAGTTAATGTTGCCAGGACTGCACCAACCAGTGCCACTTTAATAAACTTGTTCATTTTCATTCCCTATGTAAAATATATCGAGTAATATTCATTGATTATGTGAATATAAGCAAACAGCTCGCTAAAGACGATACAGGAATATTTATTGTGCGTCAGTGAACGGACTATGAATATTATGCTTATATTTGTAAGCCGCTGTAACTGCAGGGCGTTATTAAAATAAATTATACTCGTCATACTTCAAGTTGCATGTGCTGCGTCTGCGTTCGCTCACCCCAGTCACTTACTCATGTAAGCTCCTGGGGATTCACTCGCTTGTCGCCTTCCTGCAACTCGAATTATTTAGAGTATAGTTAAAAGTTTGTTTTATGTATGCTGAAAATAAACATTAATATAAGTATGTTTGTAAATAAAAAAAGGCCAGAAATATCCGGCCTTAGTTAATTTTTTTAAATTAATGGTAAGAGAACCAATTTAATTTATTGCGCAGGCCAACGACCCGACCAATAATAATTAATGATGGGCTGTTCATTTGTTGAGCCAGTTCACCTAGCTGCGCGAGCGTACCGTCAATCACGCGCTGCGTGACTGCCGTGCCGTTTTCAACAATCGCCACTGGTATTTCACCAGGCATTCCGTGTTCAATCAGTTTTTGCTGAATGGTCGCGGCCTGATTCAGCCCCATATAGAATACCAGCGTCTGTTTTTCTGCCGCCAGATTTTCCCAGTCCAGCTCGCCACCGGTTTTTAAGTGTCCGGTAATTAAGCGTACGCTCTGAGCATAATCGCGATGCGTAAGTGGAATACCCGAATAGGCAGAGCAACCAGAAGCTGCGGTAATACCCGGAACCACCGAGAACGGAATACCCGCGTTGCACAGTGTTTCCAGCTCTTCGCCACCACGGCCGAAAATAAACGGATCGCCGCCTTTCAGACGCACTACGCGTTTGCCTTTTTGCGCTTCCCGCAGCAGGATCTGGTTAATCTCTTCCTGCGGTACGCAGTGATATCCCGCGCGTTTACCGACGAAGACACGATCCGCATCTCGACGTACCAGATTCATAATATCGTCAGAAACCAGACGGTCGTAGACCACCACATCAGCCTGCTGAATTTGTTGCAGACCTTTCAGCGTCAGCAGCCCGGCATCGCCCGGACCTGCGCCAACCAGCACCACTTCACCACGATGATCGAGTGGTTCGTTGATTAACTGTTCGGTGGTTTCAGTAATGGCTTTCTGATCGTTGTTTGCCAGCGACTGCGCCAGGCGGTCGTTAACGAACAGTTTTTCCCAGAAGCGGCGACGTTCACCCATCGTGGCGAACTGTTGTTTTACCCGACCGCGTAATTGCCCGGCGTATTTCGCTACCTTGCCCAGATGCAACGGCAGCAGTGATTCAAGTTTTTCGCGCAACAGTCGCGCCAGAACCGGAGAAGTACCGCCAGAGGAAACCGCCACCATTAGCGGTGAGCGGTCAATAATCGACGGCATAATAAAGCTGGCGGCTTTCGGCGCATCGACCACGTTACAGAAGATACGACGAGATTCAGCGGCTTCGCTGACACGCTGGTTAAGCGCGTCATCATCCGTCGCTGCAATCGCCAGCCAGCAGGTGTCGAGAAGGCTTTCATCAAATGGCCCTTCGACGAGGGTTAACATGCCTGCATCTGCCCATGCGGTGAACTGTGGAATAAACGCTAATGCATTCACCGTTAAGCGAGCGCCTGCGTCTAACAGCAACCTTGCTTTGCGTTCCGCGACATCACCACCGCCGACAATCAGACAGTCGCGATCGCGTAATTGGCAAAATATAGGCAAATGATCCACGTAAAAACCCCTTAGTAATTAACCGGCAGCCGTTTCAGTTTGATTAAATTTGTCCGCAATCGGACGATTCGCTTTCGGCGTAGCATACCAATAACCCAATCCCATGAATACGGCGCCCGATAAAGTATTACCCAGCGTCACCCACAGCAGGTTATGACCAATACCCGCCAGCGTGTAGGCTTCGCTGTGGTTGCCGAACCAGGAGAGCGCGAACAGCGTCATGTTAGCGATGGAGTGCTCATAGCCGGACGCGATAAATGCCAGCAGACACCACCAGATAGCGATAAATTTCGCCGCCCCTTCAGTGCGCAGCGCCATCCAGATTGCCAGGCAAACCAGCCAGTTACACAATGCACCTTTGAAGAACAGTACCATTGCCGGTGCGGTGGTTTTAGCCAGCGCGACGGAGTGAACGATGCTGGTATCTACCGGCAGCAGGCTACCACCGCCCCAGCTATAGAGCATGGCAACGAAGACAGAACCGACCAGGTTACCCAGCCAGGTTTGCGGCAGGATTGCCCACATTTGCCCGTGGCTGATGGTGCCCGCTTTCACCCCAAAGGTGAGGAACATTGTGTGTCCGGTGAACAGTTCAGAACCGGCGATAATCACCAGCGTTAAGGCGATACCAAAAGTCGCGCCCATCACCAGAGGACGTATGGACGGATCGAGCAAATTACCGAGCGTGAAAATCAGGATGATCCCAAGACCCACATACGCCCCCGCCATAGCGGAGCTGACCCAAAAGCCGAGCGGGTTATTTGCCGACAGGCGTGCAATGCGCGCAGCATTAGCCGCACACTTATTAATAGTGTCTGTAAACATTTGATTATCCTTTTAAAAAATAAAAACAAAAAGTAAAGCAAAAAGTTTAAAAAATGTCCTGCAATATACCGAAGGTCATTGCAGGACCATGCAAAAAGGGGAGGCATTGCGCCTCCCGTTAAAACATTAACCGCGTAGCTGTACCACGCCGTCTTTCACTCGTGCTTCGTAATGCTTGACGGAAAACTGCTCGTCTTCCATGCACAAGCCGTCGCTTAAGCGAAAACGCTGTTTTTTCAGCGGACTGGCGACCCACAGCTCGCCCTGGTGTTCCGCAATCAGCCCGCGTGACAGCACGCTGGATTCGAAGAACGGATCGATGTTGCTGATCGCAAACACCTGATCGCTGTGATACGGGCGGAAAATCGCGACCTGCTCGTCACCTAACAGCGCGCAGACGCCGGTTTCAGGCAGGATGTCATCGATTTTGCAGATGTCTTTCCACTGGCTCATGCGTTGTCCTCCACCAGAGTTACCGGGATACGTTCATACGGCGTTGCCGGACGGTGCTGTTCGCGCTCTGGCACCATCTGCACGTTCGGGTCACGCTTGTCGCTGTTGATGAAGTGTTTGAAGCGAGTCTGCGCAGACGGCGTGTTGACCGTTTCAGTCCACTCACACACTACCGCTTCACGCAGGCGCGCCATCTCTTCTTCCAGATGTGCGTTCAGCCCCAGTTTGTCGTCAATGATCACCGCTTTCAGGTAATCAATGCCGCCTTCGAGGTTTTCTAACCACGGTGCGGTACGCGTCAGTTTGTCGGCGGTACGGATGTAGAACATCATGAAGCGGTCGAGGTATTTGATCAGCGTTTCGCGATCGATATCCGCCGCCAGCAGATCCGCATGACGCGGTTTCATGCCGCCGTTACCGCAAACGTATAGGTTCCAGCCTTTTTCAGTGGCGATAATACCCACGTCTTTACCCTGAGCTTCTGAACATTCACGGGTACAGCCGGAGACACCGAACTTCATTTTGTGCGGAGTACGGATGCCTTTGTAGCGGTTTTCCAGTTCCACGCCGAGGCCGACGCTGTCGCCAACGCCGTAGCGGCACCAGGTGCTACCCACGCAGGTTTTCGCCATACGCAGTGCTTTCGCATAGGCATGACCGGTTTCGAAGCCTGCTTCAATCAGCTGACGCCAGATCTCCGGCAGATCGTCTTTTTGTGCGCCAAACATCGCCAGGCGCTGGGAGCCGGTGATTTTGGTGTAGAGATTAAATTCACGCGCGATACGACCCACTGCCATCAGCCCTTCCGGGGTGATTTCACCGCCCGGAGAACGCGGGATCACCGAGTAGGTGCCGTCTTTCTGGATGTTAGCGAGGAAGTTGTCGTTAGAATCCTGCAGCGGAGTATGTTCCGGCTTCAGAATGTATTCGTTCCAGCAGGAGGCCAGCAGCGAACCGACGGTCGGTTTACAAACTTCACAACCGTAGCCTTTGCCGTGTTTCGCCAGCAGTTCTTCGAAGGTTTTAATGCCTTCAACGCGGATCAAATGGAACAGTTCCTGACGCGAATAAGCAAAGTGTTCGCACAGGTTGTTGTTAACTTCGATGCCCTGTTTCGCCAGTTCCGCGTTCAGTACCTGAGTGACCAGCGGGATACAGCCACCGCAGCCAGTACCCGCTTTGGTTTCGGCTTTCAGCGCCGCAACGGTGTGGCAGCCTTTGTTGATGGCAGCAATCAGATCGCCTTTGGTGACGTCGAAGCAGGAGCAGATTTGCGCGCTGTCCGGCAGTTTATCAACACCGATAGACGGCTTACCGCTACCAGAGTGCGCTGGCAGGATCAGGGAATCCGGGTTTTCTGGCAGCTCGATTGCGTTCAGCACCAGTTGCAGCAGATTACCGTAGTCGCTGGTATCGCCCACCAGTACCGCGCCGAGCAGGGTTTTGTTGTCTTCGCTGACAATCAGGCGTTTGTAGATCTCTTTGCTTTCGTCGAGGTAAACGTAGCTACGTGCGCCAGGCGTGCGACCGTGTGCATCACCAATACCGCCTACGTCTACGCCCAGCAGTTTCAGCTTGGCGCTAAGGTCAGCACCTTCAAAGGCGTTTTCGCTGCCAAGAATGTGGTCAACGGCGACCTGCGCCATTTTGTAGCCAGGTGCTACCAGACCAAATACACGGTTGTTCCAGCTTGCGCATTCACCGATGGCGTAGATATCCGGATCGGAAGTCTGGCAGGAATCATTAATGACAATACCCCCACGCGGAGCTACGTCCAGACCACACTGGGTTGCCAGTTTATCGCGCGGACGGATACCGGTAGAGAAGACGATAAAGTCGACTTCCAGCTCGCTGCCGTCGGCAAAACGCATGGTTTTACGCGCTTCAACACCTTCCTGCACAATCTCAAGGGTGTTTTTGCTGGTGTGAACGCGTACACCCATGCTCTCGATTTTGCGACGCAGCTGCTCGCCGCCCATCTGATCAAGCTGTTCTGCCATCAGCATAGGGGCAAATTCGATAACGTGGGTTTCAATGCCTAAGTTTTTCAGCGCGCCAGCGGCTTCCAGACCTAACAGGCCGCCACCAACAACGGCACCGCGCTTGCTGCGACGGGCGCAGGATTCAATGGCGTTGAGGTCTTCAATGGTGCGATAGACAAAGCAGTCCTGAGTATCAGAACCTTTGATTGGCGGGATCCACGGATAGGAACCGGTCGCCATGATCAGCTTGTCATAAAAAACGGTACGCCCGGCGCTGGAGTGGATCACCTTCTCCTGACGGTTGATGGTGATAGCGCGTTCGCCGACCAGAACTTTGATGCCGTGTTTCTCGTAGAAGCCTTCGCGCACCAGCGACAGCTCTTCGGCGGTGTGGTGAGAGAAGTAAGACGAGAGGTGTACGCGGTCATAAGCGATGCGCGGTTCTTCACAGAAAACGGTAATATCAAAGTTGGCCGCATCAGATTTATCAAGAAGATCTTCGATAAAGCGATGGCCGACCATACCGTTACCGATAATTGCGAGTCTGACTTTGCTCATTTTTGCCTCGATTTCTTTTTTATTACCGCCTACCTTAACGATTCAGCAACCCCGCTTATTGATGTAAATCAAATTCACCTTTATATACTCCTTAAGTGGTATATTGCTGATTTGTATAAATTTTCTTAAGTCACGGAATTGTCTGATATTTCATGTTTGTGTAAAAAACACACAAAATGAAAGGTTTTATAGAGATGAAGGCACGTTGCGGGGGAAGAGAAGAAAAGGCCGGACGACGATAGCGCCGCCCGGCATGAGCAATTAATGAGAGGTCAGGGTGTTGTGCTGACGGTGACGGCTGACGAAACCTAACAGGAAGCACATCACGAATACAACAGCGTACAGACCGTTTGCAGTGAGCAGTGCTGCCTGTGGACCGCTATGTTCAACAATCGGTCCGGTAACCACAAAGGTCAACATGGTGCCGATGGTCCCGCAGGTCAGGACAAAGTTAACCAGTTTTGGCGATGGTACTTTGGTCTGCTGTGAACCCAGGGTGATGATGGTGGTATAGATCGCGCTGGAGAAGAAGCCCAGAGCGAGAATTGACCACGCCATATGTGCCGGTGTTCCGGTGTTAAAGACATACATCAGAATCGCAGCCAGACCAGCCAGTACGGTCAGAATGCGTTGCAGATCAAAGAAGCGAAGAATAAAGCTGAATGCCCACATGCCAACCATGTAAGACATCCAGAAGTTGCTTACCAGCGTACCCGCATCGTTCAGGCTCATGCCCAGACCTTTGGCATATTCCGGCACCCAGGAGATAAAACCTAACTGACCGAGGATGTAGCACAGTGCCGCAATGGAGAGAAACAGCACGCCGATCCCCCATTTTTCTTTCGCTACCGGAGCGTCAGTTTTTGGCGCATGTTTACCCAGTGCCGGGAACTCACAGCCGAAGGTCAGAATAAAGATAGCGACGTACACCAGCCCGATGCAGGCATAAACCCAGTACCACTCAATGCTGCGTGCCAGCAGATACGCGGCAATCATCGGGAAAATCATCCCGGCCATGCTGAAGAAGGAGTCGGTAAATAACAGGCGGGAACCGCGCTGACGCCCTTCATACATTTGCGTTATCAGGAACGTACCAATCGACATGGTGATGCCGCTAACCACCCCGAGAATGAACATCGCCGCCGAGAACAGCGCCAGGCTGTGGCTGAACATCAAACCGGCAACCGCCAGCACCATCAGGAGAAAGCCAAAACGTAACTGCGTTTTCAACGGGACGATTTCCATCAGCCAGGCGTTGAGGAAGATAGAGATTAAAATGCCGGCATTGAGGAAGGTGAAGGTATTACTCATACTGGAAACAGGCAGATTGAAATAATCGGCGATGTTTCCCATCACCATCCCGGTGACAATAACCAACGCACCGGTCAGTGCGTAGGAGAGAAAGCTAATCCATGTGAGCTTGATGCGATTGCTGTTAGTCATGATTGGCCTGCGTTAAAAGATAAAATGGCATAGTGGATATGCTGCGAGCGGGCGATTTTAGGTGATTTTGTGATCTGATTAAATATTTAATTGCAAACGGTTGCTAATTTGCAATATTTAAAGTGATTCTCATCACGAAATATACGTGATCATCAGGTTACATATATTTCAAGTGCGTAAAATTAGGTAAAGGAATGGCCTTGTCATTGAAGGCTATTTAGAATCTCTCCACTTGCTTTTTTTCTGCTCTGTTAAGGAAATCTCATGTTCAAATCGACCCTGGCAGCTGTTGTAGCTGTTTTCGCTCTTTCTGCTCTCTCACCTGAAGCAATGGCAGCGAAAGGGGATCCGCACGTATTGTTAACAACCTCTGCTGGTAATATCGAACTGGAGCTGGATAGCCAGAAAGCGCCAGTATCAGTGCAAAATTTCGTCGATTATGTGAACAGCGGCTTTTATAACAACACCACTTTTCACCGGGTGATCCCGGGCTTTATGATTCAGGGTGGTGGATTTACCGAGCAGATGCAGCAGAAAAAACCGAATCCGCCGATCAAAAATGAGGCTGATAACGGTCTGCGTAACACCCGTGGCACCATCGCGATGGCGCGTACCGCCGACAAAGACAGCGCCACCAGCCAGTTCTTTATCAACGTTGCCGATAACGCCTTCCTCGACCACGGTCAGCGTGATTTCGGTTACGCGGTATTTGGCAAAGTGGTGAAAGGCATGGATGTTGCTGACAAGATTTCCCAGGTCCCAACCCATGATGTTGGCCCGTACCAGAATGTGCCGTCAAAACCGGTAGTTATCCTTTCCGCTAAAGTCCTGCCGTAATGATTTCTCGCGCGGGTAATCTTGCCCGCGCCTCTGCTCTCCCGGCGTAACCTGGATTTGCCGCTTATACTTGTGGCAAACGGACACGTTCAGGGAGGCATCAAGTGAAGAAACTCACCGATAAGCAAAAGTCCCGTCTCTGGGAGCTTCAGCGTAATCGTAATTTCCAGGCCAGCCGCCGCCTTGAAGGCGTCGAGATGCCATTAGTCACTCTTACTGCCGCAGAGGCTTTAGCACGCCTTGAAGAGCTGAGGAGGCACTATGAGCGATAAATTCGGCGAAGGGCGCGATCCGTATCTTTATCCTGGCCTTGATATCATGCGTAATCGGTTGAATATCCGCCAGCAGCAGCGGCTGGAACAGGCTGCTTACGAAATGACGGCGCTGCGTGCTGCGGCCATTGAGCTTGGTCCGCTGGTGCGCGGTTTACCGCATTTGCGCGCTATTCATCGCCAGCTTTATCAGGATATTTTCGACTGGGCGGGGCAACTACGCGAAGTCGATATTTATCAGGGCGATACGCCGTTCTGCCACTTTGCCTATATCGAAAAAGAGGGCAATGCCCTGATGCAGGATCTGGAGGAAGAAGGTTATCTGGTTGGCCTGGAGAAAGCGAAGTTCGTCGAGCGGCTGGCGCACTACTATTGTGAAATCAACGTTCTGCATCCATTCCGTG
The DNA here is from genome assembly GCF_963883145.1 of Escherichia sp. E4385. NCBI lineage: Bacteria > Pseudomonadati > Pseudomonadota > Gammaproteobacteria > Enterobacterales > Enterobacteriaceae > Escherichia > Escherichia sp. E4385. The sequence continues at coordinate 202,272 of NZ_CAWOOJ010000017.1, forward strand.
CGGGAAGCGGTCTGGCGCAGCGGATCTTCTTCGAACAACTGGCGATTCATGCCGGATATCAACTGAACTGGCAAGGTATTGGTGAAGAGGCCTGGAATCAGGCGAATCAGAGTGGGGCAATGGGTGATCTTACCGCGCTGCAGATGATATTTAGCAAAGTGGTAAGCGAAGCCGGGGAATCTGAGTAAAATAGCGCGGTTCTTTCGTACCGGAGCCGCCATGATCCTGCTTATTGATAACTACGATTCTTTTACCTGGAACCTCTACCAGTACTTTTGTGAACTGGGGGCCGATGTGCTGGTTAAGCGCAACGATGCGTTGACGTTGGCGGATATTGACGCCCTTAAACCACAAAAAATTGTCATATCACCCGGCCCCTGTACGCCAGATGAAGCCGGGATCTCCCTTGACGTTATTCGTCACTATGCCGGGCGCTTGCCGATCCTTGGCGTCTGCCTCGGTCATCAGGCGATGGCACAGGCTTTTGGTGGCAAAGTTGTGCGCGCCGCAAAGGTCATGCACGGCAAAACCTCGCCGATTACACATAACGGTGAGGGCGTATTCCTGGGGCTAGCGAATCCACTCACTGTGACGCGCTACCATTCGCTGGTGGTGGAACCTGACTCATTACCAGCGTGCTTTGACGTGACGGCCTGGAGCGAAACCGGGGAGATTATGGGGATTCGCCATCGCCAGTGGGATCTGGAAGGTGTGCAGTTCCATCCAGAAAGTATTCTTAGCGAACAAGGACATCAACTGCTGGCTAATTTCCTGCATCGCTGATTTCTGATTGCTATCAAGTGATTTTTTATGCATATTTTGTGATTATAATTTCACATTGATTTATGCGTAACAGGGTGATCATGAGATGGCAATTGAACAAATAGCAATTACACGCGCGACTTTCGATGAAGTGATTCTGCCGATTTATGCTCCGGCAGAGTTTATTCCGGTAAAAGGTCAGGGCAGCCGAGTCTGGGATCAGCAAGGCAAAGAGTATGTCGATTTCGCGGGCGGGATTGCGGTAACGGCGTTAGGCCATTGCCATCCGGCGCTGGTGGAAGCGTTAAAAACCCAGGGGGAAACTCTGTGGCATATCAGCAACGTTTTCACCAATGAACCGGCGCTGCGTCTTGGGCGTAAACTGATTGAGGCGACGTTTGCCGAACGCGTGGTGTTTATGAACTCCGGTACGGAAGCCAACGAAACCGCTTTTAAACTGGCGCGTCACTACGCCTGCGTGCGTCATAGTCCGTTTAAAACCAAAATCATCGCCTTCCATAGCGCCTTTCATGGTCGCTCGTTGTTTACCGTTTCTGTGGGCGGGCAGCCAAAATATTCCGACGGCTTTGGGCCGAAACCGGCAGATATTATCCACGTGCCTTTTAATGATCTTCACGCAGTGAAAGCGGTGATGGATGACCATACCTGCGCGGTGGTGGTTGAGCCTATTCAGGGTGAGGGCGGCGTGACGGCGGCGACGCCAGCGTTTTTGCAGGGCTTGCGTGAGTTGTGCGATCAGCATCATGCCTTGCTGGTGTTTGATGAAGTGCAGTGTGGAATGGGGCGGACTGGCGATTTGTTTGCCTATATGCACTACGGCGTGACGCCAGATATTTTGACCTCTGCGAAAGCCCTGGGCGGCGGCTTCCCGATTAGCGCCATGCTGACCACGGCGGAGATTGCTTCAGCGTTTCATCCTGGTTCTCACGGTTCCACCTATGGCGGTAATCCACTGGCCTGTGCAGTCGCGGGTGCGGCATTTGATATCATCAATACCCCTGAAGTGCTGGAAGGCATTCAGGCGAAACGCCAGCGTTTTGTTGACCATTTGCAGAAGATCGATCAGCAGTTTGATGTGTTTAGCGATATTCGCGGCATGGGGTTGTTGATTGGCGCGGAGCTAAAACCTCAGTACAAAGGTCAGGCGCGTGATTTTCTTTATGCGGGTGCCGAGGCTGGCGTAATGGTGCTGAACGCTGGGCCGGATGTGATGCGTTTTGCGCCATCGCTGGTGGTGGATGATGCGGATATCGATGAAGGGATGCAACGTTTCGCCCACGCGGTGGCGAAGGTGGTCGGGGCGTAAATAAGACGCGTCATCGTCGCATCAGGCAAAAGATGTCGCTTCTGGCAATGAATTGATTACGCCTTCGAATCCCGCAACTTGCGACTCAACCAAATCCCGTGATGCGGTCGCTGACGCCACGCCATCGACGATATGGTGTGCATGGTGTTCAGATGGCCAATAACCCGTTGTAAATGCTGTTCCAGGGTACCAGCCGCGCCTTCGTGCGGCAGCATCTCTGGCGCGTCTATGATATTGGCGTCACCAGACCCGCCCGGCTCGTCATATTCCAGCCGCTGTTGACAGCGTTGAATAGCGATTTCACAAGACTGCAAATACTCTTGCGCCAGCTCCTGTGGTAATGTCCGGTGTTCTCGCGCCAGCGTGGTCATGGCATTAATATGTTCAACAATAAACTGACTATGTGTTACCCACAGTTTCATGTCAGCCAGATAATGGCTGTTAAACGCGGGTTCCTGCATCGCCTGATTCAATGAGTTATACAGAGTGTTATGTGCCTGATTCACCCGCATTCGCTGCCAGGCCAGTGGTGTTGGTTGCGGATCTTTACTCAGGATCAGACGAATCGCTTCCTGGTAGGTTTCTAAAGCATCATGGGCGTTCTTACGCAATAACCCGCTCTGCCACTGCGGCCACAGCCATACCGTGCCACCGAAGGCAATCAAACAACCAATAATGGTATCGATAAGACGCGGAATGATGTATTGCTCGCCGTTCAGCCACAACAGTTGCAGGGTATACACCGCAGTAATGGTAAAGCCGACCGTTGCCCAGCCGTAGTTTTTGCGCAATATCAGGTAGCTGGCGAGGGTGGTAAACAGCATCAGCGTCAGGGTGTAACCTTCGGGAATTTTAAAGTGCAGCGCCACGCCCGCAATGATTAATCCGACCACGGTTCCCACGGAGCGATTCACAATCCTCAGACGGGTCGCGCCGTAACCATTTTGTGTCACCAGCAACACCGTCATCAGGATCCAATACGACTTCGGCAGATGCAGCGCGGTGCCCATCAGGCTGGCGACGCTCAACATCACACTGAGTCGCCCGGCATTGCGCAGTGCCGGAGATTTCAATGAAAGATAACTTTTCAGCGCCGGAAGTAATGGCATCCGCCGCTGTTTATCCGCCAGCAGATCGCGGGCATAGAGCGGTTTCTGGGTACGCAGCACACGAGCGATGCGGCTGAAGTGCCAGTAGCAGAATTGCCCCACGGGGTTATCCGGGTGTTGGCGGGCGATTTTCTCCAGTGCACCAATTTGCTTCTCCATCGTAAAACGCGTCGGCAGGCGATGGTAAAGAATGTCATCAGCCAGCACGCGCAGGCGAGCAGCGATGGTTTGCGCATTCCAGCGGATAACTTCCTCCGCATGGCTACGCTCGACCAGCTTTTGCACCTCTTCAGGTTGATGCAAACTGACCGAAATATGTTCCTGTAAATCCAGAGCTTCCTGGAAAATGCGCAACATCCGCTTGTAGTCAGTATTATTTTGCGCGGAAAGCATGTGCATTTGCTGATAGCACTGGGTAATTAAATCGACCGCTTTTTGCTGGCGTACCAGTAGTGGCGGGAGCGCTTTTTCGGGATCGGTATGCTGAGTGAGCAGACTGTATTTGATTTCACAGTAATCAGCCAGTTCACGGTAGAGCAGACTAAGTGATTCGCGTAGGGGTTGTTCGCGCCAGATCCAGAACCAAAACCAGTTAAACAGCCCGTACCAGAGTGTGCCTAACGCATAAATGAGCAATGGCTCCCATACCGGCATATATCCCGCCAAACTGAGGGTAAAAATGGCAGCCAGCAGCGATGCAGGAAGCAATTTTGCGTGTAATGGCCCAAGCTCGGCAGTGACGCCAAGTACCAGCGTTAACCCGGTCAGCAGAAAGGGTAGGGGGATATCTTTTTCCAACAGCAGCTGTGTCAATAAGCTACAGGTAGCAAACAGCGACGCGCCAATAATCAAGCGTTTGAAAAAACGTTTATGGGGGGTATCAAGCCCCGCAATGTTGCAACAGGCAGGGACGAGTGAAAACAGCAGGCCGAGTCTTAATTCGCCAAACAACAGACCAACGGCCACGGGCAAACATAGCACCAGTGTTTGTCGTAGTGCATAGTTGATATCAGGATGATAAATCAGTCTGCGCCACATCGGTTTAAACAAAATGGCGCGCTACCAGGTAACGCGCCACTCCGATGGGGTTAACGGGTGCCGTAAACGACGATGGTTTTCCCGTGTGCGGAGATCAGGTTCTGATCTTCCAGCATCTTCAGAATGCGCCCCACGGTTTCACGAGAACAGCCGACAATCTGACCGATTTCCTGACGGGTAATTTTAATTTGCATACCGTCCGGGTGAGTCATGGCATCGGGTTGTTTCGCCAGATTCAGCAGCGTCTGCGCGATGCGACCTGTAACGTCGAGGAAAGCGAGGTTGCCTACTTTCTCTGAAGTGACTTGCAGACGACGCGCCATCTGCGCGGAGAGGCGCATCAGAATATCCGGGTTAACCTGAATTAATTGACGAAATTTTTTGTAGGAAATTTCAGCTACTTCACAGGCGGTTTTTGCACGTACCCATGCGCTACGTTCCTGGCCTTCTTCAAACAGGCCCAATTCGCCAATAAAATCACCCTGATTCAGATAGGAGAGGATCATTTCTTTACCCTCCTCGTCTTTGATCAGCACTGCCACAGAGCCTTTAACGATGTAGTACAGCGTTTCCGCTTTTTCACCCTGGTGAATAAGCGTGCTCTTGGATGGATACTTATGAATGTGGCAATGAGACAAGAACCATTCGAGAGTCGGGTCTGTTTGCGGTTTGCCAAGCACCATGCGCGGTTATCCTCTGTTATAAGCTTTCTCCAGAGCCAGAAAACGCCGCTGTCTCTGGGTTGCCGAAATGTGCTTCCCGCTACCTGGGAAGGGGCTATCAACTGAACTGCACGGTAATGTGACGTCCTTTACATACATGCAGTACATCAATGTATTACTGTAGCATCCTGACTGTTTTAGCATAGCTTTCGCTCTGTGTCTCCTGGTGTCTCGCTTCAGCATGACCCAGGTCGCCTTCCGTTGCGCGATTTGGTCAGTACGCGTACTCTGTCAGGAAAATTGACGCAATGGAGTTCCGATTATGCAAGCGCGTGTGAAGTGGGTTGAAGGGTTAACTTTTTTGGGTGAATCCGCCTCTGGTCACCAGATTTTAATGGATGGCAACTCTGGCGATAAAGCGCCAAGTCCGATGGAAATGGTGCTGATGGCGGCGGGTGGCTGTAGCGCCATTGATGTGGTTTCTATCCTGCAAAAAGGGCGTCAGGATGTGGTTGATTGTGAAGTAAAACTAACCTCTGAACGCCGCGAAGAGGCTCCGCGCCTGTTTACCCATATCAATTTGCATTTTATCGTCACCGGTCGCGACCTGAAGGACGCAGCGGTTGCGCGTGCGGTGGATCTCTCTGCTGAGAAATATTGTTCAGTGGCGCTGATGCTGGAAAAAGCCGTGAATATTACCCACTCGTATGAAGTGGTCGCCGCGTGATTTAACTACCCCGTTGTGACGCCGGATAGTATTTTATCCGGCTTATTAGCGGCGCTACTCGATTTTCTTCCCTTCCATCAGTCGTTGCACCAGCGGCAGCATAATTAACTCCATTGCCAGACCCATTTTGCCGCCCGGCACCACTAATGTATTGATGTGGGAAATGAATGAGCCCTGCAACATCGCCAGTAGCCAGGGGAAATCAATCCCTTCCAGATTACGAAAATGGATCACCACAAAGCTTTCATCCAGCGATGGAATGCCTTTTGCCGCGAACGGGTTTGAAGTGTCGACGGTGGGAACGCGCTGGAAGTTAAGATGGGTGCGGGAAAACTGCGGCGTGATGTAGTTGATATAGTCTTCCATTGAACGCACTACAGAGTCCATCACCGCTTCTCGTGAGTGCCCGCGCTCGCTGGTGTCGCGGATGAGTTTTTGAATCCACTCCAGGTTAACGATAGGCACTACGCCAACCAGTAAATCCACATGCTGCGCGACGTTATGTTGTGGTGTGACCACGCCGCCGTGTAAACCTTCATAAAACAGTACATCGGTGGGTTCCGGTAAAGGTTGCCAGGGGGTGAATGTCCCCGGTACCTGATTCCACGGTACGGCTTCGTCGTAGGTATGCAGATATTTGCGAGATTTCCCTTTGCCGCTCTGGCCGTATTCAATAAAGGTCTGTTCCAGCAGGCCGAAGTCGTTGGCTTCGGGACCGAAGTAGCTGATATGCCGCCCGGCGTCGCGCGCTTTGCGGATCGCCATGTCCATTTCCGGGCGGGTGTAGCGGTGAAAACTGTCGCCTTCCACCTCGGCGGCTTGCAGATTTAACTGGGCGAATATTTTACGAAACGCGAGGCTGGTGGTGGTAGTCCCCGCGCCGCTGGATCCTGTTACCGCAATGACCGGATGTTTGGCAGACATAGTAACTCCATGACTTGGCTATCATTATTATTTCGTCCGCCGACGGTTGCAGGTTATTCGCGAAACTGACTGCGCGGCATGATATTGACCGTCTCGTGCAGTTCCGACCAGACCAGTACCGCTTCTCCGCACTGTAGCTGGCGTTTGACGTCGGCGACTTTCTGTTCAAGCGTACGCTCTTGTTCACCATAATCGGTGCCTTCACGTAACACAAAGCTTTCAATTAAATTTTCCAGCGTTTCAGGGGAGATGTCTTGCCAGGGAATCAACATGATTTCGCCTCCAGATACGTTGTTAACCAGTCAGGAATGCGTGACTCCAGCCACATTTGCGGGTGAAGTAATGTACCGCCAATAAAACCAACATGACCCCCATGTTCGGTCAGTTGATACTCTACTTGCGGAGGAAGATTTTCCGGTTTCGGGATCACCTGGTGATCCATAAACGGATCGTCTTTGGCGTGAATAATCAGCGTCGGTTTGGCGATCCGGTTCAGCATCGGCATGGCGCTACACTGACGATAATAGTCGATAGCGTCGGCGTAGCCGTGAATTCTGGCGGTGATCAGATCGTCAAATTCACGGATGCGACGTACCGATTTTAACTGCGCGAGATTAATCGGTAGCGTACCGGGGTAGGCCGCCAGCTTGCGCGCCGCATTGGCTTTTAGCAGGTTCAGCAAATAACGCTGATAAACGCGGGAAAAGCCCTTTTCCATATGGTAACTACAGGCTTCCAGCACAAACGGCGCGGAGACAATCACCGCCGCATCAATCGGGACATCATTACCTTCTTTGGCCAGCAGGCAAGCCAGCATATTACCGCCGAGCGAATAGCCGACGGCCGCCGTTGGCGCATGACCAAACTCACGTTGCAGCCAGCGTAAAAACCAACTGGCGTCTTCGGTTTCGCCCGAATGGTAAATGCGGTGCATGCGATTAGGTTCACCGCTGCATCCGCGAAAATGCATCACCACACCCAGCCAGCCGCGCTTTTTCGCCGCATCAACCAAGCCGTGGGCGTAAGGGCTATTGAGACTGCCTTCCAGACCATGAAACACCACCAGACGCGGTTTATGCTGCGCTTGTGTGGGATCTTCACTCCACGCGAGATCAACAAAATCGCCGTCGGGCAACTCCAGCCGCTGCCAGTGCGGAGTGAATTTCACCTGACGACGAAACAGACGCGGCAGCATGGTTTGTAGATGGCAATTGCTGAAACCGCGCATAGGGATGAATTCAGCACTACTGCTGAATTCATTGGCATCGGTCGTCGTTATCTGTGCCATCAGTTGCTTTGGCCTTCCTGCAGCATCTGCTCAAGCTGCTCCTGGGCCTCCAGCCATGCCATTTCGCACTCTTCCAGCCCGGATTTAGCGCTCGCTTGTTGTTGCAGGCAGGCGGTCAGTTCCGCTTTACGGCTCTGGTCGTACAGTTCGCTGTCGCCCAATTTTTCTTCCGCCTGCGCCAGTTGCGAGTTCAGCTTCTCCATCTCTTTTTCCAGACGGGCAATCTCTTTACGCAGTGGCTGGGTTTGCGCACGCAGCTCCGCTTCCCGACGCTTCTGATCTTTACGTGCCTGGGCGCTGTTCGCGTTCTCTTTTGGCGCGTCGTCGGTCTGGTTTTCCTGCTTTTGTACGTCGCTCAACCACTGTTGATAATCTTCCAGATCGCCGTCGAACGGTTCGACTTTACGATCGTGAACCAGATAGAGATCGTCAGTGGTGGAACGCAGCAAATGACGGTCGTGCGAGACGACAACCAGCGCGCCTTCAAACTCGATCAATGCTTCGGTGAGTGCCTGGCGCATGTCGAGGTCAAGGTGGTTGGTCGGTTCGTCGAGCAGCAGCAGATTCGGGCGCTGCCAGACAATTAATGCCAGCACCAGGCGGGCTTTTTCACCACCGGAGAAACGGCGCGTCTCTTCAGTCACTTTATCGCCCTGGAAACCAAAACCGCCCAGGTAGTCACGCAGTTTTTGCTCCAGCTCCTGCGGCGCTAAACGTGCCAGATGTTGAATAGGCGATTCGTCGGCGCGCAGGTATTCCAGTTGATGCTGGGCGAAGTAGCCGAGTTTGATCCCTTTCGCCAGACCAATTTCACCGCTGACAGGCGCAAGTTCACCGGCTAACAGTTTGATTAATGTCGATTTACCCGCGCCATTGCGACCTAGCAGACCAATGCGCGAACCGGGGACCAGATTCAGTTTTATTGAGTCGAGAATAATGCGATCGCCATAGCCCGCACTGACTTTTTCCATCTTCAGTAACGGATTTGGCAGGCTTTCCGGCGCGCGGAAGCTAAAGCGGAACGGGTTGTCGACGTGCGCCGGGGCAATCAGCTCCATACGCTCGAGCATCTTAATGCGGCTCTGGGCCTGCTTCGCTTTGGTGGCTTTGGCACGGAAACGGTCGATATAACTTTGCAGATGCGCTACGCGTTCCTGCTGGCTTTCATACATTGCTTGTTGCTGCGCCAGACGGGTGGCGCGCTGTACTTCAAACGAACTGTAGTTGCCGGTGTACTCGAACATGCTTTGTTGTTCGATATGAATAATTTTATCCACTATCGGATCGAGGAAGTCGCGGTCGTGAGAGATCAGGATCAGCGTGCCCTGATAGCTCTTCAGCCATTTTTCCAGCCAGATAACGGCATCGAGATCGAGGTGGTTAGTCGGTTCGTCGAGCAGCAGCAAGTCTGAACGGCAAATCAGCGCCTGGGCAAGGTTAAGACGCATACGCCAGCCACCGGAGAAATCACTCACCGGGCGCTCCAGTTGTTCATTGCTGAAACCGAGGCCGTGCAGCAGGCTGGCGGCGCGGGAGCGAATACTCCATGCGTCGATAGCGTCCAGCTTGCCGTGAATGGTCGCGATGGCATGCCCGTCGTTACGTTCGTTGGCGTCGTGTAGCTGCGCTTCCAGTTGGCGATATTCACGGTCGCCATCAATGACATATTCCAGCGCCGCTTGCGGTAACGCCGGCGTTTCCTGATTCACCCACGCCAGTTGCCAGCTTCCCGGAAAGGTGTAGCTGCCGCCGTCGGCGCTGATTTCATTTTTCAGCAATGCCAGCAGGGTAGATTTACCACAGCCGTTTTTACCCACCAGGCCGACTTTCTGCCCGGGGTTGATGGTGGCGGTGGCATTATCCAGCAGGACGCGCACGCCGCGACGAATTTGTAACGAGGAGAAAACAATCATAAGGCGCCGTATGTTCAGACTATGTTAACTTATCATTATGATAATGTAATGTATGGGCGAGCTGCCGCACCGGGCGCAATGGTAGCCCAAAACAGCGACTATACACAAAAACCATACCGGGAGGGGGATGATGTCTCAGCCAGCGAAAGTTTTGCTGCTGTATGCCCATCCGGAATCTCAGGACTCGGTGGCAAACCGGGTCCTGCTTAAACCGGCCACGCAGCTCAGCAATGTTACCGTGCACGACCTTTACGCGCACTATCCCGATTTTTTTATTGATATCCCCCGTGAGCAGGCATTACTGCGCGAGCACGAGGTGATTGTCTTTCAGCATCCTCTTTATACCTATAGCTGCCCGGCGCTACTGAAAGAGTGGCTGGACCGGGTATTAAGTCGTGGTTTTGCCAGCGGGCCGGGGGGAAACCAACTGGCGGGAAAGTACTGGCGTAGCGTGATTACCACCGGCGAGCCGGAAAGTGCTTACCGTTATGACGCATTGAATCGCTACCCGATGAGCGATGTTCTGCGCCCCTTTGAACTGGCGGCGGGCATGTGCCGGATGCATTGGTTAAGCCCCATCATTATTTACTGGGCGAGACGGCAAAGCGCACAGGAGCTGGCGAGCCACGCCAGAGCCTACGGTGACTGGCTGGCAAATCCACTGTCTCCAGGAGGCCGCTGATGGAAGGTTCCGATTTTTTACTCGCAGGAGTACTGTTTCTCTTCGCGGCGGTGGCTGCGGTGCCGTTGGCATCGCGGCTGGGTATTGGCGCTGTGTTGGGATATTTGCTGGCAGGGATTGCAATTGGCCCGTGGGGACTGGGGTTTATTAGCGACGTCGATGAGATCCTCCATTTTTCAGAGCTTGGCGTGGTATTCCTGATGTTTATCATCGGCCTGGAGTTGAATCCCTCCAAACTTTGGCAACTGCGGCGTTCGATTTTTGGCGTAGGCGCGGCACAGGTGCTGTTAAGCGCGGCGTTGCTGGCGGGATTATTGATGCTGACGGATTTCGCCTGGCAGGCGGCGGTGGTCGGTGGCATTGGCCTTGCGATGTCTTCAACTGCAATGGCGTTGCAATTGATGCGCGAAAAAGGGATGAATCGCAGCGAATCCGGCCAGTTAGGCTTCTCGGTGTTACTGTTTCAGGATCTGGCGGTGATCCCGGCACTGGCGTTAGTGCCGTTGTTGGCGGGGTCAGCAGATGAACATTTCGACTGGATGAAAATCGGCATGAAGGTGCTGGCGTTTGTCGGCATGCTGATTGGCGGGCGCTATTTACTGCGTCCGGTATTCCGCTTTATTGCAGCTTCTGGCGTGCGGGAAGTGTTCACCGCCGCGACGCTGCTGCTGGTGTTGGGTTCCGCATTGTTTATGGATGCGCTGGGACTGTCGATGGCGCTCGGTACGTTTATTGCAGGCGTGCTGCTGGCGGAAAGTGAATATCGCCATGAACTGGAAACGGCAATCGATCCGTTTAAGGGGTTGCTGCTCGGGCTATTTTTTATCTCGGTCGGGATGTCGCTCAACCTCGGGGTGCTTTATACCCATCTGTTGTGGGTAGTGATAAGCGTGGTTGTGCTGGTGGCGGTGAAAATTCTCGTGCTGTATCTACTGGCGCGACTGTATGGCGTGCGTAGCTCAGAGCGAATGCAGTTTGCTGGTGTATTGAGTCAGGGTGGTGAGTTTGCCTTTGTACTCTTTTCTACCGCTTCTTCACAACGCTTATTCCAGGGCGACCAGATGGCGCTGTTGCTGGTGACGGTGACGCTTTCCATGATGACCACGCCGCTGCTGATGAAGCTGGTGGATAAATGGCTATCCCGCCAGTTTAACGGACCGGAAGAAGAAGACGAAAAACCGTGGGTCAACGATGATAAACCGCAGGTCATTGTCGTGGGCTTTGGGCGTTTTGGTCAGGTGATTGGTCGTTTGCTGATGGCAAATAAAATGCGCATTACTGTGCTGGAGCGGGATATCAGCGCTGTTAACCTGATGCGTAAATATGGCTACAAAGTTTATTACGGTGACGCCACGCAGGTAGATCTTTTACGTTCTGCGGGTGCAGAGGCCGCAGAGTCTATTGTCATTACCTGTAACGAGCCGGAAGACACCATGAAGCTGGTGGAGATTTGCCAGCAACACTTCCCGCATTTGCATATTCTTGCGCGAGCACGCGGACGTGTGGAAGCGCATGAGTTATTACAGGCAGGGGTGACGCAGTTTTCCCGTGAGACATTCTCCAGTGCGTTAGAGCTGGGGCGCAAAACGCTGGTTACGCTTGGGATGCACCCGCATCAGGCACAGCGGGCGCAGCTGCATTTTCGTCGCCTGGATATGCGTATGCTGCGGGAGCTTATCCCGATGCATGCCGATACCGTACAAATTTCTCGCGCCAGGGAAGCCCGACGCGAACTGGAAGAGATTTTCCAGCGTGAGATGCAACAAGAACGACGCCAGCTGGACGGCTGGGATGAATTTGAGTAGAGGGTAAAGATGGCAATCCGAAAACGTTTTATTGCGGGCGCAAAATGCCCTGCCTGTCAGGCACAGGATTCAATGGCGATGTGGCGCGAAAATAATATTGATATTGTTGAATGTGTTAAGTGCGGACATCAGATGCGAGAAGCAGACAAAGAAGCCCGCGATCACGTTCGCAAAGATGAACAAGTGATCGGGATTTTTCATCCGGACTAGCGATATGCGCCGAGTTTTTTTAAGCTAGTGAGTACACGGCTGCAGAATTCCGCTACAATCTGCGCCACTATTCTTCCCATGCTCAGGAGATATCATGAAAGTAGCAAAAGACCTGGTGGTCAGCCTGGCCTATCAGGTACGTACAGAAGACGGTGTGTTGGTTGATGAGTCTCCGGTGAGTGCGCCGCTGGACTATCTGCATGGTCACGGTTCCCTGATCTCTGGCCTGGAAACAGCGCTGGAAGGTCATGAAGTTGGCGACAAATTTGATGTCGCTGTTGGCGCGAACGACGCTTACGGTCAGTACGACGAAAACCTGGTGCAGCGCGTTCCTAAAGACGTATTTATGGGCGTTGATGAACTGCAGGTAGGTATGCGCTTCCTGGCTGAAACCGACCAGGGTCCAGTACCGGTTGAAATTACTGCGGTTGAAGACGATCACGTTGTGGTTGACGGTAACCACATGCTGGCTGGTCAGAATCTGAAATTCAACGTTGAAGTTGTGGCGATTCGCGAAGCGACTGAAGAAGAACTGGCTCATGGTCACGTTCACGGTGCGCACGATCATCACCACGATCACGACCACGACGGTTGCTGCGGCGGTCATGGCCACGATCACGGTCATGAACACGGTGGCGAAGGCTGCTGTGGCGGTAAAGGTAACGGCGGTTGCGGTTGCCACTAATACCGAAAAAGTGACAAAAAAGCGGGGAATCCCCGCTTTTTTTACGCCTCAATAATGCGGCGGTGGCGTTTCTTCAGCCTGCGACGCGATGTTCGACGGCTGGCTGGCTTTTAACTTCTCGGTCAGCAGACGCAGATGATCGCGCAGTTTCGCCATCTCCATTTCATGAGCGGTCACCGTGACGTTCAGTTCTTCAATGGTGATTTCCTGAAAAGCCAGCCGGCTCTCCAGTTCTGCCAGGCGTGCTTCCAAAGTTAAATCCTGCATGATTCACCTCTTTTGTCGAATGGTCGCTGCGGATTCTACTTAACTTTGCTGCCCGAGACAGCACTCATTTCGCAGTCATCGAAACTAATTTAAACAAAAAGAGTCTGAAAATAGATGATAATAGGGCGTATCTGTATGTAGATTTGTTCGACAACGTTTTATAGTACCTTTCTGATAATAGTTAACCCAGGGGTGAGATGCCCCGATCCTGGAGATATGGATGAAATCACTGTTTAAAGTAACGCTGCTGGCGACCACAATGGCCGTTGCCCTGCATGCACCAATCACTTTTGCTGCCGAAGCGGCGAAACCAACTGCAACTGCTGACAGCAAAGCAGCGTTCAAAAATGACGATCAGAAATCAGCTTACGCGCTGGGTGCTTCGCTCGGTCGTTACATGGACAATTCTCTGAAAGAACAAGAAAAGCTGGGCATCAAACTGGATAAAGATCAGCTAATCGCGGGTGTTCAGGATGCATTTGCTGATAAAAGCAAACTCTCCGATCAAGAGATCGAACAGACTCTGCAAGCGTTTGAAGCACGCGTGAAGTCCTCCGCTCAGGCGAAGATGGAAAAAGATGCTGCTGATAACGAAGCGAAAGGTAAAGAGTACCGCGAGAAATTTGCCAAAGAGAAAGGTGTAAAAACCTCTTCAACTGGCCTGGTTTATCAGGTAGTAGAAGCCGGTAAAGGCGAAGCACCGAAAGACAGCGATACTGTAGTGGTGAACTACAAAGGTACGCTGATCGACGGTAAAGAGTTCGATAACTCATACACCCGTGGTGAACCGCTCTCGTTCCGTCTGGACGGCGTGATCCCTGGCTGGACTGAAGGTCTGAAGAACATCAAGAAAGGCGGTAAGATCAAACTGGTTATTCCACCAGAGCTGGCTTACGGCAAAGCGGGCGTTCCGGGGATCCCACCGAACTCTACTCTGGTATTTGACGTAGAACTGCTGGACGTGAAACCAGCACCGAAGGCTGATACGAAGCCAGAAGCAGATGCTAAAGCAGCAGATTCTGCTAAAAAATAAGCATTAAAAACCGCCGCCTGACCAGGCGGCGGTTTTTTTATTGCAGGCCGGATATAATTAGTGCTGGAAAGCGGAACCTCCGCTGTATTAATTTAATTACCCGCATCATTAATGAGCCTGCCCTGAAAAGTTAACGACAGGCTCCTGAAAAGGAGTGTTTTTTTTCATGTCCAGGTCGCTTTTAACCAACGAAACCAGTGAGTTGGATTTACTGGATCAACGTCCTTTCGACCAGACCGATTTTGATATTCTGAAATCCTACGAAGCGGTGGTGGACGGGTTAGCGATGCTCATTGGTTCCCACTGTGAAATCGTTTTGCACTCTTTGCAGGATTTAAAATGTTCAGCCATTCGTATTGCCAACGGCGAACATACAGGCCGGAAGATTGGCTCGCCAATTACCGATCTGGCACTGCGTATGCTGCACGACATGACGGGAGCGGATAGCAGCGTTTCTAAATGCTACTTTACTCGCGCCAAAAGCGGCGTATTAATGAAGTCCCTGACCATCGCGATTCGTAACCGCGAACAGCGTGTAATTGGTCTGCTGTGCATCAATATGAATCTTGATGTTCCCTTCTCGCAGATTATGAGCACTTTTGTGCCGCCAGAAACCCCGGACGTCGGTTCAAGTGTCAACTTTGCGTCTTCGGTTGAAGATCTGGTTACCCAAACACTGGAGTTCACCATTGAAGAAGTGAACGCCGATCGTAATGTTTCTAATAACGCCAAAAATCGTCAAATCGTGTTGAATCTTTACGAGAAAGGCATTTTCGATATCAAAGATGCGATCAACCAGGTTGCTGATCGTCTCAACATCTCCAAACATACTGTTTATCTCTATATCCGTCAGTTCAAGAGCGGTGATTTCCAGGGGCAAGATAAGTAATGCGTTTTGCCATCGTGGTGACCGGGCCAGCATACGGAACGCAACAGGCGAGTAGTGCTTTTCAGTTTGCACAGGCGCTGATAGCAGAAGGCCATGAGTTGAGTAGCGTCTTTTTCTACCGGGAAGGGGTCTATAACGCTAACCAATTGACCTCACCGGCAAGCGACGAATTTGACCTTGTGCGCGGCTGGCAACAGTTGAATGCGCAACATGGTGTGGCACTGAATATCTGCGTAGCGGCAGCGTTACGCCGCGGTATCGTCGATGAAACTGAAGCAGGAAGACTGGGGCTGGCCTCGTCAAACCTTCAGCCGGGATTTACCTTAAGCGGACTTGGCGCTCTGGCAGAAGCCTCGCTAACCTGTGACAGGGTGGTACAGTTCTGATGAAACGAATAGCGTTTGTCTTTTCTACTGCGCCTCATGGCACCGCGGCTGGTCGTGAGGGATTAGATGCTTTACTGGCAACTTCCGCTTTAACTGACGATCTCGCCGTCTTCTTTATCGCCGATGGCGTTTTTCAGCTTCTGCCAGGACAAAAGCCCGATGCGGTGCTGGCGCGTGATTACATTGCCACTTTTAAATTGTTGGATCTGTACGACATTGAACAGTGCTGGGTTTGTGCGGCTTCTCTGCGCGAGCGCGGGTTAGATCCGCAGACACCATTTGTTGTCGAAGCCACGCCGCTTGAAGCAGAAGCCTTACGCAGCGAACTCGGCAACTACGATGTTATTTTGAGATTTTGAGGCGTACATGCTGCACACATTACATCGCTCACCCTGGCTGACAGATTTTCCTGCGCTGCTGCGTCTGCTCAGTGAGGGCGACGAACTGCTGTTATTGCAGGATGGCGTAACTGCCGCAGTTGACGGCAACCGCTACCTTGAAAGTCTGCGTAATGCCCCCATTAAGGTTTATGCCCTGAACGAAGACCTCATTGCCCGCGGTTTGAGTGCTCAAATTTCGAACGATATCATCCCAATTGACTATACTGATTTCGTCAGACTTACGGTTAAGCACACCAGCCAGATGGCCTGGTGACGGCGGGATCGTTGTATATTTCTTGACACCTTTTCGACACCGCCCTAAAATTCGGCGTCCTCATATTGTGTGAGGACGTTTTATTACGTGTTTACGAAGCAAAAGCTAAAACCAGGAGCTATTTAATGGCAACAGTTAACCAGCTGGTACGCAAACCACGTGCTCGCAAAGTTGCGAAAAGCAACGTGCCTGCGCTGGAAGCATGCCCGCAAAAACGTGGCGTATGTACCCGTGTATATACTACCACCCCTAAAAAACCGAACTCCGCACTGCGTAAAGTATGCCGTGTTCGTCTGACTAACGGTTTCGAAGTGACTTCCTACATCGGTGGTGAAGGTCACAACCTGCAGGAGCACTCCGTGATCCTGATCCGTGGCGGTCGTGTTAAAGACCTCCCGGGTGTTCGTTACCACACCGTACGTGGTGCGCTTGACTGCTCCGGCGTTAAAGACCGTAAGCAGGCTCGTTCCAAGTATGGCGTGAAGCGTCCTAAGGCTTAATGGTTCTCCGTTAAGTAAGGCCAAACGTTTTAACTTAAATGTCAAACTAAACTCGTAGAGTTTTGGACAATCCTGAATTAACAACGGAGTATTTCCATGCCACGTCGTCGCGTCATTGGTCAGCGTAAAATTCTGCCGGATCCGAAGTTCGGATCAGAACTGCTGGCTAAATTTGTAAATATCCTGATGGTAGATGGTAAAAAATCTACTGCTGAATCTATCGTATACAGCGCGCTGGAGACCCTGGCTCAGCGCTCTGGTAAATCTGAACTGGAAGCATTCGAAGTAGCTCTCGAAAACGTGCGCCCGACTGTAGAAGTTAAGTCTCGCCGCGTTGGTGGTTCTACTTATCAGGTACCAGTTGAAGTCCGTCCGGTTCGTCGTAATGCTCTGGCAATGCGTTGGATCGTTGAAGCTGCTCGTAAACGCGGTGATAAATCCATGGCTCTGCGCCTGGCGAACGAACTTTCCGATGCTGCAGAAAACAAAGGTACTGCAGTTAAGAAACGTGAAGACGTTCACCGTATGGCCGAAGCCAACAAGGCGTTCGCACACTACCGTTGGTAATCCCTTCGGAGTTTTAGTCACCAGGCGGGCGCTTCCAGTAAGCAGCCCGCTTTGGGCTACTTAAATTGAACGCCTAAAAGATAAACGAGGAAACAAATGGCTCGTACAACACCCATCGCACGTTACCGTAACATCGGTATCAGTGCGCACATCGACGCCGGTAAAACCACTACTACCGAACGTATTCTGTTCTACACCGGTGTAAACCATAAAATCGGTGAAGTTCATGACGGCGCTGCAACCATGGACTGGATGGAGCAGGAGCAGGAACGTGGTATTACCATCACTTCCGCTGCAACTACTGCATTCTGGTCTGGTATGGCTAAGCAGTATGAGCCGCATCGCATCAACATCATCGACACCCCGGGGCACGTTGACTTCACAATCGAAGTAGAACGTTCCATGCGTGTTCTCGATGGTGCGGTAATGGTTTACTGCGCAGTTGGTGGTGTTCAGCCGCAGTCTGAAACCGTATGGCGTCAGGCAAACAAATATAAAGTTCCGCGCATTGCGTTCGTTAACAAAATGGACCGCATGGGTGCGAACTTCCTGAAAGTTGTTAACCAGATCAAAACCCGTCTGGGCGCGAACCCGGTTCCGCTGCAGCTGGCGATTGGTGCTGAAGAACATTTCACCGGTGTTGTTGACCTGGTGAAAATGAAAGCTATCAACTGGAACGACGCTGACCAGGGCGTAACCTTCGAATACGAAGATATCCCGGCAGACATGGTTGAACTGGCTAACGAATGGCACCAGTACCTGATCGAATCCGCAGCTGAAGCTTCTGAAGAGCTGATGGAAAAATACCTGGGTGGTGAAGAACTGACTGAAGCAGAAATCAAAGGTGCTCTGCGTCAGCGCGTTCTGAACAACGAAATCATCCTGGTAACCTGTGGTTCTGCGTTCAAGAACAAAGGTGTTCAGGCGATGCTGGATGCGGTAATTGATTACCTGCCATCCCCGGTTGACGTACCTGCGATCAACGGTATCCTGGACGACGGTAAAGACACTCCGGCTGAACGTCACGCAAGTGATGACGAGCCGTTCTCTGCACTGGCGTTCAAAATCGCTACCGACCCGTTTGTTGGTAACCTGACCTTCTTCCGTGTTTACTCCGGTGTGGTTAACTCTGGTGATACCGTACTGAACTCCGTGAAAGCTGCACGTGAGCGTTTCGGTCGTATCGTTCAGATGCACGCTAACAAACGTGAAGAGATCAAAGAAGTTCGCGCGGGCGACATCGCTGCTGCAATCGGTCTGAAAGACGTAACCACTGGTGACACCCTGTGTGACCCGGATGCGCCGATCATTCTGGAACGTATGGAATTCCCTGAGCCGGTAATCTCCATCGCAGTTGAACCGAAAACCAAAGCTGACCAGGAAAAAATGGGTCTGGCTCTGGGCCGTCTGGCTAAAGAAGACCCGTCTTTCCGTGTATGGACTGACGAAGAATCTAACCAGACCATCATCGCGGGTATGGGCGAACTGCACCTCGACATCATCGTTGACCGTATGAAGCGTGAATTCAACGTTGAAGCGAACGTAGGTAAACCGCAGGTTGCTTACCGTGAAACTATCCGCCAGAAAGTTACCGATGTTGAAGGTAAACACGCGAAACAGTCTGGTGGTCGTGGTCAGTATGGTCATGTTGTTATCGACATGTACCCGCTGGAGCCGGGTTCAAACCCGAAAGGCTACGAGTTCATCAACGACATTAAAGGTGGTGTAATCCCTGGCGAATACATCCCGGCCGTTGATAAAGGTATCCAGGAACAGCTGAAAGCAGGTCCGCTGGCAGGCTACCCGGTAGTAGACATGGGTGTTCGTCTGCACTTCGGTTCTTACCATGACGTTGACTCCTCTGAACTGGCGTTTAAACTGGCTGCTTCTATCGCCTTTAAAGAAGGCTTTAAGAAAGCGAAACCAGTTCTGCTTGAGCCGATCATGAAGGTTGAAGTAGAAACTCCAGAAGAGAACACCGGTGACGTTATCGGTGACTTGAGCCGTCGTCGTGGTATGCTCAAAGGTCAGGAATCTGAAGTTACTGGCGTTAAGATCCACGCTGAAGTACCGCTGTCTGAAATGTTCGGATACGCAACTCAGCTGCGTTCTCTGACCAAAGGTCGTGCATCATACACCATGGAATTCCTGAAGTATGATGAAGCGCCGAGTAACGTTGCTCAGGCCGTAATTGAAGCCCGTGGTAAATAAGCCTAAGGGTTAATACCAAAGTCCCGTGCTCTCTCCTGAAGGGGAGAGCACTATAGTAAGGAATATAGCCGTGTCTAAAGAAAAATTTGAACGTACAAAACCGCACGTTAACGTTGGTACTATCGGCCACGTTGACCACGGTAAAACTACTCTGACCGCTGCAATCACCACCGTACTGGCTAAAACCTACGGCGGTGCTGCTCGTGCATTCGACCAGATCGATAA